>CAYUXS010000010.1:0-21833 GCA_964448915.1 uncultured Peptococcaceae bacterium
CTGGAGATAAGCAGGCTGGAAAAAGATACTGTTAAAATTGACCAGGAAATTCAAGATCTTGAAAGTAAACTGGAGCAGGCAAAAAAGGGTATTTTCGAAGCCCAGGAAGCTATAACAGATGAATATAAGAAAGGCCGGATAAGTGCGGGGTTGGTGCCATTAACAGGCCCCGGCATTGAAATAGTTTTGGAAAACCCGCCCTCCCCCAACAACAGTGTTTCAATTATTCGTGATGAAGACTTGCTTAGGCTGGCCAACGAACTGAAGATTGCCGGTGCGGAGGCTATAGCCATAAATAATCAAAGGCTTATATCGATCAGCGAAATACGGTTGGCAGGATCATTTATCAATATTAACTTGGAGCGGATTCATCCACCCTTTCGGGTAGCCGCCATAGGCAACCATGAAAAATTAAAAAGCGCACTGGAAATAAATAATGGTTTATTGGATTATTTCAGGGACTTAGGTATGATCATCAGCTTAAAAGAAAAAGACAATATAACAATACCGGCTTACAATAAAAATTTGAAATTTAATTATGTTAAGGCTGTTCGAAAGGATGGTTAATATGTGGAAGGGAATATGGCTGGCAATTGTAGGCCTGGCAATAGGAATAATTGTTGGACTTAAATTGCCTTTTGTGATTCCCCAGGCATATGCAAAATATATGTCGGTGGCGGTGTTGGCAGCCCTGGATTCAGTTTTTGGTGGGATCAGAGCAGCAATGGAAGACAATTATGATAATCAAGTTTTCTTAACCGGTTTTTTTAGCAACGCTTTGTTAGCGGCAGGATTAGCCTTTATTGGGGAGAGATTGGGTATAGATTTGTATCTCGCTGCCGTAGTGGCATTTGGCGTAAGATTATTTCAAAATTTGGCCATTATTCGCAGGCAATTGTTAAAAAAATAATTCCAGACAAGTAAAAGGGAAATTGCCAAATATGTTGAATTTTACAGTTTAAGAAAACAGTTTCATGCGAAAATTAAATATATTAGGAAGGGCCATGGTATGGAAGCTTTAGCCAGCCTTGATATCCGTTCCAATCATCTTGTAGCTGCCGTTACTGAGTTGACAAGTTCTTTTAACTTAAACGCCCTGGAAGAGTTTAGGGAGGGCCCAATACAACGGGCTGATTTGAAGTTAAACGAATTTAAAATTGCAGCAACTGGTATTATGGGGTTCCGTAAGGGGTTTATAAGTGATCCGGCCGCCTTTTTAAGTTCGCTCAAAGAAATAATTGCAAAAGTTGAAGAACTGTCAGGATCAAAAATTAGCTCGCTTTGCATAGGAATCCCGGGCCATACTGTTGAGCTTTACCGCAAAAACTACCATTGCAATATACTAAAAAGGCGTGTTTCACAAAATGATGTAGAGCGGCTTATACGCAGAGGGTTGGATTCAGCTTCCCCCATAGGTCAGAAAATAATTCATGTGATTCCAACCGCATATTATGCCGATGGCATTCCTGTAGATGGCAGCCCACTGGGATTGAATTGCACCAGGCTGGAGGCCGAAGCAATATTGGTAACCGCTGATAAGCAATTGGTTGAACAATTAATTGGATTAGTAGAAAGCATTGGGCTGAAAGTGGCAGCTGTAATTCCGTCGACACTGGCTTCCGGTGAATTATTGCTGAATAATGTGCAGAAGAAACTGGGGATTGTTTTAATTGATATAGGCGGGCCGTCTACCAATGTTGTAGTATACAATCATGGCTTCCCGGTTTCTTTTGATACTATTCCTGTAGGCAGTGATCATATTACCAGTGATATGGCAATATGTCTAAGAACTACATTACCTGGAGCCGAAGAAGTAAAATTAAATATTGGCCTGTGTTCTGTTGAAAATGACTACGGCATGACCGGAATACCGCAAAAAGTTACCGTCCCCCGTATTAGCGGGTCAGGTTATAACCAGGTTCCTGTTAATATAGCGGCCAAGGTGGTTGAAGCGCGAATTACTGAATTGCTGGAGTTAATAAGTGCTTCGGTTATAAAGCAAAATGGAAGCCTTGATATTACAGGGGGTTATGTCTTGACCGGAGGGGGCAGCAGGTTGAAGGGGTTGATCCCTTTTATTAAGGAATATTTAGGTGTAGAGGCCAAACTGGGCTCAACCGGGCTCCCGCAAGAAGCACATCATGAAACAATAAATATCGCAGGAGCAGTAGGGTTATTAAAACACCTTTTGTTAGATACATATAAAGCTGAAGAACTGCAGTATGACGGTATGTTAAGCAGGTTGAAAAAAATTTTCAGTGGTTCGGGTTAATTTTTACGGTAAAAGGTCAAGCACAGTTATTTGTGAAAAGTTATACTTGTTTAACAATTATGAGGGAGGATAATGTGGATGTCTGATTATGGATTTAATGGTGAACAATTGGCAGCTATAAAGGTTATCGGAGTAGGTGGCGGGGGTAATAATGCAGTTAACAGGATGATTAGTGCCGGCCTTAAAGGTGTTGAGTTTATTTCTGTAAACACAGATTATCAGGCTCTTCAATTATCAAACTCCGATGTCAAAATACAAATTGGTGAAAAACTTACCAAAGGACTTGGGGCCGGTGCCAATCCGGAAATAGGGCAAAAGGCCGCTGAAGAGAGCCGGGAAGAAATAATAAACGGGTTAAAAGGCGCCGATATGGTTTTTGTCACTGCCGGGATGGGTGGCGGAACCGGTACCGGGGCGGCTCCCTTGGTGGCAGAAGTAGCCAAAGAGTTGGGTGCCTTAACTGTTGGGGTAGTCACCAAACCTTTTACCTTTGAAGGGCGGAAGCGTTGGGCCCAGGCAGAAGCCGGCATACAAAACCTCAGATCAAAGGTTGACACTTTAATCACCATTCCTAACGATAGATTGCTCCAGGTTATTGACAAACACACTTCAATAGTTGAAGCTTTCAGGATAGCCGATGATGTGCTGCGCCAGGGTGTCCAAGGTATTTCTGATTTAATAGCGGTGCCCGGCCTTATTAACCTGGATTTTGCCGATGTTAAAACAATTATGAGAGATACCGGTTCGGCTCTTATGGGAATCGGTGTTGCCAGTGGTGAGAATAGGGCAACCGAGGCGGCCAGCATGGCTATATCAAGCCCTTTGCTGGAAACTTCAATAGAGGGTGCCAGAGGGGTGCTTCTAAATATTACCGGAGGTTCATCTTTAGGCTTGTTTGAAGTCAACGAAGCCGCTGAAATAATTGCCCAAGCTGCAGATCCCGAGGCAAATATTATTTTTGGCGCCGTCATTGATGAAAGAATGGAGGAAGAAGTCAGGGTGACGGTAATAGCCACCGGATTTGAGCCCAAAACCGTCCGTAAAGATAGAATTGTAAAACCGGATATAGAGTTAAAGTCCTTTAGTGGCAGTGATGATTTGGATATACCGGCCTTCTTAAGGAGAAGGTAGGGCTTGAGGGCAAAACACGAGAGCAGGTACAGCAGTTAGAATTCAGGATTCAGAAGATAGATAGATAATGATGGGAGATTGAATGTTTATACATCAATCTCCTTTTTTTTGAAAAATTATTGCACTTGCTGCCAGCTCAGGGGGTGAACTTTGGTTGTTGGCAGCCCTTTGTAATCTGGATTCTGACTGCTGGCTTCTGAATTATGTCCCAGAAGAAATGCATTTGAGGCAGTTATGAGCAGAATTGTCGAATTCCCCGCCAAAAAAAATGTACTTCCCTACATACAATTACATTTATTTCCAGATAAAAAGTGTATAATGATTTTTAAGGCTTTACATGGTATTTAGGTTACCGGGATTAGTCCTTGGATTAGTTAGTTGTCATATAACAGGGATATGAACCATATACTGGTTAAAAGCTCTTATTACCGGAGGCCCAATAATGAACACCACAGTAGTTTACCTGGACAAGGTATTCGTTGGCAATTTGTTGGTTAACGGGTTAATTTTATGGGCATCGGGCAGATTTGGGCAAGTAAAAGTAAAAAAACCAAGGCTGCTGTTAGGAGCCGGTGCAGGTGCTGCATATTCCCTTTTATTATTTATACCGGGTTTTGACTGGCTGTTTTCTTTTTTTATTAAAATTTTGGTTTCCCTTATTATGTTGGCAATAGTGTTTTTACCGCTGCCGCCGAGAAGATTTATACGCTGCCTTTGTTTTTTTTACCTGATTTCTTTTATGGCCGGTGGTAGCGTAATAGGTTTTTCACAACTTTTAAACAGGGGTATGGGTGTCGATAGTATAGGCTCCTATATAACGATAGTTAATCGCTTTTTATTGCCGGGCTTAATTTTCGCGCTGGTATTGATATGGATTGGGGTTGAACTGCTGCCAAAGTACTTGAAAAGCAGGCACAGGCTGGAGGCTGCAAAAATACCAATTACCATATATCTAAATGGGAAAAGCATTTCTCTTAAAGGATTATTGGATACCGGCAGCAGTTTGTGCGACCCGGTAACCGGGGATCCGGTTTTGGTTGTGGAGCATGATGCAATCAAGGAAGTACTGCCGGTTTCTATGAAAAACAATGATTGTTGTAAAGATGCAATTAAAGTAATTGAGGAGATGGCCGGTACTGAGTGGGCTGGAAGATTGAGGCTAATACTTTTTCAGTCTCTTGGTAGTGAAAGAGGTTTGCTGTTGGGGATAAAGCCGGATAAGGTGGTATTTGTCAAAGACAGCAAAGTACAGGAGGTTGAGAAAGTCGTGGTTTGTATTCATGGCAGGATACTTGATGCAGGCCATGATTATAACGCTATCATAAATCCTTCTATGTTGGATAATGCAATACCCGCATAGAAAGCTTCTAAAGCCTTATACAACTTGGTTTAGGGAGGAATATCAATGCTTAAAGTCTGGAAGCTGAGGCTAATTCTTCGTCTTACCCTGATAAAACTGTTCCGTTTCCTGGGTGAAAGGCAGGAGATTTATTATGTTGGCAGTAGTGAGGCCTTGCCTCCCCCGCTTTCCAATGATGAAGAGATATTCCTTATAAACAAGTTGGAATCTGGTGATTATGCGGTACGGAGTATTCTTATTGAAAGAAATTTGCGTTTGGTGGTATATATTGCCAGAAAATTTGAAAGTACCGGAGTAGGTATAGAGGATTTGGTATCCATTGGCACCATAGGGTTGATTAAAGCGGTAAACACATTTGATCCGGCTAAAAAAATAAAACTTGCAACTTATGCCTCCCGCTGTATTGAAAATGAAATATTAATGTACTTGCGCCGCAATAACAAGACAAGAACGGAAGTATCTTTTGATGAGCCTTTGAATATTGACTGGGACGGCAATGAACTATTGCTTTCCGATGTGCTGGGTACCGAAAATGATGTTATATACAAGTATATTGAGGAAGAAGTGGACAAAAAGCTTTTGCATCTTGCACTGCAAAGGCTTACCGGGCGGGAGAGGAAAATCATGGAGTTGAGGTTCGGGCTAAATAACGGTTCTGAGAAAACCCAGAAAGAAGTTGCGGATTTGTTGGGTATATCACAATCATACATATCAAGGTTGGAAAAAAGAATTATTAAGAGATTAAAAAAAGAAATTCACCGCATGGAATAATTGCTTATATCCCTTATTGACAAGGCATACGGCTTTTTGGCCGGTGCCTTGTCTTTTTTTGGCAGTGATGATGGAGGCTGGTATATGTATAAAGCGGAAATGGGGAGGCAATAATGAGTTTAAGCAGCTGCTTATTAATAGGATAGGGGTGGAGCCGCCAATGCTTGTCAACAAGGTGGAGATCTGCGGTGTAAACACTTCGAAACTCCCTGTATTAACCGGAGCTCAAATGCGTTCCTTGTTTGAGTCCATGCATAAAGGGGATACCAGTGCAAGAAACAAATTGATTAATGGAAATCTCAGACTTGTTCTAAGTGTTATCCAACGGTTTACAAACCGCGGTGAATATGTCGATGACTTGTTTCAGGTGGGATGTATCGGTTTAATGAAGGCCATCGACAATTTTGATCTTTCCCAAAACGTCAAATTTTCAACCTATGCAGTTCCAATGATTATCGGTGAAATAAGAAGGTACCTGAGGGACAACAACCCAATCAGGGTCAGCCGTTCACTGCGGGATGTTGCTTACAAGGCCCTGCAGGTCAGGGATACATTAGTAAACAAGTATTCCAGGGAGCCTTCTATTAATGAAATAGCCAAAGAATTAAAGATGCCCAGGGAAGAGGTTGTTTTTGCCCTGGATGCCATACAGGAACCGGTGTCTCTTTTTGAACCCATATACCATGACGGTGGAGATCCAATATTTGTTATGGATCAAATAAGTGATGAAAAGAGCCTGGATCAAACTTGGCTTGAAGGTATTGCTTTAAGAGATGCTATCAGAAGGCTTAGCGAACGGGAGAAACATATTTTGACTCTTCGTTTTTATGAAGGTAAAACCCAGATGGAAGTAGCAGAGGAAATAGGTATTTCCCAAGCCCAGGTTTCCCGGTTGGAAAAGGCGGCCCTCAATCATATGAAGAAATACTTGTAAAAATGCACAGGTGGTAAGTTTCTAAATACAAGGAGGTTGTCCCGGATATAATTTGGGACAACTTTTTTATAAAAAGGTTATTTTTGCCATTTCCTGCTTCTAACCTCCGGAAATAAAGCATATACATAATGTATTATAGGAGGTGCCCAGGAAATGGTAAAAATTTCAGATTTAAGATTGAGGGAAGTAATAAATGTTGCTGACGGAAGGCGCCTTGGGCCCATAAAGGACATCGATATAGATCTGGAACAGGGGCGGATTAACGCAATTATTATGCCTGCCTATGGTGGCGGGAGGATAATGGGCTTCTGGGGAAAAAATAACGAGATTGTTATTCCATGGGAGAAAATAGTCAGAATTGGTGTCGATGTTATTTTGGTTGAGCTTAGCCCGGGCCAGGATAACGGTTTAGAGTATTACTACCCCAACAGGGAACGCTGGTAGCTATTATTTTCTATAAAATAATTTAATAATAAACGAAAAACATAAAAATAGCCCGAGAGAGTAAAATAGCTCTCTCTTTTTGCTTGTTGGCACGATTTTCTATTTTTGCAATTTGGTCAATATATAGTATAATGATTATACTGTTTATACAATATAATGGGTTTTCCTAAAAATATTATTAGAGGTGTTTATTATTGAGATGCCAGTATTGCGGCTTTATTGACAGCAGAGTCCTTGATTCCAGGCCGGCAGAAGACGGCAATTCCATCCGCAGAAGAAGAGAGTGCATAAATTGCGGCCGGCGTTTTACAACTTATGAGAGAGTAGATGAATTGCCTTTAATGGTTGTTAAAAAAGATGGCCGCCGCGAACCCTTTGATCACAAAAAATTAATCAAAGGTTTGGCTAAAGCTTGCCAGAAAAGGCCTGTTTCCATGGAAAAATTGGAAGCAACGGTCAATACAATTGAAAGAGAATTGCGCAATACGGCAGATACTGAAATAAGCACCAAGGAAATTGGAGAAAAAGTAATGGAACACCTGCGCCACATTGATGAGGTTGCTTATGTGCGGTTTGCTTCAGTATACCGGGAGTTTCATGATGTATGCGGTTTTCTTGGTGAAATTGAAAAATTAATGAATGATGTTAATAAACGCAATAATGATGAGTAACACATGTTAAAGTTAACGCGGCGTTTATTGAATTGAATTATAAATAAAGGAGGCTGCACATTGTTTGAGGTAATCAAAAAAAGAGACGGGCGGGAAGTACCTTTTGATGAAACCAAGATAACCGATGCTATCTTTAAAGCAGCTAAGGCAGTCGGCGGCGAGGACCGGCAGACTGCCATGGAGTTGACTCTGGATGTTTTAAAGAGATTGAAAAAGGAATATAACGGCAACACCTTTGGGGTGGAAGACGTTCAGGATATAGTGGAGAAAGTGCTTATTGAGGCCGGGCACGCACGTACTGCCAAAGCTTATATATTGTACCGGGACAGGCGGACCCGGATCCGGGAAGCAAAAAGCGACCTGATGGACGCTGTTGAAGAGATTATGAAGGAAACTAACCGTGAAAATGCCAATATAAGTAATTCTCCTTCAGCTAAAATGCTGCAGATAGCCAGTGCAGCAAGTAAAAAGTTTTATCTGACCAGATTGATTCCCGAGGAAATGTCCCAGGCCCATATAAGGGGGGACATACACATCCATGACCTGGATTTCTATGGAAAAACCCTCACCTGTATTCAAATTCCTTTAGGCAAGCTTTTAAGTGAAGGTTTCAACACCGGCCACGGGTATATCAGATCCCCCAAACGGCCTACTTCTGCTACAGCTTTGGCAGCAATTATACTGCAAAGTTCTCAAAATGATATGCATGGCGGCCAGTCATTTGCCTTTTTTGACCGGGATATGGCCCCTTATGTAGAAAATGTAGATGATTTTGAAGCATATCAGGCCATGGAGGCTTTAATTTACAACCTGAATTCCATGCATAGCAGGGCGGGGGCCCAGGTTCCTTTTTCTTCCATTAACATAGGGACCGAAACATCCGAGGCGGGCCGCAGGGTAGTACGAAACCTATTAAAAGCTTATGATGCCGGTCTTGGCAATGGTGAAAACCCTATTTTCCCAAATATTATTTTCAGGGTTAAAAAAGGTGTTAACCTAAACCCGGAAGATCCCAATTACGATCTGTTCCAATTGGCCATAAAGGTTGCATCCAAGCGGTTAAACCCAACCTTTAGTTTTATGGATTCATCCTTTAACAAAGAATATGGTGATCAGGTCAGCTATATGGGCTGCCGCACCAGGGTTATGGCTAATCGCCGGGGGCCTGAGGTTACCGACGGCCGGGGAAATCTATCCTTTACTACAATAAATTTGCCTAGGCTGGCGATCCGGGCTGAAAGAAATATTAAAATGTTTTACAGGTATCTTGATGAAATTATGGACCTTTCCATAAGGCAATTGCTCCATCGTTTTACCGTCCAAGCCAAGCTGAAAGTTAAGGACATGCCTTTTGTAATGGGCCAGGGGTTATATTTGGGCTCTGAGGGCCTTAAACCCGATGACACCATTGAGCAGGTAATTGTAAATGGAACCTTGTCCGTAGGGTTTATAGGCTTGGCAGAAGCACTGGTGGCTTTAACAGGCAAGCACCACGGCCAGGACGAGGAGTCAAGGGATATAGGAATGCAGATTGTTTCACATATGAGGAAAAGAGTTGACGAAGCCTGTGAACAGCATGATTTGAACTTTACTCTTTTGGCAACACCGGCGGAAGGGTTAAGCGGCAGGTTTGTTGCGCTGGATCGCAGGGAATATGGAATTATTCCCGGTGTCACCAACAAAGATTATTATACCAATTCATTCCATGTCCCTGTTAACTATTCAATCAGCAGTTTTGATAAAATCAGTATTGAGGGGCCTTTTCATAAGTTTTGCAATGCAGGCCATATAAGTTATATAGAAATGTCTTCCCCGCCGGTTAATAACCCTAAAGCTGTAGAATCAATAATCAGGTGTATGGTGGAAAATGATATGGGTTATGGCGCAATCAATTATCCCGTAGATTTTTGCACCAACTGCAACTTGCTTGGGGTGATCAATGAGGATGAATGCCCGGCTTGCGGTTCTACCCGGATTCGCAGGGTAAGGCGCATAACAGGCTACTTAAGCACCGTTGATCGTTTTAATGACAGTAAGGTATCGGAGCTGCGGGACAGGGTCCCACATATGTGAGAAGTTCCAGCGGTGGCTGACTTGTGGTCAGCCGCCGTTTTCATTTACCCGCCAAAATAACCGTCCTCATGGCAGATACAGCTAATAGCTTATAGCTGACGGCTAACAGCTAATAGCTAATAGCTTACAGCTTATAGCTGACCCAAAAGAAATACCCATCAACCTTACATCTGTTCATTAATTTTTTCTACCTTTTGTGCCACTTCAGCGGGCGGGGGAGGGTTTTCCCCGTTAATTTGCTGTTCCAGTTCCTGTAATTGTTTATATAGCTTTTTATCAGTGGTAACGTGGACTTCGATATTGTTGATGTCCGATTTAATTTTGTCGTGCGCTTCTTTTTTAATTGAATCCAGGCGGAAGCGGTCAAAGCCCGATACTTTTAATCCTACCGAGACATTTTTATCATAAGCAACAGCCGTGCTGTCTGCAACACCCGGTATGGATTTGGCTGTTTCTTTTGCTTTTTTGGCAAGCCCGGGTTCAACCTTTACTATTTCATTGGGTATCACCGGGCTTTTTGGCATAGGGGATTTTTGTGCTGAACAACCCGGTGAAAAGAATAGAAAAGAAATGGCTGCAATGGCAAATAACCGTTTATACATAAGGGTCCCCCTTATAATTGCAATAGTTTTGAGTTTAACTTTTGGGTTTAAAGAACAAAGAAGCCAGGAAACCAAATATGATAGCCGAGGAAATACCTGCGCTTGTTACTTCAAAAATACCGGTAAGAATGCCTATTAATCCTGTGTTTTCTGCTTCGGAAAGAGCGCCGTGTACTAATGAGTTGCCAAAACTGGTTATGGGCACGGTTGCACCCGCCCCGGCAAAATTTATCAGCGGTTCATAAAGGCCAAAGCCTCCCAATACGGCACCTATAACCACCAGGAGACTCATGGTATGGGCCGGTGTAAGTTTTGCCACATCCAGCAGCAACTGTCCTATAACACATATAAGCCCACCAACCACAAAGGCCCAGAACTATGTTTCCAATAAAATCACTCCTTGTTAAAGACAATAAATCATTGGCAAACAAAAAGAAGATTGCTAAGCACCTTCAATGGCTACTGCATGGGCAATACAGGGGATGCTTTCGTTTTGCTGGTACGATATTGGCGACAACAGCGCACCGGTGGCAACAATAAGTACTTTTTTGAGTTCACCTTTTTTTATCCTGTTTAGGATATGGCCAAAGGTTACTGTGGCACAGCAAGCACAACCGCTTCCTCCGGATTGGACTTCAGTTTGTTTTTTAAGGTCGTAAATCATCATACCGCAATCTGCAAACTTCCCGTCCGGGATTTCCACACCCTTTTCTTTAAAAAGATCAACTGCTATCTTATGGCCTATTTTGCCCAGGTCTCCTGTTGCAATAAGGTCGTAATAACCGGCGTTAATACCCATATCATTCAGGTGGGTGATAATGGTGTCAACTGCAGCCGGGGCCATGGCCCCTCCCATATTGTTCGGGTCGGTCATGCCTAAATCAACTATTTTACCTAAGGTGGCAGATGTGACCCGGGGTCCTTGCCCGTTGGAAGCCAAGAGGGCAACTCCTGCTCCGGTAACTGTACATTGCGATGTGGGGGGTTTTTGAACACCGTATTCGGTTGGGTAGCGGTATTGTTTTTCGGCAGTTGAGTTATGGCTTACCGTGCCACACAGGACATTATTGCCAAAACCGCTGCTCACCAGCAATGCCCCTAAGGCCAGGCTTTCCATTGAGGTGGAACATGCCCCGTACAAGCCCAGGAAAGGGATTCCCATAGTTCTTGCAGTAAAACCGCTTGAAATAATCTGGTTTAACAAATCACCACAGAGAAAAAATTGAATATCGCGGTTTTTTAAATTTGCTTTTTGCACAGCTAATTGGCAGGCATCTTCAAGCATTTTTCTCTCGGCTTTTTCAAAACTGTCCTGTCCCAGCCAGGAATCTTTGTAGAGTCGGTCAAAGTCTTGGGCAATAGGCCCTTTGGCTTCCAGTGGCCCGGCAACGGTTGCGGAAGATATTATTACCGGTTTATTGTCAAATACCCAAGTTTGCATGCCTTTTTTCATATTTATGCTCCCCCCAGCATTGAAAAGATAGTTTTCAGCAGTGCCACAACAAAGGCTGAAAAAACACCGAAAACTATTACTGAGCCGGCCAATTTGAACATTTTGCCCCCTACGCCCAAAACATATCCTTCTGTCCTGTGTTCAATGGCCGCAGATGCTATGGTATTGGCAAACCCTGTTACCGGGACTGCGGTTCCTGCACCGGCCCACTGGGCTATTGAATCATAGACTCCTAAAGACGTTAATATAACTGAAATAATGATTAGTGCTGCCACAGTTGGATTACCCACTGTTTCTTCGGTAAAATCAAAATTCCACAGAAAGAAATCCGATATAAACTGCCCCAAAAGGCAAACAAACCCGCCGACCAGGAAGGCTATTACACAATTCCGGACAACCGGCCTCTTTGGTTCCCGTTCTTGGGCAAATTTTTGATATTCTTTTGGGGACTGGTTTATATTGTTTTGCATACTGTTTTTGCCTGCCTTTCTGTGGAAGATAAAAATTAACAATAGATATTTTGCTTATATAGAAGGTTTTTATGCGGCATAAAACTAATTTGCCGGGGAAAGCCAATAACTGGTTATTATTCATCCAATAGAAATGCTGTAATATTCATAAGCTAGAGCTAGTAGACGGAAGCTGGTGGCTGTTTTGCAGCTATGACAAGGCTTTATTAACAAACTTGGAAATTGGCTCAAAAATTGCGTCTATTGCATCTGTAGGGTTAGGCAGCGGCAAATCTAATATTTGGCCATAACTGTAAATCATGCCGATCAGCAAAAGGGCTGAAAAAACGGCTATGTCCCGCCATTTTTTTTGTTTTAGCAATTTGGGAAGTTCTAAAGCGATAATTGCTATAAACACAAGACTTACTAATAAAGTCATTACTGCACCCTCCTTTTACTTAATACTTTTTGTGCCTTCAAGGGTTCAGTTACTAAACCGGTCCGCCTAATAACGGACTTGACTTTGACATTCACTTGGATGTTGGGGAAAATTTCATTCCAGTCCTTTTCTATTGTTTTCCAAACCTCCGGGTATTTCCGGTAAACCGCCCCGCTGAAATCAAAAATATCGACCTTATATTCCTTTTGTGCTTTATTTAAGACGGCAGTAACTTCACTTTTTACAGCCTGGCTTTGCAGGGATTCCAGGTTTTTAATGGTTTTGGCTTGGCTTAATTTAAAGCCGGTGGCAGATTC
Source organism: uncultured Peptococcaceae bacterium (assembly GCA_964448915.1). GTDB lineage: Bacteria > Bacillota > Desulfotomaculia > Desulfotomaculales > Desulfocucumaceae > JAAXTT01. The sequence continues at coordinate 12,917 of CAYUXS010000010.1, forward strand.
AGCAACATTGCTGATAACATGTATTTCAACGGTAAAATATATGTTCCCGTCTATAATTTCCGGTTTAACCCGGGATTTTGAACGTAATATCTCTAAAGAAAGGATGTTTTCTTTTTGCTCTTCGTCTTTTACCTCAATAGCCCCGCCGTCTACTTCCCCCAAAACCCAAAGGAGCCCCCTGCTTTCGGTGGCATTAAGCTCACCAATCATTTTGTCTCCTTTAAATACTGCTGTGCCACTTATAATCAATTCATATCTTGATACATTTCCGGTTCCCGGGGATACAGCTTCAGGTTGCGACGGTACGGCTTCATTTGGCCTTCTTTCCAAAATTGCAGTGTAAGAGCCAACCTTTTTACTGTGAAGGTTCTCAGCAAAGTCACCGATTCTCTGAATGGCAAACTTTGAGTTAAGATGCCTGTCTTCAATCAGCCCCACGATTAGTTGGGCGGGTTGATTCATGATTAAGGGCAGATCATCCTTGGCTATTAACAACCAGGTTGTCCTTCTGATTTGCGGGTTTCGCAGGAAAAAATCCAAGACTTCATCCATACCTCTCTCGGCAGCAAACTTTTCCGAAACGATAATAATTTGGTTGTGGGCAAAAAAGAGCTGCCGGGGGACAATCCGGGATAGTTCCCTGATCGAATGCAAAACAGTATTGCTCTCATAGCTGTAATTACTGAATGGCCTGGGGGCACCTACGCCGGCAATACCGCCGCTGCCGCCGGTACCGCCAATAGGAGTAGGATTTATTGTTTGGACAATTAACTTTATTTTCCCGTCTGGGTTTAAGTCTATCCCGGTGGCAAAAACTACTCCTATATCTTCTACCTCTCTCTGGTCCCAGCAGGCTGTTGATAAGGGCAGCAGGGAAAAAATTAATAAAATTATTATTGTTTTCCTTACCTTGTGTTTAATTATTATCATCCCCTTTACCACCGGGCTTAGGCGGGGCCGGCTTTAGCCCTTTTGCCTGGCGGCGCATGTTTAGCCTTCCATGCTCTTTTGGGCGCAGGTCCATGGCCCAAAAAGGTGCCCGGATAATAGTGTCTTTGATATCTTCCGGTAAAAAGGGGGCAAACGGTTCCAGGTAAGGTATCCCGAAGGAACGTAAACAGGCTAAATGGATTAAAATGAGCAGTATCCCGGTCATTACTCCAAAAAGCCCCAGGGTAGCGGCAAACAGCATCATTGGAAAACGAAGGAAGCGCATGGTAACGGCAACATTAAAAGCCGGGTTCACAAAAGAGGCAATACCGGTAAGCGCTACAACAATTACCATCATCGGGGCTACTATTCCTGCCTGGACTGCGGCCTGGCCGATAACCAGTGCGCCCACGATACTTACCGCTTGGCCTACCGCCCGGGGAAGCCTTATCCCCGCCTCACGCAGGGCTTCGAAGGTTAATTCCATCAACATGGCTTCAATAATGGCGGGAAAGGGGACTCCCTCTCTGGTGGATACCAGGGTAATCAACAGCCGGGTAGGTATCATTTCCTGGTGAAAAGTGGTAATGGCAATATATAGTGAGGGCAGTAGCAAAGAGACAGCAAAGGCAAAATACCTTAACAATCGAATGGCACTTCCCAGAAAGTACCGTTCATAATAGTCCTCCGGGGATTGCATTAAAGCTGGTAAAGTAATAGGGACTACAAGGGCAAAAGGAGTGCCGTCAGTTAAAATAGCCACTCTTCCTTCCAACAGGGAAGCGGCTACCCGGTCCGGGCGTTCGGTATGAAGCACCTGGGGAAAGGGCGAATATGGGTTGTCTTCAATATATTCCTCTATGTAATTGCTGTCCAATACCCCGTCAATATCGATTCGCGACAGGCGGACCTTTAATTCGTTGATTATCTGTGGATCAGCAAGCCCCTTTATGTAAGTTATGGTTATATTGGTATGGGTCATCCTGCCTATAGTGATGTTTTCCATTACCAGATCCGGGTTTCTGAGCTTACGGCGAAGAAGGGTGGTGTTGGTCCGCAGGTTTTCATTAAAGCCTTCCCGGGGACCTCGAACCAGCACCTCACTTTCAGGCTCAGTGATGCTCCTGGTATCCCACTCCTTGACATCAATAGATAGAGCAGTAATTTGGCTGTCAATAATCAATACGACACTACCATAGAGAATATCGTCTACCAAATCGCTTATTAAATTTGTTTCTTTAATATCAGCGGAAGTAAGTACCCGCTCCTTGATTATTTCCAGGAGGTTATTTCCGGATAATTTTATCCCGGCTATTTTTGATTCCAGCATCAAGGGTTTCAATATATCGTTATTAAGGGTAGACTTATTGACCATGCCATCGGCGTAGAAGGCCGCAACCTCAATTTTCTCCGCAAACCCCAGCAGGAATTTACGGTATTTTATATCGTTGTTTCCTCCCAGTATTTCACGCAATATTGTCACATTTTTATTTAAATCGGAGGTAATTTTAATTTTGGCGGCTTGAGCTGACAAATGGGAGTTTTTTTGTTTATTAAATCCTGGTTTTGTGGACAAAGTTTTGATGAAAAATTTTTTAAAAAATTTTGCCACTTTAATGCCTCCAATAAACTCTTAAATATAACATTTACCAAAAGGGTAAAATTATTCATTTGTTGTAACAATTGGGCATTAATGAATAACATATTATTTTAGTTTTAGGGAATTATAACCACCATAGGATAAATTTTGGAGGAGGCTTTATGCTGGAAAAGGGGAAGATATCCTGCAATCAAACAATCTGGCTTTTGATATGTTTGGTGGGGGCAACAGCATTATTGTTTTTGCCGTCCTTAACGGCCAGTGTAAGTGGGCGTGATTCCTGGATGACCGCCATTGTTGCAACATTGACAGGCTTTTACCTGGTTATGGTTATAACGATGTTGGGGAATATATACCCGGGCCAGAATCTTTTCCAGTACCTGAAAAGCATATTGGGAACTTGGGCAGGCGGGGCTTTGGGTTTTTTGTATATTTTCTTTTTAGTTCACACCAATAGCGTGGTCATACGGGAGTTTGGCCATCTTATGAATACGATTGTCTTGCAAAATACCCCGGAAGTAGTACTAAGTGTTATTCTAGTCCTGCTTTCTGCCTGGTCGGTTAGGGGAGGCCTTGAGGTGCTCGCCAGGGCAGTTGAGTTTTTTCTGCCGGTAGTTATCGTTCTTTTTCTAATAACACTGGTTTTGACAGCTCCGGATATGAAATTGGATAATTTGTTTCCGGTGCTTGAAAACGGGTTTATGCCGGTAATACACGCTTCATTTAATCCAATTGCCTGGCGTGGTGAAGTAATAGTTTTGGCAATTATCCTGCCTTTCCTGGCCCGGCCTTCTTCAGGCGGGAAATGTGGTTATATAGCAGTAACCGGTATAGGGTTGCTCCTAGTATTAGACGCCCTTACTCACACAGCAGTTTTTGGGCCTATGGTTGAGACCATGACTTTTTCTTCATTTTCTTTAGCCAGGCAGATCCAAATAGGCGGTTTTTTTGAACGTATTGATGCGGTTATAGTGATGATTTGGGTCATGGGAATGTATGGAAAGATCTCCCTTTTTTACTATGTCATAGTTTTGGGAACCGCCCAGGTTACAGGTATAAAGGATTATCGCCCGCTGGTATTGCCAATGGGGGTATTGTTACTGGCAGTATCATATCGTGTGGCTGACAGCGCCAGTGGGATAATTGAATACATTAGCGGGAGTTTCCCGTATTTTGCCTTTGTATTTGAATACCTTGTGCCAACATTATTGTTATTGATAGCTGTATTAAAGAAAAAACAAAAACAGGTGGTTGATAGTTAAAAGCAGGTAGGGATATTGCAGGTTTTGCTTATTTGTTAGAGAATAAGTTGTAACTAAGTAGTTAATTAATAAAAATAGGTGGTCAAATGCTTGAAATCAGGTTGGCAGGAATAACACCCGAGAGCGTTGTAGACGGGATTGGCCTTAGATATGTTGTTTGGGCTCAGGGTTGCAAGCATAGATGTAAAGGATGCCACAGCCCACATACATGGGATTTTAATGGAGGGCAAAACAAGAGGATTGATGATATTTTAGATGATATAAAAAAGAACAGGCTGCTTCAGGGAGTCACTTTTTCCGGTGGCGATCCTTTTGAGCAGGCTGAAAAGTTTGCCTATTTAGCCGGGAAGGTAAAAGAACTTGGTTTGGACGTATGGTGTTATACCGGTTATACTTTTGAGGATATTTTAAGGGACTCAAGCCATGAGGGCTGGAAAAAGCTGCTTAATACAATTGATGTGCTTGTTGACGGCCCGTTTATAGAAGAACAAAAGGATTTAAAGCTGGCTTTCAGGGGTTCGAAAAATCAAAGAATCATTGATATACCGAAAAGCTTAAAAGAAGATAAAGTAATTTTATTGGATTGCAATGGGGTAAGCTTATGAGTATAAGGATAATTTACGGCAGGGCAGGCAGCGGTAAAACCCGTTACTGCCTGGATGAAATTAAATCCAGGATCACCAGTGGTGTTACACATCCGCTGGTGTTGCTGGTTCCAGAGCAATTTACTTATCAAGCTGAACGGGATTTAATAACTTTGCTGGGAACCGGGGGAATAATAAAAACCGAAGTCTTAAGCTTCCGGCGCATGGCTTATCGTATATTTCATGATGTGGGGGGCATTTCTTTTCCTCATCTCCATCCTGCCGGCAAATCAATAATTGTCCACAAAATTTTGTCCGGGATGGAAGGCAGCTTAAAAGTTTTCTCAAAATCAACTGATCGCCAGGGTTTTGTAAAAACATTAACCGCTTTGATTACCGAATTTAAGCAGTACAATATCAACCCATTTACTCTTGAGAAGATTATGGAAACAATGCCGGGAAACAGCCCGCTGAAGGACAAGCTTTTTGATTTGTATTCCGTTTATGCTGAATATGAAAAGGTTATTTCCGATAAGTATATGGATTCGGGTGATGACCTGACCCTGGCTTCATTAAAACTGGATTCTTCTTCCCTGTATGATGGAGCTGAGATTTGGATTGACGGTTTTGCAGGCTTTACCCCCCAGGAGTACCTGATCATCGAAAAATTATGCCAAAAGGCAAGAAAGATCAGCATTTGTTTATGTACCGGCAACTTGGATGAAGAGGACAATAAAAGTGCGGATGCATTTTCCCCGGTAAAAAGGACTTACCGCAAAATTTTATTGCTCGCAAGTAAAACAGGGACAAAAGTTGAGGGCAGTGTATTTTTAGGCGAAGGCACCCTGCACCGGTTTAAAGGCAGCCCTGAATTGGCCCATCTTGAGCGGAATATAAATGCTTATCCCCATGAAACTTACCGGGAAAAAACCAGGGATATTATTTTATTTGCTTCGATGAATTTGTTTTCTGAAGTTGAATCAGTTGCCCGTGATATTGTACGGTTATGCAGGGACAGGGGAATGCGGTATCGAGAAATTGCCGTTGTAGCAAGAAACCTGGCTGACTATGAACGGGCTGTCGAAGCTATTTTTGCAGAGTATGGGATACCTTGCTTTATTGACTGCAAAATAGATATTGCCAAAAACCCTTTAGTAAAATTAATTCAATCAATGCTTGAAATTTTTAATGACAATTGGTCTTATGAAGCTGTTTTCCGCTATTTAAAAACCGGGTTGACCGGTGTTGAAAGAAGCGACATAGACAAACTGGAAAATTATGTCCTTGCCTGCGGTATCCGGGGCAGGTATTGGACCAATGACCGGGATTGGGATATGAGCCCGGGCTTAATTCCGGAGCAAAAGGATTTTAAAGAAGCAGAGCTTAAGGATATCAATAGAATAAGATATGAAGTTTGCAGGCCGCTGCTGGAATTCCGGGAAAAGACAAGGGGCAGGAAGAAGGCTTCTGAAATATGTGGCGCACTTTATGATTTCCTGTGCTTAATCGGGGTACCCGAGAGAATTAAGTCGATGATCGAGCACTTTGAGAATAGTGGTAAATTAAGCCTGGCCGGCGAGTATTCACAAGTTTGGAATATAGTTATGGATTTATTTGACCAGATTGTAGAGGTCATGGGCGATGAAACCCTTAGTATAGAAAGATTTTCAAATATTCTAAAGATTGGCTTGGATGAATATCAGGTCGGCCTAATCCCTGCTTCCCTGGATCAAGTGCTGGTGGGAAGTATCGACCGGTCTAGAAGCCACGAAGTTAAGGCTTTATATATCCTGGGGGTCAATGACGGTATTTTTCCATCTGCACTAAGAGAAGAGGGGATACTTTCCGATCCTGAAAGAATTGCCTTGAAGAATGCCGGTATAGAGCTGGCCGGTGATACAAAAACTAAGGCCTTTGATGAACAATATCTTGTTTACAGGGCTTTGACCACTCCGGGCAATTATTTGTGGTTAAGCTGGCCAATTGCCGATCACGAAGGTCGGTCCATGCGCCCTTCAATGATTATATCCAGGCTGAAGAAGTTGTTCCCGGCAATTACAGAATACAGTGATATAACTATGCCCGGTGAAGGCGAAATTGAGTTTGTATCAGGAACGAACCCGGCTTTTAAAAAAATGGTTGCTGTCTTGCGGCAAAAAGCAGATGGAAAAAATGTAAATCCTTTATGGAAAGAAGTATATAAATGGTTTGCTGCACACAAACAGTGGCATCATAAATGCTCGTCGTTGGGCCGGGTTTTAGGCTATAAAAATGTTGCCCAACCGGTTAGCCGGGATAAAACTGCCTTGCTTTATGGTGAACCTGTTTATTCAAGTGTGTCGAGGCTTGAGAAATATGCTGCCTGCCCTTTTGCTTTTTATGTCCAGTATGGATTGGGTGCCAAAGAACGCAAGGTATACCGTTTGTGCCCGCCGGACATTGGGACTTTTATGCATAAGGTTATAGAGGAGTTTTCCAGGGAGCTTGCTGCACAAAAAATAGATTGGAGCGAACTTGATTGGGATCAGTGCGAAAGTAAAGTATCTGAAATTGTAGACCAGATGTTGGAAAAAATGAAGGGTTCCAGTTTGTCGGGGTCCAAAAGATATACCGCTTTACTATTAAGGTTAAAAAGAGTTGTAACAAGGGCTGTTTGGCTTATCTCCGAACATTTCCGGCGGGGTAATTTTATACCGGTTGGTTATGAAGTAAAATTCGGTGAGGGCGGGGAATTCCCTCCTATTACTATTGAGTTGGAAAGCGGTAAAAAGGCCTATTTAACCGGCCGGATTGACAGGGTGGACGCCTTAAAAACCGGAGAGGGCATATACCTTCGCATTGTTGATTACAAGTCAGGCAGCAAAGACTTTAAGCTATCCGATATTTTTTACGGTCTCCAATTGCAACTGGTTGCTTATTTGGATGCTATTTGGGAGGACATGGCTGGATCACAAACTGTTTTACCCGGGGGTATTTTTTACTTTACCCTTGACGATCCCATTGTCAAAACAGATGGCAGAAATTCCGTGGATGATATTGAAAAGTCGGTTATGAAAGAGCTTAAAATGAAAGGGTTGCTTTTGGCGGATGTAAAGCTAATCCGTGAAATGGACAAGAACCTGGAAGGGTACTCGCTGATAATTCCGGCAAGTATCAATAAAGGGGATGTGCTGGGGAAATCCTCGTCGGCAGCTTCTTTGGAGCAGTTTAACAGCCTTAGGTTTTACGTAAGGAAATTGCTGAAGGATTTATGTGAGGAAATAAGCCAAGGCAAAGTTCCAATCCGGCCCTATAAGGCAAAAAAGTATACCTCTTGTAAATACTGCAGTTTTTCTGCCATATGCCAGTTTGATACGGCCAGGAAAGAAAATACCTTTAAACCCCTGTATGATTTAAAAGATGAAGATATCTGGAGACTTATAAAAACGGGTGGTATTCATGAATAATACAAACAGCTGGACTAAAGAGCAGTGGGACGCCATATCCGGAAAAGACTGCAACCTTTTGGTGGCTGCAGCCGCCGGCACCGGTAAAACTGCGGTCCTGGTAGAAAGAATAATTCAAAAGATTATTGATCATGAGGATCCTGTAGATATTGACAGGCTTCTGGTCATGACTTTCACCAATGCGGCGGCTGCTGAAATGAGGGAAAGGATTGCGGAAGCCCTTTCAGCTGTTTTAGATGAAAACCCCGGCTCTGATAAATTCCAAAGGCAGTTGGCTTTGTTAAACAAAGCGAGTATTACTACTATCCACTCTTTTTGCTTGGAAGTGGTCCGCAATCATTTTCAAAGCCTTGACATTGATCCCGGTTTTAGAATTATTAATGAAACCGAAGCTGCTTTGATGAAGCTGGAGGTTTTGGACGAATTGTTTGAAGAACAGTATGCAGATGAAAAAATGAACCGGGGTTTTTATGCATTATTGGAGAGTTTCAGCGGAAACAGGGATGACCAGGCAATTCAGGATATGGTTTTGGATTTGTACAATTTTATTCAAAGCAGCCCATGGCCGGAAAAATGGCTTGAAGAAATGGTCGCCGGTTTTAATTTCCCCGAAGGTATGGATTTTGGCAGCACGCATTGCGGTAAAGTACTTCTTGATTATTTTGCACTGGAAATTCAAGGAGCCAGGGAGAATATGTCCCGGGCGATAAATCTTCTTAAGCATGACCCGGGGCTTGAAAAATATTTGGATGTGTATATTGAAGACTTATCCAACCTGGATGCTTTATTAAATTTATATTCCAGCAGTGCCCACGATAAATGGGATGCTCTTTATCAAGCATTGGGAGGCTTTAGCTTCCAGCGTTTGCCTCCCGCAGGTAAAGATGCGGATCCGGATAGGAAGGAATATGTTAAAAATATACGGGATGAAGTAAAGGACAGTATTAAGGCAATTCAACAAAAAATCCTCATAGCTCCATCCGAAGAAATTGCAAAAGACATGAAAACCATGTACCCGGTAATAAAATACCTGGCGGGCTTGGTGTTGGAATTCGGGCGGAGGTATGCGTTAAAGAAAAAAAGCAAGTCATTGGT
>CAYUXS010000011.1:0-4681 GCA_964448915.1 uncultured Peptococcaceae bacterium
TGCCGTCATTACCGGTTTTGCTTCCTTTTATACCAGGTATAGCGGGTATGAACCTGCAATACCGGAAAATACCCTGGAAAATATAGCCGCCCTTTTGCTTAGCAAGTATGTTCTTCCTTTTGAGGTTGTCGCCCTTTTATTGACAGTAACCTTAGTGGGAGCGATATTCATCGCCAAGGAGGTGAAGGCAGATGCCGGTTCCAAGTATTAGCCTGCACCATTATTTAATTCTTGGGTCATTGCTTTTTAGTATAGGATTATTTGGTGTATTGACAAAAAAGAATGCAATTGCCGTACTAATCTGCATTGAACTCATGTTAAGCGCTGTAAACATTAACTTGCTGGCTTTTAATAAATATATAACCCCGGATGCATTTATCGGACAGATTTTTGCAATCTTTGTTATTACAGTGGCAGCTGCCGAAGTCGGGTTGGGTTTAGCTATAATCATAGCTATTTACCGTCATAACTTCAGTGTTAACCTTGAAGATTTTGATTGGCTTAAATGGTAGGCAGGTGCCTTGAAATTACAATGCAACTCACGTTTATCCTTCTTAAGGTAGGTGCTAACTGTTAAATGGTACAATATGCAATGCATAATGCATGGCTGGTGCCGCTTTTGCCCGCATTGTCTTTTGTCATAATTGTTTTTTTAACTAGACAGTGGAAAAAAGCCAGTGCCGCGATCTGTATAGCAGGCATGTCAATATCCTGTATAATTGCTGTCTTGGCAGCAATCGGGGTTTTTACTGATCATGCATTTGTTGAAAAACCCCTTGTCTATGCAACCCGTTGGTTATCCATTTCGGGATTTAATGTTGATGTGGGTGTCCAATTGGACCCGGTTTCCGCCATGATGATGTTCATGGTCAGTTTTGTAGCGTCAATTATTTTCATTTATTCCCTGGGTTATATGGATGGTGAGGCGGGATATTCCATATTTTTTGCTTACCTATCCCTGTTTGGGGCTTCAATGTTGTTATTGGTAATATCCAGCAACCTTCTTCAGATGTTTGTAGCCTGGGAATTGGTCGGGCTCTGCTCATATTTGCTGATTGGTTTTGATTCGCACAGGATAGCAGCCAGGGAAGCTGCTAAAAAAGCTTTTATTACCTGCAGGGTAGCCGATTTTGGGCTGCTGCTCGGGCTTCTTTCCCTGCAGATAGTGTTTGGAACTTTGAATTTAACTGAATTAGCCACAAAAATAAGCAATTTTGAACAATATACCAGTTTGGCTACTTTAACATTAATAGCAGTGCTGGTATTTATCGGGCCTATCGGGAAATCGGGGCAATTCCCGCTTCATGTTTGGCTTCCTGACGCCATGGAAGGCCCAACCCCTGTCAGTGCACTGATTCATGCCGCTACGATGGTAGTGGCCGGGGTATACCTGATCGCCCGTACAATGTTTTTATTTAATGATGTCACTCCGGTTATGGAATTTATTGCTGCAATCGGCGGGTTTACCGCTCTTTTTGCAGCCTCTATTGCCATTACCCAGCGAAATTTCAAAAGGATCCTGGCTTATTCAACGATCAGCCAAATTGGTTATATGATCTTGGCGCTGGGACTTGGGGCTATGACAGCGTCACTGTTCCATATGTGGACTCATGCCTTTTTCAAAGCCTTGCTGTTTCTTTGCGCAGGTTCGGTATTGCATGCGCTGCACCATAAATCGGATATTTGGGAAATGGGCGGGCTCCTTAAAAAAATGCCGGTTACCGGTTATACCTTTATGGTTGGGTGTTTAGCCATCACAGGTATTCCTCCTTTTGCCGGTTTTTGGAGTAAAGATGAAATTCTCCTGGCTGCTTTTGACTCCGGACATTATATACTTTTCACCATGGCAGCCTTAACGGCATTTTTAACCGCTTTCTATATGTGGAGGCTGTTCTTCCTGGTTTTCACCGGACGGGCAAGTTATGAGGACGAACCCCATGAATCTCCAAAGACAATGACGGTACCACTTATTGTCCTGGCAGTATTTGCGGTATTGGGAGGCTTGGTGGGCACTCCCTGGGCACCCTTATGGCAAAATTGGATTTTCTTTGGGCATCCCCATCATGGAGAACCCAATACCTTGATTATTTTGGGTTCGGTGGTATTGGCTGCAGCCGGTATTTATCTTGCCTATAACCTGTATGGTATTGACAGAACCCGGGCTCAAGCTTTGGCTGAGAAGTATAAATGTTTATGGTCCCTGTCGTACAATAAGTTCTATATTGACGAGTTGTACCTGTGGTTTAACCACACTATGGTCGACGGTGCCGCAAAGTTATCCTATCTTTTTGATGTTTATGTGATCGACGGTGTTTTTGTCCATGGAATAGCTGCACTTACCAGGTTATCAGGCCAAAAACTGAGAGTTTTTCAAACCGGCCGGCTTCAAAATTATGCACTGGTCTTCTTTATCGGGGTGTTGTTCGTGGCAGTTGTTCTGGCTTTCACTGAACCCTCACTGCTGGTGGGTCTAAAAGGGGGTGGCAACTAAATGAAAAGCCTTCCTATTTTAAGCATAATTCTTTTGGTACCGGTGGTAAGTGCCATTATAATGGCCTTTATCCCCCGGGAACAGGAAAAATTAATCAAAAGGGTTGCTGCCGGAGGCACTTTTATTTCCCTGGTTTTAACCCTGTATGTTTTTGCCGCTTATAACACCGGCTCCGGGGGGCTGCAGTTTGTTGAAAAAGTTCCCTGGATTGCCGATTTGGGCGTCAATTACTACATGGCTGTAGACGGGATCAGCCTGGCTATGGCTTTATTAACCAGCCTGGTTGGTTTTGCGGCTGTTTTTACTTCTTGGTATGTAAGTGATCGGAGCAGGGAGTTCTTCATATTGATTTGCCTGTTAATCTCAGGTCTCATGGGAACTTTTATGGCTCATGATTTATTTATATTCCTTTTATTCTATGAAGTATTTGTTATACCCATTTACATTTTGATCATAGTATTTGGGACAACCAAACGGTTGACCAAGGATTTTGCAGGGATGAAGCTGGTCATGTACCTGCTGGTGGGTTCAGGCTTTTTGTTGACTGCCTTAATAGCTTTATATGTCAAGTCAATAGCAATCCTTGGCGAACCCAATATGAGTTTTGCCGCTTTGGCCGAAGCAGGAAGGCAATTGAGCGCTTTTGACCAAAAGTGGATGTTCGCACTTATGGCTTTAGGGTTTTGCCCCCTGGTCACCATGTTCCCGTTTCACTCCTGGTCACCGGACGGCCATGCTGCTGCGCCAACCGCAGTTTCAATGCTGCACGCCGGGGTATTTAAAAAGATCGGTGCTTACGGTTTGATTAAGATAGCCTTTAGCTTCTTACCCTTAGGTGCCCAATTCTGGGCTCCATACTTGGCTGTGCTGGGTGTAACAGGAATCGCTTATGCGGCTTTTAATACCTTGGCACAAAAAGATTTGAAATATATTGTGGGCTTTTCATCGGTCTCCCACATGAATTATGTTATTTTGGCCATCTCAACTTCAAGTGTTGTGGGATTTAATGGGGCGGTAGCCAATATGTTTGCCCACGGGATTATGTCGGCGATGTTCTTCTCCGCGGTGGGATTTATTTATAATAAAACCCATACCCGCTGGATCCCGGAATTAGGCGGGTTGGCTCGTCAAATGCCGAAATTGTCGGTTGCTTTTATGGTGGCGGCTTTTGCTACCCTGGGGCTGCCCGGTTTAATTAGTTTTATCCCGGAATTTACCATTTTCCTGGCGACTTTTAAAGCTTATGGCGGTTTGGCAGTCATAGGCATTGCCGGGATTATAGTCACCGCTTTGTATGCTTTGCGTGCCGGTGCCAATACTTTGTTCGGACCTCCTAAAGAAGAATTCAACCACTTGAAGGATATCCATGGCACCGAACTTGTGCCTTTGCTGGTGCTGGGCACAGTGGTGGTGGTTGGAGGCCTGATGCCTTCCCTGCTTTTTGACCTGGTCAATAGTGGGGTTACCCCGCTAGTTAATGAAATAGATAATGTTTTAATGATTGGGGGGGTGGAGTAAATGCAGGTGGATTTTTCAATTATTTTGCCTGAAATCACTTTGGCTGCTTTGGGAATAGTGGTACTTGTGCTTGGACTGGTATTGCCCAAGAAAACACTCCCCAAATTGGGATGGTTTACTGCAATATCTTTATTGGCAGTAACCGTTTTGGTAATAATTGGCTGGAACAATAGCGGAGAGGTAAGTGGAGACCTATATATTGTTGACCAATTCTCCCAGTTCTTTAAAGTAATTTTTCTAATCTCGGCTTTTCTTGTAGTATTCGGCTCAATGCGCTTTGTTGACAGTTATCTTGGGGGGCACAGTGAATATTACAGCATCATGCTTTTTGCAACCCTGGGTATGATGGTTATGGCTTCAGCCAATGATTTCATAACAATGTACCTGGGACTGGAGCTAATGGCCATTTCACTTATTATACTGGTTTGTTTCCGCCGCAGGGATGACAAGTCGTTGGAGGCGGGCTTGAAATACATCCTCTTAAACGGTGTGTCGTCTGCCGTGCTTCTTTATGGTTTAACCTTGGTCTACGGTATAGCGGGTACTGTAGTTATTACTGAAGTAGGAAGGTCTTTGGCTTTGCAGCCGGTCCTGCCCCTGCTGGTTATTGGAATAACCTTTATCATTGCAGGTATGGGTTTCAAGGTGGCTGCAGTGCCTTTCCATATGTGG
>CAYUXS010000011.1:4691-7063 GCA_964448915.1 uncultured Peptococcaceae bacterium
GTTACTTCATTCCTGGCTAGTGGCTCTAAAGCCGCATCCTTTGCCATTTTAATCAGGATTTTTATAGTGGGCATGTTTGGAGTGTCGGTTGATTGGGGCTTAATGATCGCGATATTGTCCGCTTTGACTATTTTAATAGGTAACCTGGTAGCCATACCCCAGACCAATATCAAAGCCCTGATAGCTTACTCCAGCATAGCTCAGGCCGGTTATATTCTGGTAGGTTTGGTTACTGCTTCCCATGAAGGTGTAAAAGCTATGATGATTTACAGCTTTCTCTATATTTTGGCAGCCTTTACGGTCATAGCTTACTATTATAATGTTACCGGCAGTGATGAGATCAAGGATTATGCCGGGTTGGCCCAGAGATCACCTTTTATGGCCGCAGTAATGGTTGTTGCCCTGCTGACAATGGCGGGAATACCTCCTTTCGCAGGGTTTGTGGGTAAATTTTACCTGTTTATGACGGTAGTTGAAGATTATCTTTGGTTGGCCATTATCGGCTTGGTCATGAGCATGGTATCGGTTTATTATTACCTGCGGGTGGTATTGGTCATGTACCGGATGGATCCCCAGGATAACAGCCCGATTAGAATCAGTCTGCCGGTCAAGATTACCCTGCTGGCAACCATGATTATGTCAATCCTGTTAGGCGTTTATCCCGGCCCGTTGACCGAGCTGGTTAACAGTGCCTCCCTGTCCTTCTTTATGCACTAATTAAGCAGGGAGGAAGGAAACCGTAGTTCCGGGGAGAATAATAATGGAATATTTAGAAAAGATAGTATCTAATTTGAGGAGGAATAAAAAGTGCCTAAAATGTATTATGATAGCGATGCCGATTTAAATATCCTGAAGGGAAAAACAGTTGCTGTTTTAGGATATGGCAGCCAAGGGCATGCACAAGCCCAGAATTTAAAAGACAGCGGGCTGGATGTTGTGGTAGGCCTGCGCAAGGGCAGCAAGTCATGGGCAGTGGCGGAAGCCGACGGGCTTAAAGTAATGACCGTGGCCGAAGCTGCGGAAGCTGCAGATCTTATTCAAATATTGCTCCCTGATGAAAAACAGGGCTCAGTATATCAAAATGATATTTTACCACATCTAAAGCCCGGAAATGCTTTGGTATTCTCCCATGGTTTCAATATTCACTTTAATCAAATTAATCCTCCTGCAGATGTAGATGTCTTTATGGTAGCCCCCAAAAGCCCGGGCCATCTTGTGCGCCGCATGTATCAAGAGGGCAAAGGCGTTCCCGGCTTGATAGCCGTTCACCAGGACGCCACCGGAAACGCACACCGTTTAGCCTTGGCTTATGCCAAGGGTATCGGCTGTACCAGGGCCGGGGTAATTGAAACAACCTTTAAAGAAGAAACCGAAACAGATCTTTTCGGTGAGCAGGCAGTTCTTTGCGGCGGTATCAGCGCACTGATTAAGGCAGGCTTTGAAACACTGGTAGAGGCAGGCTATCAACCTGAAATAGCATATTTTGAATGCCTTCACGAGGCAAAATTAATTGTCGACCTTATTTATGAAGGCGGCATTTCAATGATGCGTTACTCAATCAGTGATACTGCCGAGTATGGGGATGTCACCAGGGGGCCGAGGATTATCAATGACAGTGTTAAAGCGGAAATGAAAAAGATTTTGGAAGAAGTCCAAAACGGCTCCTTTGCCAAAGAGTGGATACTGGAAAACCAGGCCAACCGCCCCCATTACAACGCCTTGGTAAACAGGGACAAAGAACATCCTATTGAAAAAGTTGGGGCAAAATTAAGAGCCATGATGCCCTGGATGAAGAAATAAGCTATCATCCGGCAGCTTTCAGCAACTGTTATCAGATATAACCTTGACAAATACATAACGGCGGCCAATGGCCGCCGTTTATTAGCTTCCAACTTCATTCAGAGCATTCAGATCATTTTCTATGGCAGATAAAATCAGTTCTGCAATTTTTTCGCTCGATTCTTCAGTGTTGGGGTAAAATTCGTAGGAAAAATCCTCATTTCTTTCATTAAGCTTTCTTTTAACCTTCTCAAACATCTCCACAAAGAATTCTTTTTTCAATGATTTTTGTATTGTCCCGAGTTGGTGAAGCTTGGGATATGCCTGCATAATCCCGGCATAACCGACGGTATTTGATAAGACATACATATTCGGGTTATCCCATTCTACAGGGAAAACTGTCTTTATGGCATTGAAAAGATTTAACAAAATCTTGTAAATATATTCGTCTTTGTCGGCCAAGAAGTATTGCCTTAAAGGCAAACTGGGATCCTCTTTTAATTTAATGTTTCTTTTGATTTTCATCATATCAGATTCAGGGTCTTTCGATATTAGAGGAATAAGGTGCTGGGCAAAAGCCCCTTGTGACAATC
>CAYUXS010000011.1:7073-9488 GCA_964448915.1 uncultured Peptococcaceae bacterium
AAACTTGCCCTCCCTGCTGCCCAGCATTTTCAATCTCTTATAAAAGGCTGAGTTTTCATCAGCGTTAAGCAGCCTTGCTATGTGGTGGCAGGTCTTTTGAGGGCTTCGTTTATCCGAAAGATTAAACAGTTTATATAGCAAAGACATTGAGAACTGGGTTTGTTTGCTGTTGATAATTGAGAAAACATATGCTTTTTCTTCTTCAGTCAGTCCAAACATAAACACTACCGGCAAGACAAATTCATCGATATGCTCGGATTCTTTAATGCCCAGCAACCTGTGCTGGCCGTCAATTACTTCTCCAATCACTTTGTCGTCATCGATTTCCAGCATGTGGTTTTCAAAGTGAAAACTTGAGATGTCTTCAGTTACTGCAATAATTATCGGGGTAGGAAAGGTTGCATCCGGATCCGCACAATAAATAGAAATATCATTAACACATTTAAATGAGCCGTCGGAGTAACAATCAGCATCAAATTGCCTCCGGGAAAAATTAGATATTTCAGCTATTTTTAAGATCGTCCTGGCTTCCAAAGCACTTATATAAAAAACACCTATAGGCTGGCTAACTTCAATGAAGGGTATAAGTTTTTTCATATTTCAATTCCTCCTTCGATGGTGTCATTCAGTTTGTTGGCATTATATTTCAGATCCTTTACATCTTTGTTGTCTGCCAGGTGGAAAAAATCCGTTTCATGCTTATCGAGATTTTTTACAGCAAAAATATAAATACTTAAAGCGATAGATAAGCAATAGAAAATGACCTGGATGTAACCGTCGGTTTTACTGAATACAAAAGTAGGTAGGTTGCCTTTAAAGATAATTATCGCATATTCCGCAGACATAAATATAACCAGTATAAAAGCTAGAATCCAGGAGCCAATTTGATATCTTTTAAAAAAAGTTGTTTTATTGCTTTGCAAATATTGGGTGAACCCGTCATAAAGAGCAATACCCAGTATTGAGATGGAGAAAATATAAAAGGTCCCATTTGATAAATGGGTAAAAATGTTCTTTTCCAGGCCGGCAGTATAATTTACAAGCAAAGACAGGATGATACCGAACTGGCCTATGACAATAACAACAGCAACCCAAAGCAAGAAAGTGAAAGATTCTTTCTTTATTACCTGATAAGGGCTGAATATATAAAACAATATTCTTAAAGTGTGGTTTTTGATAGCCCTTAATATATTGAAAACAGTAATAAAAGGCCAGGCAAGTGTTCTGGTAATAGCGTTTGTCTTCATAAGGGATACCTCCTATTACAGAGTAAGAGCAAAATAACATAAAAAATAATATTACCTGTCAAGATATTATATACGGCAAGGCAAGCCTATTCAACAATACATGCTTAGTTTATCAAAAAATACGAACTCTGGGAAATTCCAGAGTTCACAAGATGTAAAGCACATATTGATTCTAAAATATTAGATCCGAAGGAAATATTATAAAAGAATGTTCTTTTTATCAAATAAGTTTTCTGTTTTCTTAAATAAACCTCTTTGCAGATTCAATGATTTTGTCCTGAAGGTCATATATGGAGTCAATTGATTCTATTGGGTATCTTATTGGTTTTTTGTTTTCATCTGGAATTATCAAGCTTTTTTGATTAGTTCCTAATGCAACCCTGCATACCCATTTTAGTTTATTGTTGTCAATTAAAATACCTAAATATGATTCTGTGTCACGATAGAAGACTCTACTAGGTGAAATAACTTTGTGAAGAATAGTTTTTATTGTGAAGAAATATTCTAGTTCCTCATGTGTGGTTATTATTTTTGTTACTGGTTCTTCTGGTTCTTCGGGGTTGACTTCTTCGGAAGATTGTCCAATAGCAGCCTTAATTCTATCATTCATGGTTTCACTAAGAAATTGATTATAAGACTTTTTAACAATGCTCTTAAATCTATCAATAACCGCCTTCGTTTTTTTGCCTTCATATATTTCCCCTAATATGTAACTGACAAAATTTTCATCTGGTTCCATCAATTGTTTAGCAAGCAAGGATTTTATTTGATTTGAATACTTAAGATCAGAAGCGGTGTTTAAAATATCATCAACATTTAATACTGATTTTTGAAACTTTTTTAATTCTCCAACCCAGCTGTCTTTTATATCTAATAAGTTTATTTCGAGAAATGGTTTTTCGTCCATTTTGTTGGGTTCTTCTAAGTCGGTGTAAAACTTGTATATTATTCCGTTTGTCAAAATACCAAATTTAGCAGACGTTGCGGCAAAATATCTAAATAACTGGGAGTCATGCTTGTTTAATTCTTCGTTGCACCATTTAGCTTCAATAAGAATAAGGGGCTTACCATCCTTGAGGATGGCATAGTCAACTTTTTCCCCTTTTTTAATGCCTACGTCTGCAGTAAATTCAGGCACAAACTCCATCGGGTTAAAGACATCATAACC
>CAYUXS010000011.1:9498-20672 GCA_964448915.1 uncultured Peptococcaceae bacterium
AAAAGGGGAGGATAATCGATGTTTTAGTTGCTTCCTCAGTTAAAATTTGATCTTTAAGTTTTTCAACACGGCTTGAAAATTGTTTAAGCTCGTCAATAAAGTCCATTTAAATCCCTCCTTTTTTATAACTGAATAATATGAGTGACAGTAGATCAGACAAAAATATAATAATTGTCAATACGAACGTAAATGTTTATAGGGTAAATAGTTATAATTGATATATATCCATTAGGAAGGAATATTTTATATATTTTGTTAACTTTACGACCAATCATTGTGTTAATTCAGAAGATATTCCCGTTTGATTATTAGAAACAGTAGGAGCAGATTTTAAAGCCAATTTCCTAGCCTTCTCAAGCCTTTCCAAAAACCTTGGTGAAGACGCACCAGGAGCGTGTCTTTGTTTTGCAAATCTTTCGAGTATTTCAATTTCTTTAAAGTAATCCTTTCGTTTTCGGTAGATGATTGCTAATTGCTCATAGTACCAAGGGGCTACTCCAAATTCCTCTGATGCAGCTTCCAATTCAATTGTGTCCAAAAGTTTTAATAATAGCTTTTCGGCTGCGTCTTCCTCACCTTCTCGCCTCAATATTTTAATGGTTTCTACATATTCCGTATAATGTTTTCCATTGTAATACCCGGTTTTATTTTTTTTAGAAAGTTTTTTAACTTTGATTTTACCTTTAACAAGCTCCGAAAAATAACTATTTCCATTCTCCGATGAGCAAGTGAGCAATTTTATAGCAGACTCCACATCACCGGATGCCCTGTGTGCGGAGCTTGGGCAAATACCATGCATGGCTAAAAGATTCTGTAGACCTTTTGAACAGAATCCCTTACTGCGCCAGTCTATACCGTTCATGGAGCATAACCATTCCTTATCGTCAACAGAAGGAAACAAAACTCTCACAAACTTACGGTCAAAATCTGCATTATGTGAAATAAAGAATTCTGCTTTATCAAGTAATTCATTAATACGACCATAGTCCAAATCCTTTCCTCTGACATCGTGCATATAAATACCGTTAACTTTTGAAGCTTCAGGGGGTATTGGTATTGTAGGCTCACGTAAGCCACTATAGGAATCAACAATACCGACTATATTAAAGGTATTTTTTTCAAAGCAAAGCAACGAGATTGCAAACTCAATAATCTGATCCTTTTTTTCATTTAGGCCTGTAGTTTCAACATCAATATAACCTGCTATTCCGTACTCAGGCCCCTCTGGTGCTTCTTGTAATATTGGAATCTCAATGTCCTGATATTCTTCTATTTCCGAGGATTCTATATCTGGATTTATGGTCTGCACTTTTCTTGATTCAAGTTTGTGTATCTGATCCGGAGTAGAAGTCAATTTATTAATAGACTCATCAATTTGTTTTCTCGTAAGTCTTCGTTTCCCAAGCAAGCCAGCAATTAACCATAGTAATAAAGCTGTAAAAACGTTTATCGAAAGGACTATAAGAATTAAAAATAACCATAAAGCTCCTTTAATATAAGATTTCATCTGAAAATACAGAATAGGCCCATAGAATATTTGTGTCAAATTGCCACCGCCTCTTGCTAAAATATTTTACAGGTTCTTTTTGTTTTTTTTGCATCCTCAAAATTTCTTATCGCCTCAATATCATCCAGCTACTCCTTTGTTCAATCTTTACTGTCATGTTGATCAACTATAGTTTTGATGAGGGGGATAACGCTGGTTGGACCAAGAAGGTATTCGGTGCTACACTCAAATATTTTAAGAAGCTTGATTTTTATATCATCACTGGTTATACGTTATCTAGTTTCATATTGTGACATTATTGTGTTGCTAGTATTTATTAAGTTCGCAAACTGAATTTGGTTTGATCTTTTTTTATCTTTTGTGTTTTATTCTTTCAACTAATGTATTTGCTATATAAACATTTTTTTCACTAATTAAGAATATGATACCTTTATTTTTTTGTTTTTAAAATATAATTTCATAAAAAAATTAACTATTAACATTTGCCTGTTCTTGCGAGAAATGGGCAATAACAAGCGTTATGGCCCTACACTTAAAATTCTTCTGAAAAAAAGCACGGTGCATGATTTAGGTAAAAATATAAGTTGCAATAAATCAGCAGCCTCCAGTAGAATTAAGTGCATAGATAGAGAACCGAAACAGGGTTAAATCATGAGGATATGAGTTGAACGGTTAGGATTGTATTGAATGTCCGAATATAAAAAAATATCAAGGAGACAAAGAAATGTTTGTAATTTATGATAAAAAGAATCAACGCGTACCGATAAAGGTATGGCTTGAAAACATAGATCAGATTGAAGAAGGTTGTTTGAGACAGGCAATAAACTTATCAAACTTGCCTTTTGTGTACAAATGGGTTGCATTGATGCCGGATACTCATCAAGGTTATGGAATGCCTATTGGTGGCGTAATAGCAACAGAAAATGTGATTATACCAAATGCTGTTGGAGTGGACATTGGTTGTGGAATGGCCTTTGTCGAGACCAATATTCACAAAGATGAAATATCAACTAAAGAATATAAACATTTAATAGGCCAGATCATGCGTGATATTCCTACTGGTTTCGATCACCATGCTAAAAAGCAAAAATGCAAAATTCTGGATCAATCAGAATTTGCAAAAACAATTAAACGTAAAACCATGCCTGAAGGGTTACCTCAAATAGAAGAAGGATATTATCAAATAGGTACTTTGGGAGGCGGCAATCACTTTATTGAATTGCAAGAGGATGAAGAAGGAAAACTTTGCATAATGCTTCATAGTGGCAGCAGGAATTTTGGATATAAGGTTGCCAAATACTACAACAACAAGGCTAAAGAACTAAATGAGAAATGGTCTTCCCCTGTGCCTAGAGAATATGACTTGGCGTATTTAAAAATCGATTCTGAAGTAGCAAAAGAGTATATATTATGGATGACATTGGCCTTGGAATTTGCAAGAGAAAATAGAGAAGTAATGCTTGATGTGGTTAAAAGACACCTTTTAAAGATAATTCCAAGTATAGAATTTAAAAATGAGGTAAATGCCCACCACAACTATGCTGCCGAAGAGTACCATTACGGTAAAAACGTCTGGGTTCACCGAAAGGGGGCTATAAGAGCCAGGGAAGGGGAAACAGGCATTATTCCTGGGGCAATGGGCAGTTACTCATATATTGTAAAAGGAAAAGGCAATCCGGAGAGCTTTCATTCGTGCAGTCATGGAGCTGGCAGGAAAATAGGAAGGCAACAAGCAAAAAAACAGTATTCTGTAGAAGAAACAATCACTGACCTGAAGGAACTGGGTGTAATTCTCGGAAAGCAAAATAAAAAGGATGTGTCAGAGGAATCAAGGTTTGCATATAAGGATATCGATTTTGTAATAGGCCAGGAACTGGATTTGATAGAGCCCATAAAAAAGCTTAAGACGATAGCAGTTATAAAAGGTTAAATATCAAACAACCTCCGGTCGGCGGTATTGCAAGGCTTCAGCCAGGTGTTCTATCTCCAAAATATTGCTTCCAGCCAGATCTGCTATGGTCCGCGCTACTTTAAGTGTTTTATTATGGGAACGGGCGCTTAACTTAAATTGTTTAAAAGAAGATTTTAATAGCTTTTTGGCTTCTTTGGAAAGATTGCAGTATTGCTGGACTTGTTCTGTCGACATTTGTGCGTTGCACCGGGTATTGGAATTTTTAAATCTTTCAGTCTGAATAATACGTGCTTTTACTACTCTTTCTTTTACTGATTCCGAGCTTTCAGCCGGGGTGCCTTCATTTAGTTCCTCATAAGAAAGCCTCGGGACATTGATTGTTATATCTATGCGATCCAGAATTGGCCCGGAAATCCGGCCAATATATTTTGAAACCTGTTGTGGAGTGCACTGGCATTGTTTTAGAGGATCCCCGTAATACCCGCATGGGCAAGGGTTCGGGTAACAACCTTGGAAAAAGTATACCTAGCGATAATATTGGCAGTAGGTCGCCCATTTTCTCTGGGTATTGTGTTTATTATTATCTCCTTCACAAGCGCTTTGACAATCTCCCTGCGTACTTCAAAAGTCGGGTTGCTGTCTAGCTTTGACTTAAGATCCTTTAGCATTTCCTCAGCTGAATTAAATTGATGTGCAAGACCTTCTTCATCTTTGATTTGTTTTTCCAGGTCACGAATACGTTGGTCTAAAGATGCTTTCTCCTGGGCAATTTTCTGCAGCTGTAGCTCCACATCGTTGCTTTCAATAATATTCTTTCTGTAGAGGTCAAGAATGCTTTGTTTCTCGACTTCTTTAATTTTGATGGCATTCTTGGCCATTTTCAGTTCTTCGGTTAAAGCAGTCTTTTGCGATTTCTTTTCTTCCATGCTAGCAGTTAATTCCTCTATTGCGTTGCCAGGGTTGTTAATAAAATCCACACATGCCTGCCATATCAAATCTTCTATCCATTCTTTAGGGACGTTTTTAGAAGTGCATCTACCTTGTAAAGGGCCCCGGTAAGCAGTTTTACCACCACACACATAATATGCTTTCGTTTGTTCTTTTTTTCCAAAAGCTGTGCCTTGGTAAGTAAGACCGCATATGCCGCATTTAATCAACCCACGCAGCAGGTACTTTCTTTTAGCGTTCTTCATGGCCTCAAGCTGATTTTCGCGCAAGGCTAGTTGTGCTTTTTGCCATAAGTCTTCACTAACTAAAGCCGGCACTTCCCGGGCTATTAGTTCACGTTCTTTGTTAGATCGTTTGCCATAATAATGGATACCTTTATAGGTAGTGTTCACAATTATACTTCGAACTCGCCCAGGCCTCCATATGCCAGCGGTATTTACTTTGCGTTTTCCTTGCTTGACCTGGCGGCCATCTTTGGCATAAGACGGAGGCACACCTAGGGCGTTAATATAGTCAGCTGCTTTAATAGTTGAATAGCCTTGGTTTGCAATAAGGTCGTATATTAGCTTAACTACATCTGCTTCACTCATATTCATGCCTGGGATTGGCTCTTCGTTGATTTCCAGGAATCCTTCCTCGTTTACCATATAACCGTATGGCACAATGCCACCAAGCCATTTACCTTCGCGTGCGGCACGGTTCGTACCATGCCACATGCGTTCCAAGATTGTTTCCCGTTCTAAGTCGGCAACGCCGGCAAGAATGGTCAGCAAAAAGCGACCATTAGGGTCGCTAGTGTCGAAAGGTTCAGTCATGCTGCGGATTTTAACGCCGTATTGTTCAAGTTCATAGACAGCATTTAGGATGATCCTGGCAGATCGGCCTAACCGATCAAGCCTGTATATTAGGAGCATATCGAAGCGCTTGGCTTTAGCGTCTTCCAGTATTCGCTTGCCCTCGTTACGAAGCTCCAATGGAATCGTGCCGGTTACGCCATCGTCCTTATACCATTCAACTACATTGAGCTCATGCAAATCACAGTATTTCTCGGCAAATTCCAGTTGGTTTTCTATTGTTCTTCTTTCTGCCTGGTCTTCAGAAGAGACGCGAGCATATACAGCTACGTTCATTTTTTTCACCTTATTATAAATCTATATCAGACAGATTAAAGAGACACTTTTTTGTGTTTCTATTATTGTGGTGGTTTGCAAACACTGCAAGGTCCATAACTTGCTTTAGCATCAGAAAGACTGATAGGAATTTGGCTTTTTGAAAGGTATCTACATCCAGCTACATGATACTTACTGCCTGTCCTGGTCACATATACAGTAGTTTCTTGTTTATATATCTGCGGTGCAGGAGTAGGAGCAGAAGCAGACTCATTTAAAGATGGCTGGGAGGCAGCAGGTGTACTAACTGATTTCTGTTGTTGTGCTGGCTGTTGTGTATTTTCTAATTGTATTGCCCAAAGCCCTACATTATTTTCTTTTGCTTCATTTTGATAGGTAGTGAAATAGTCAACGTATTTGATATTGGGAGGTATTGTTAATAGTTGTCCATAGCCATCAATAATTAGTTTAGCGTTGAATAGCTTTGTGCGTATTTCGTTGTCATCTATTTTCGTTGGAGGAGAAAGCCAAACATAAGCTAGAAGTCGTCCATATTTGTCTCTTTCTTGGACATCCTTTTCTAAAAAAACCTCTTTGCCTGTCAGTTGCTCTTTGGTAAAGTTGCTAGCCTCTTTTCCATATGCCTCAACTGGACTATTTGGTTTTACAGTTTCAGGATTGTCAACACCGATGAGACGGACCGACTCTTCTTTCCCAGATATCGTTACTTTAATGGTGTCACCGTCTACAACACTATTAACGGTGGTCTTTATGTAGTTTATTGGTGAATTTGTTTCTTCCGTAGTAGCAGGTGCTACGTCAGTTTGTGTTATTTTACTTGAAGGTTGTTGCGTTGTTTCAATTGATGAATCAGCTAGAGCACTGGTTGTAAGGAGTACAAGAGCAGCTCCGGCTCCAGCCAGACACTTTTTCCATTTAACATTCTTTTTTATAGCGAAATATACCACACCCACCAAAAATGCAATGAAAACTAAAACACTTATCATCCCAAGAAACATCCACATATTAATCCATCCCCTCTATTTCACTGAAACTGTCTGCTTCTATTATTTCCCCTTCTTTTGTATGCTCATCATCATTGGCTTGTGGTTTAAATATTGAATATGTAATCCACGCTATTGTTAGAATACTGGCTAATGCTAAAAACCACATCCAATAATTTATTAATAGACTAATAGCAGCTAACACCAGTAAAATTTTTCCTATAGATATTTTGTTCTTTTGCATGTTATGACTTGGTTTTCTTCCTGGTTTTTTCGATGTGGTTATATATGATATTCCAGTTCCAGGGATACTTAAAGTTGAAGTAATTCCTCTTTTTGAATTAATGCTTGTTCTAAATCCTTTTCCTCCAAAAGAAAGACCAACGCTTTTTTTACCTAAATTAAGTCTTACGCCTTTGCCTAATTTGATACTTTTGCGAAATCTAAAGCCCATTTTCTTTCCCCTCATTTAAAGTTTAATCTTTTAATCTTTTAGATTTAGGTTTCTTGTGTTAAATTGCAAAATATTTAAATAAAACTAAAAAACCTCTGGTGGTTTTATCGGCAATTCACTTTACAGCGATTAACTAGTCCACCTTTGTTAAGTGTTATTTTTTATTTATTATTAGTCTTCTTCACTATCTTCACTGCTGTTAACTTCACTGGGGATACTATCCTTGAAAGGGATGTCTTCAAATTCACAGGCTGTCATTGTAGCCAATAATAATGATGCTAATATAAGAGAAATTATTTTTTTAATTAACAAGTTGGCTACATCCTATAATCAAAATCTGTCTGTAAATTCGAAATTTTCTATAATAGACAATGGTTCAAAACAAATATAATAATTGCCAATGCGGCGAAAAATACCGTATTTTTCTTTGTAATACTCTACTGCGGCCATCAAAAACTGTTCTGTTATACCTAAGAATTCTGCAAGCTCATGTCTGTTTCTAATGAATGCCTTGTTTGTAAGCTTCCACCAGCTTGTCCAATGGGACGAGCCGTTTGTAACTCCAAGCTCTAGCTAGACGTTCCTGTTTTCTATTATGCAGTTGTTTCTGATCTAGGATATTTCCAGCAGTAGTGTGGTAGTGTCCTAATTCTTCGGCCAGTATGCAGTTTTTTTCAGCGGTAGTGTCTATGTTTTTGTTCAAAGCAATGACCTTATCGTAATATATGCCCTTTACTCGTTCTTTAAATGGTATGTAAACAACCTCAATGTTTTCTTTATCAGCTTCATTAAACAAAGTTTCGTACAGCATAGGGAGACCTCACTGTTATCTGATTCGTCTTAAGATGATTTCCTCATGCTTTGATACTTCTTGCTCGATTCTGTCCAATTTTTCAGAATTCATTTTGTAACCTCAAAGAGGGCATCTAGCTTTTGACCGTGGTCATTTTCAATGCGTACAATTGAGTTTTCAACAGAGGTTAATCTGTCTTTGACTCCAGACAAATCACTTTCAATGTTTTCAAATCTCTTACTAAATTCAAGATACATTGTTTCCAGCATTGAAATAATCTTTTCTTCGTTATTCATTTAGTTGCCCCCAGAAATTTTTGCTTTTTCCGCATTTTAGCAAAATTCTTTTTTTCCCAAGCAGTGGCAGAAGCAATTTCTATGAATCAAGTTTCAGCTTCGCGAAATAAAGTATCGTGCATTTAGAGACTTGCTATTGAATTATAATCGTTTTAATTTTTACCAATTGACAAATTATTTTACATGGTGTAATATAAGCTTGAACCACTGAAAGTTCGAATGAGCCGTAGGTGGTGTTTTTTTGTCTTTTTACGTTTTTGTAGGGTAATGTACTATCCCAAATTCATTTTTTACGCTTGCAGCTAAATTTAGCACGCTTTTTATATTGTTCAGACATTGATAAACATTATCAAAGGTGAGTTTCTTTGCTACTCTATTAGCCCATTTACTTCTATTAAATTTTTCTAAAGAATATAAAAATGTAATATATGAAACAAAATCTGCAATTTGAATAAAGTAGGATTCACTTGATTTTTTAGGGAGTGGATCTTCTATAAGTCTTTCTATTTCTTGTCTATATAGAGAACTATCAAATTTAGAAGGAATATAATTTATTTTTTGTATTTTTCTCGTTATTTTTCTCATCTTCCCAACTCTACCTTCATCAGTTATGACAAGGAACATTTCTTTTTCACTATGATTTCTCAAGGTGTTTTCTATTCTTTGTATATTATATGTTAAAGCGTTTTGAAGGACTTTATATTGTTCAGAAATAATATTCTTTTTGTTGATCACAACATTTACTATTTCAATATTTAGTTTTGATATTAGGTCAGCATAATAAAAAACGATATCTCTTTTATCTTTATCACTTATGTTATAACGTCTATAAGGGTTTTTGTCAGTTAAAAAATCTTTTGTATGAAGCTCTAGTTTTATTGGTAAGCCATAATCATTTTTTAACTTTCTTCGAAAATCCAACACTTTATTGAAGTTTTCTTTCCAATATTGATAGTGCATATAAACACTGGTTAAAACAAAAAGCTCGGAAGAATAAGTCGGGAAGCCATCATCTCCAGTTTCATCCATGTAAGCAATATACATATTACTTCAACCTTCCTTTAATTTGCCATAGGTTGATTTCTGTGGTTTTTTTATTCCTTTTTCTCCTTCTGTTTCCTCCTCATCTTCACAAACTCTTTAAACGCCTCAATTTCCTCCAGTTCTTCCTCGGTCCAGTCCTCGCCGTCATGGTGAGCGGCGATGGTTTCGATGGGGGTTTTTATGTTAGTACGTCCAAGGAGGTAGTCGACAGAGACATTAAAAAGACTAGCTAGTTTATCTAATGTTTTCCATAAGTAGATTGATCAATTTGCAGATAATCAGCTACTTCTTTTTTTGTCATTCGTTTCTCTGTTCTTAATTCTTCAAGCCTACTCCTTAACATAAAAACACCTCTTTGAATTAATTATATAGACATTTTGTCCATTGTAAACAGCTTATAAACATCGTGGCCAAAATGTCTATTTTTTTGTTAAAAATGCTTGACACATAGACGATATGTCCATATAATATAGACAAGATGGCTAGTTTGGAGGTGAGAGAATGAGAGTGTGGCTTAGAAATAGACGAATAGAAAAAAACTTAACTCAATTAGAGATAGCCGAAATGGCTGGTGTTGATGTGACAATGATTAGCAAAATTGAGCTTGGTGAACGTCGACCATCGGTAGAGTTAGCCAAAAAGATATCCTCTGTACTTGATTTTGATTGGACGCTATTTTTTCGGGACGAGGGTGAGTTAACCAAAACCGGCACCGAGGGGAGGTGAGGGTATGGATGAAAATAAGGACTTTGCCGAACATAAGTTAGAAACTCAAGCCCGGCATCTAAAACAAATTCTAAGAATCAACAATATACTAACTCTATTTTTAGCATTAGTGGTTTTGTTTGGCTTGTGGATTGATTATCAAAGATGGGAACTAAACCAAAGATATAAACGAATTCTAAACCAGCAAGAAAGACAAGTCGAGTCGTTTAATCAGATTTTGGATTATGCGAAGACTCAGATTGATGTTCACTTAAATTAGGTTGGAAATCATCAATTGCTGTAATTAGTTCATCTAATTTCATTATTATTTCATCGTGTTGTTTCTGTTGTAAATTTGCATTAACTTGACCGCAGTAAACCATATAGAAGAATGTTAATACAGAAATAATTAAAAGGATTAACTTATCCCAAGTTAATTTTTCATATGCAGTTTTTTCATTATCCATCTGAATAGGTAAAGATTCAATCTGTGGCTCTATTATTTGTTCAGGTACAGCAGAAGCTATTGAAACACTCAAATTATCAACTAAGGGATATATATTTTCAGGAATTGTGTAGCTTAAAGCCTTGTAATTATCAAGTTTTTTAAATATTGGCTCCCATTTAGTTAAATAATTAGCAAAAGAATTAACAAATAACTCTTGTTGTTTTGTTATCTCTTGAATGCTTGATGCCATGGCTGATTGAAGTGAGCCAAGTCTCATAATTTCAGGGGAAAGTACATTAGAGATTTTACTAAGTTGCTGGGACGCCTGTAAAAATTTCTCGCTTAATAAGTAATCTGTCCTAGCTATCTGCTCAAACTGTAACATTGACTGCTTTATCCTGTTAAACACGGTTTGCATTTTATCTATTGAATCAAAATAATTTTTCACGATTTCCACCTCCTTCCTTGAATTGGTAACTGGATATTACCCATTTCGACACAAAGGAGGGGAATCCTGTCAAGGCAACCGTCACTGAGGGGAGGTGAAATCATGGATCAACCAGCAAAAGTCTACACGGTAAAGACAGTTTTAAGCGATTTTTTTCAAGGTAATTTAAGCGAATCAAAATTGCGTGAGATGGTTCGCAAAAACCAGATACCCCATTTTAGAATCGGCGCAAAAATACTGTTCCGTAAAGACAGCTTTGATGAATGGGTCAAGGCACAAGAGAAAAAGCAAGAGCAAAATAGGCAGTTAGTTAACAGATTGACGGTGATTAGGGGGTGAGCTAATGGCAATTAACAATTTGTATTTATCCAAAGACCCATATATCAAGAAGAAGCGTTATGTATGGCGTCCCAAGCTGCCCCATGTAATTCTCGGTGTGCTGTTCTGGTTGGCAATAATGTTCTGCATGGGTCTAGCTTGGGGGTGGTGACCCCGGTAGCCCATGG
>CAYUXS010000012.1:0-13150 GCA_964448915.1 uncultured Peptococcaceae bacterium
CTGAGGTCTTTTTTATTTGCATAATGAAAGCGGCAATAAAAGATATTAACACCCCCTTAAGGGCAGTAATATTTAAAAAGAACCGGAGGTCAAGTTGGTAAAATGGCAATTTTCCAATCAGAATTCATTTCAGCATTGCTGGCTATAATAATCATAGATCTGGTATTAGCCGGCGATAATGCCATCGTAATAGGTTTAGCAGCCCGAAAGCTACATAAAAGCCAGCAAAAAAAAGTTATTATACTTGGAACTCTTGGAGCTATCATAGTTCGTTCATTACTGACGATAGGTGTGGTCTGGCTTTTAAATTTCCCGGGACTTAAGCTTGCGGGTGGACTGATGCTTCTTTGGATAGCTTATAAATTATTGATAGATGAACAACATAATGAAAAAATTGACTCAGGTAAAAATATGCTTACTGCCATCACCACTATTGTCCTTGCCGATACCATCATGGGTCTGGATAACGTACTGGCAGTTGCCGGTGCAGCCCATGGAAATTTTGCCTTGGTGGTAACCGGGCTGCTGATCAGCATACCTATTATGGTATGTGGAAGCACACTGGTACTAAAAACAATAGAACGTTTTCCAGTTATTATATACGCCGGTTCCGGAGTCCTTGCTTACACAGCTGCAAAGATGATTATTGAAGAACCTATCCTCCATACAGTTGTTAATAGCAGTATACTTGCAAACGATTTTATTCAATGGGGCATTAAAATAACCTTGATTGCAGGAGTGCTGCTAATGGGTAGGATGCAAAAACAAAAACCGCACATATTATCAGAATCTAAATAGCGTTTTATTAAAGAGGGTATTCCCTAAATCGGGAATATCCTTTTTTATTATTTATAATTTTAGTTTCTATAGAGTATGGCTGTATAAACCAATGATTTTTTAGCTTTTTACTAAAATATTCCACTTTTATGGTAAAATACAATAAAAACATTTTTATCCGGGCGGATGTAACGTACTAAACTAATTGATTATTCAAGGTTGTGACTTTATGGATAATAACTATAAAACCCTAATGGGAAACCAAAACAAAAGCGAGTCCTTGTTTAAAGCAGTTTTTGAAAGTGCCGGCATTGGCATGGCATTGTTAAAAGTAAGCTGCAATGTTTCTAATATTATAGAAATCAATACCACATTACAAAAGATGCTTGGTTATAAACTTGACGAGCTTAAAAATATTAATATTTTAGAATTAATTCACACTGACTACAGAAAACAAGCCGTTAGATTCAACCATAAAATTATGGCTGGCAATAACAATATAAAGTTGGAAACATGCCTGCTAAAAAAAGATTGTAAAACCTTATGGGCCTGTATCACCTGGTCTTTAATCAATGATATGAAGTCAGATAAAATCGGTTTAATTATAGTCGAGGATATAACCGATCGAAAAACTTTTGAACATCAATTAACTTACCTCGCAACTCATGATTACCTAACCGGGGTACCAAACCGGTATTATTTTGAAGAAACTCTAAAAAGAGCAGTAGCCAAAGCTGCCCGTGGCGTAAAAAGTGCCCTGCTTTTTATGGATATCGATAATTTTAAACTTATCAACGATACAAAAGGCCATTCAGCCGGAGATGGAATACTAATAAAAGTTGTAGAAATATTAAAAAGTAATATTCGTAAAAGCGATTTCCTGGCACGCCTTGGTGGAGATGAATTTGCAATATTATTGGAAAACATATCATTGGAAAAAGCAATTCTTACTGCAGAAACACTAAGGGATATTGTTGATAGAAGCAATATACATCTTCCAAATTACAATCTTACCCACAATATCAGCATAAGCATCGGAGTTGTTGCCGTAGACGGGACGATGGATTCACAAAAACTGCTGGCACTTGCGGATACTGCTTTATATATGGCTAAAGATAGCGGCCGTAATAGGATATCGGTAATTAGCCCCAGTGAACATATTCTTGATAAACTTTCAGAAATGCAAGAACTCCTTACTTTGATTAAAAAAGCATTAAATAATGACCGTTTTGAAATTCTGTATCAACCGGTTATTGATATTAAAAATAATGAGATCCTTCATTTTGAAGCTCTTCTCCGGTTAACTGGCTATGATGGCAATTTAATTTCTCCTGCAGTTTTTATCCCTGTAGCAGAACGGTTCGGCCTTATGCCCCAAATTGATCAATGGGTTACCAAAAAGGCCTTATCAACATTAAAACGCAATCCAAATATTAAAATATTTGTTAACCTTTCCGGCCATAGCTTGGGAGATGAAAACCTTTTAAATATTATTGAAAGAATCATTATTGACAGCAATGTGGCTCCCCTCAGGCTTGGCTTTGAAATCGCTGAAAATGTAGTGGTAAAAGACTGGGATTTAGCTGAATGCTGGATAAAAAGGCTAAAGCAGCTAGGATGCCAGTTTGCATTAGATAATTTTGGCCTGGGCTTTTCCTCTCTTTCATATCTTAAAATGCTTTCGGTAGATTACCTAAAAATAGACGGCAATTATGTAAGAAACTTAGACACTGAACCGGTTAATATAACTTTGGTAAAAGCGATGAAAGCTATTGCTAATGAGTTTGGTAAAAAGACAATAGCAGGTTATATTGTAAATGAAAATGTTCTAAAAATTCTTAAAGATTTGAATATTGAAGGTGGCCAAGGTTATTACCTCGGAGTACCAGGCTACTACTTGGAAGGCAAAAAAAATCCTCCTTGATGGAGGATAAAAGAGGTATTATTATTGGATAAGTGCTTCAAAGGAATTTGTAAATTCCCTATGTTATGTTAACTCATTTGTGTTAATTTTTTGTTTTGGTTATATTATACGTTGGTTAATTATTATTGTGTTTAGTTTTAACATAATTTTATATGTTTTGTCAAGTATAAAAAAATAATACATAAACATAAAAACGGTGGTTGACCATTTGTCAACCACCGTTAGAACTACTTAATCTCCATTAATAAGGCTGCTCAAACAATTGATGAGAGCCTTGCTTACATAACTATTTCCGCTGAGGGCATGATACTGACTTCTTTTCTATCCCTACCCCTGGTTCTAAAAGCAACAATTCCATCTATTTTAGCAAAAAGAGTATCATCTTTTCCTTTACCTACATTAAGTCCAGGATGGATTTTTGTTCCTCTTTGGCGGACAATAATTGACCCGGCAGTAACAAACTGCCCGTCTGTCCTCTTGACACCTAACATCTTAGGCCTTGAATCCCGGCCGTTCCGGGAACTACCGACACCTTTCTTATGTGCCATTTACCTCACCTCCGTTAGAATGCAACAATTATGCCTGTATTTTATCCACTGTTACTTCGGAAAATGGTTGGCGATGGCCTGTTTTGCGGCGGTAATTTTTCTTGGGTTTGTATTTAAATACAATGATTTTCCTACCCTTGCCGTGACGGACAACTTTTAGGGTTACCTTAGCCCCTTCTACGGTTGGTGAACCAATTTTAAGCTGTCCTTCTTCGCCAACTGCCAATACCTTATCAATCTCAACTGTTTCACCGGGTTCTTTGGGAAGCTTTTCTACAAAGAGAGTATCTCCTTCCCTAACCTTGTACTGCTTTCCGCCAGTCTCAATAATAGCGTACACTTGCTAACCTCCCCCATTTAAAGGACTCGCCAAAACCAGGTACAGCAATAATAGTACTGTTTTAAAACCTGTTCTGAGCGGTGGTCTTGCCGTTAATACTACAATATCATAAACATATAACATAGATTTGTCAAGCGTAGCAACCTTATCTTAAAATTCTTGCTTTTGCATAAGTCCGGTAAACTTTGGTGACTTTAACCGGCACAGTTTCACCCACCAAATTCCCGCCACCTTCAACATCCAGAACATACCCGTCAAGTCTTGCTATGCCGTCGTTGACATTGCTGTTGTGTGAGTCTTCTATTATTACCTCCAATACTTGGCCTTGCTGGACCGGTAAGTGATTAAACTGTATATCGCCATTATCACTTGCCAGGCAAATATCCACCGATTCTATGTGCTTGTCGTTAGAACCTTTAATGCATAAAGTTTTGCCAGTCTTTTGTTCCAGTTCCCTTAAATTGGCCCCTCCGCTGCCTATCAGCTTTGAAGCAACTAATGGATTGGCTTCAACAATGATCGTATCAGCCAAAGTCTGTCGCGCAAGTTGGCATATGCTCTTTTTGTATTGAATGCCTACAGTTTCTTCCGAAAGAACCTTACCCTTTCCTTCACAGTATGGACAAGTTTTTTGCATTACCTCACTAAGGTTGGGTCTAACTTTTTTCCGGGTCATCTCGACCAGGCCTAACTGGGTAATCCCCAAAATATTCACCTTAGTCTTATCCTTTTTTATTTCTTTCTCCAGTGCTTCAAGCACCTGTTTTTGATTCTCTTCTTCCTGCATATCGATAAAATCTATAATTATTATCCCACCGATATTTCTTAATCTCAACTGGCGGGCAATTTCCACGGCAGCATCCAGGTTTGTTCGGAGTACCGTGTCTTCCAGGCTGGTGGTACCTACAAACTTGCCGGTGTTAACATCAATAGCAGTCAATGCTTCGGCCTGGTCGATTACTATATAACCCCCGCATTTCAACCAAACCTTTCTTTTCAAGGCCCGTTCAAGTTCAGAATCAATATTGTAATCACTAAAAATATTCTCTCTTTCATCCAAGAAAATTTTTGCTTTAAACTTAGTGCCTATTATATCTAAAAAATCCATTATTTTTTCATATTCCGGCCTGGAGTTGATAGTCAACCGATCGACGTCATCAGTAAAAGTGTCCCTCATAATCCTTTGAATTAATTCAATATCCCTGTGCAATAAATTTGGCGCCGGGCTATGCAAGTTGCGGTTCTTAATCTTGCGCCACATTTTACTAAGGATGTTGGAGTCTTGAAGCAATTCTTCCTCATCCACGCCCTCAGCTACTGTGCGCACAATAACGCCCATATTTTTAGGCTTAACCCTGGCTGCCAACTCTTTTAACCTTTCTCGCTCTTTCTCGTTATCGATCCGCCTGGAAATCCCGATATAATCTACACCGGGCATAAGTACCAAATACCTACCCGGCAATGTAATATGGGTAGTAACCCTTGGGCCCTTGGTACCTATGGGTTCCTTAGTGATTTGGACCACAATTTCCTGGCCTTGTTTTAAAACATCACATATGTTGGCTGTTGTTGCTGCCCCGTTGCCGGAGCCTTCCAAAGAATCTGAGTTTTGCGGCAAAGCATCTTCCACGTATAGAAATGCGTTTTTATCCAGGCCGATATCCACAAATGCTGCCTGCATTCCCGGCAGGACATTTTCTACTCTTCCTTTGTAAATATTGCCAACCAGTCTTTGGGTTACAGCCCTCTCTATATAAAGTTCTACAGGAATCCTGTCTTCCAAGACAGCGACCCTGGTTTCCTCGTCACTGACGCTGATAATAATTTCCTTCAGCATAAAATCATCCTTGTTAAACTTTCTGCTATGGCCTTTCTACAGGGCCTGAACAATAATTGAACAAATCTTTTCCTCCCTGGGCCAACACCTTGCTGCGAACTATTTCCAACCTGTAATCCTGTCTGAGTACACCATAAAGTTCCCGAAGGGCTTCGATCACTTCCCTTGGCCGCACATTTAAATTGCTGTTAGACATTAAATCCATCCGTATAACCCACTTACCGTCTGCCTCTTGATACATAGAAAGTGCCAATATACCCGGTCTTATATCGAATATAGCTGGCGTCCCTTTCTTTTTCTTTCTCTTGACCAATATTTCCTTCATTGCCATAAATTCCTTGAGACAATTCCGGAAAACTTCCATATCCATACTTTTATCATCTTCAAAGACCACCAAATAAATTGAACTTTCTATTTGGGCCATTAAAGATGATTTCAAGTCTTCCTGTAAGATGCATACAGCGTTTATTTCAAAACCTGACGGTATATTGTTATTAAGAGAGCTCGCAACTACCTTGGCATCAATATTCTCAGCCAGCTCAACATCCATATACTCTTCCAACCCGGCAACCCCAACCGGTAAGGGGAAGCCGAAAGAAATTTTAGCATGAGGGTTAAATCCCTGGCTCAAGGCCACAGGAAGCCCCGCCCTGCGCAAGGACCTTTCAAAAGTCCTAGCCATATCCAAATGAGACATAAATTTGGCCGGGCCTTTTTTGGCATAGCTAATTCTATACCGGGGCAATGCCACCACCCCCATTGCCTAATATTTCCGGATTATAACCTGCTTCCGTACATACTCCACAAGCAGGGCACCGGTGAGTCCGGCAATCTTCAGTAGGCAACGCTTTTAAAGCTTGTTGGTGCTCCCTAATTAAGAATTCCTTACTTACCCCGGAGTCAATATGATCCCAGGGTAAAATATCTTCATACTGGTACCTGCGGTAAGCATACCAATCCGGGTCTAATTCTGCAGCTTCAAAAGCCTTTTTCCACGCTTCAAAATTAAAACATTCGGACCAACCATCAAAACGGCACCCCAACTGCCATGCTTTTTCTAAAACTGCAGAAAGCCTGCGATCGCCCCTGGCAAGAACCCCTTCCAAAAAACTAATTTCGGGTTCATGCCATTTAAAGGCAATTCTTTTATCTTTAAACATACTTTTAAGATAATTTTGCTTTTCTTTTATCTGTTTTATTGTATTCATTGGTTCCCACTGAAAAGGAGTATGCGGCTTAGGCACAAAAGAGGACACACTAACAGTTACTTTAAGCCGCCCCTTGCTCACTCCGGCCTCTATTCCCTTCTTTAATACCAACTGGCCGAGCCGGGCTATCCCTTCAATGTCTTCCTGACTTTCAGTGGGCAGACCAATCATGAAATAAAGTTTGACAGCCTGCCAGCCGGCACTAAAAGCTGCAGAAACAGCTTCTACCAAATCTTGTTCCGTAACGCCCTTGTTAATAACATCTCTTAATCGCTGGGTACCCGCTTCAGGGGCGAAGGTAAGACTGGAACGGCGCACCCTTTGAATTTCTTTAGCCAGTCCCACTGAAAAAGCGTCCACTCTCAATGACGGGAGAGAAACCCCGACGCCTTGCCCCTCCATTGAATTTAACAATTCTTTTACTAACGGCTTTAAACCGGTATAATCAGCAGAACTGAGAGATACCAAGGAAACTTCATCATAACCAGTACTTTCAACCAAATGTTTTGCCTGCTTGAATAATGTTTCAGGTTTCTTTTCCCGGACGGGACGATATATTGAACCTGCCTGGCAAAACCTACATCCACGGGTGCAACCCCTCATGACTTCAAGCATTATACGATCATGAACAACACCCATATTGGGAACAATAGGTTTTAATGGATAGTCTATCTTATCAAAACCTGATATTACACGTTTAACTACCTTATCCGGAATGCCTGCTTCAGGAGTAACAGAACGTATTGAGCCGTCCTCATTATACCGGACCTGATAAAGCCCCGGCACATATACTCCTTGAATTTCAGCCAGACGCCGGAGCAGGATATCACGGTCTTGATCTTTATAAGTCTTGTATACATCTATAATATCATGAAATATTTCTTCCCCTTCACCAATAGCAAAGGCATCGATGAAATCGGCCAGGGGTTCAGGGTTAAAAGAACATGGTCCCCCGGCAATAACCAATGGATGGCCTTTGTCCCGGTGTGAAGCACGCAGGGGAATACCGGCTAAGTCGAGCATGTTGAGTATGTTGGTAAAACTCATTTCATACTGTAGAGTGAAACCCAATATATCAAATTGGCTTATTGGACGTCTTGATTCAAGGGATAATAAAGGAAGCCCGTTTTCTCTCATTAACTTTTCCATGTCCAGCCACGGGGCAAACACTCTTTCCATTAATGCGTCTGGACGGCTGTTAACAACATTATAAAGGATCTGCAGCCCCAAGTGAGACATCCCTACTTCGTAGACATCCGGAAAAGCAAAGGCAATCTTGGTTACAGGTTTGCTCCAGTCTTTATTAACCGAATTCCATTCTCCACCGGCATATCGAGCAGGCTTTTCAACCTGTTCCATTAACTTTTCTAGCAATATGCTGTAATTTTGTTTTTCCATACTTAAAAATCTCTTTCGTTATAATGCCTATCTCATTATATCACTATATTTCCTTCAATAACCAAAAACTCTTGCCAATATTACTCTTCTTTCTTCCGTAATTATCCATATTCTTCCATCCTATTTTGTGCTGCAACTTTGATAACATTTACAGGAATACCATTTCTCACTGCCCGGACTTGTTCCAGGTATCCTTCACTGATCAAGGTGTTCATTGCACTTATTATCTTTTTCTTTTAAACTCATCAGGTATTTTAAGTTTTTCCATATAGGCTTGGGCGGTCCGGATAAAAGTCAAATATTGATAGCGTTCTTCCTGGATAGTAATAAAACTTTTTAAATCATCCAGATCAACTTCATAATCAAACCCCGCTATTTCAATCAAACAATCCCTGCCTGCTGCCATTTGCAGTTCGCGGCTTATTGAACCTTTAACACCCACAACAATAACTTGCTTCCCGTACCTAATTTTCATCCTGGCAACAATATTTGAAAAATGGCCATCACCAGTTGCCAGTATTATTGTTGAAACATCACTGTTTTCTTCTTTAAAAACAAAAAGATCTTCTACAATTTTAAAATCTGTATACGATTTCTCCTTACCCCCTACAACTTCGGTCCTGGTGTGCACCACCTCAAAACTGGCGGCTCGCAATTTCGGAACCTCATTTTTAATGTAGGGGTTTTTTTCAAAATCACCATATGCCCTTGCAGTAATAATCTGGCCGTATCTCCGGGCAATCCTGATAAACTCCATCGGGTCGGGTTGAGCTTGAAATTTATTATACATGCTATAAAAAAGATTTTCATAATCAATAAAAATTCCTACCTTATTGTTTTCCAAACAATCACCCCCTTAATTTATTAATGATAATTTAGATAAATGCTTCTATTTACTCAACCCATATTAAAAGTATTGCCTCATTATTTAAAAACAATGCTTTTACGGCCTATCAGCCCTGGGGCCAATCGATTAGACCCCCGATTGGATAATCCAAACCATAATTAAATAGTCCCTCGATTAATTTATCCTCTGTTATCATGCCTTTATATTCCATGTTTTCAGAAAAAACGGCTATAAAGTGAAATTTTTGAGGCATAAAATATTTTGTTACATCCCCTAAAGAGGCATTCTCCCTGGCTACCAGCACCAAAGATGCCATTACCCCCACACTTTTTAGTTCTTCATTCTTCTGCATTATATGGCGCATAAAAAGATAAGGGGCGGCAGCCCTTTCCCTGGTGGCAGCATAAAATAAAAACATGCCGGTAATGATTACATCCAGGCCTGCCCAACCCAACAACAAACAAACGGCTCCCGCCATAATTATTACTATTGCCCAAGACTGTCCCAAACTCGCAGCTTTATATGTTGCTTTTTTCAACCCGTATTTATTTGCCATTACAGCCCGGTAAACCCTTCCACCATCTAAAGGTAAAGCCGGCAATGTGTTAAAAGCTGCTATTACCATATTTGATTGCAAGAAAAAAGGCCCGAGCTGGTTATCCCAAATACCGTAATTTTTAAAAGCGATGCCAACGAGGAACATTAATACGTTGCAAGCCGGTCCTGCTGCAGCAATGATAATCTCTTTGTGGGGTTGGACAGCCATATCGCCACCCATCCTGGTAACGCCTCCAAAAGGAAGCAGCTCAACATCTGCAACAGGCACCCCAAGTTTTTTGGCCATTAAAGCATGGGCAAATTCATGAATTAAAACAACACCGAAAGCTATCAAGCCTTTACCCAATATACCGGCTACAAAAAATAGGCCCAATAGGGCCAGGAAATATGGATTAAGATATATTTTAATACCAAAGAATGCCCCTATTCTCACAAATGCCGCCCTCCCAATAAATTAACGTGGGAATTCCAACCTTGTCAGGGGGTCTACCAAACCTGACTTTTCTCTAAGTTCAAAATGCAGGCCGCCTTGATTAAAATCACCCAGTGCTGAACATTCAGCTATGACATCGCCTGTTTTTACAGATTCTCCTTCTTTCACGGCAATATTATCAACCCCGGCATATAAGGTAAAATAGCCGTCCCCGTGATCTATTTTTATATATTTCCCATATAAAGGGCTGGATGAAATGCTTGCTACTTTTCCTGCCAAAACTGCCTTTACAGGTGTACCCACGGCAGC
This sequence comes from uncultured Peptococcaceae bacterium, assembly GCA_964448915.1. GTDB lineage: Bacteria > Bacillota > Desulfotomaculia > Desulfotomaculales > Desulfocucumaceae > JAAXTT01. Next base: position 10,180 of record CAYUXS010000012.1, read on the forward strand.
CTGTATATCAATACCATGGTGAAATCTATCGAGGCCGTCCATTTGATCTTTAGTCCAACCAACAGGCCTTATTACTTTTCCGGACACCGGTAGCAGCATTTCATTGGTAAGGGCATCCCCGCTGACCGGGCTGACCATTCCCTCCTGGGGCATTCCGCTGTCTAATTGATTGTCGAGGTTAGCCATTTGCAGGCCATATTTAACTGCTTTTTCTAATGCCGGCCTGATATTCCATTCGGTGGTAAGAACATACCGCAACGAGGTCCTCACATTCTCGCCAAGCGGGTAGTTAAGTTCTCTTACCAATAACAAAACAGCCAATATTGACAATACGGCCACAACCCTGTATAAAGTCCTTTTACCCGGTTTTGAAGGCTTTTTATAAAAGCTGTCTCCCCAACCCATAGCCCCCTTCTTATGGTTTGGCCGGTAATAATCCAGCCAATTATAGCCCTGATCAGGCTTGCTATTTTGATAAAATTCGCGTAAAGTTTGTGTCTTTTTATTTTTCCTGCGCCAAAACACAGAATCACCCCCTATAGCTTTAATGATTGATATATATTTGATAACCTGGGCAAATATGACAATTAAACTAATAGCTAGAAAAAAAAGAAATTCACACCCAAAAATGAAAAAGGTGGCTGACCAAAAGTCAACCACCGCTAAAACTTTGCTCCTTATTGATTATTCATTAAAAAACCAGTTTTGCCCTTCTTACATAAACGTTCATCAGTAAACCTATACAGGCAAGGTTCATTATTATATTGCTTCCCCCGTAACTAAAAAGAGGCAAGGGTATTCCTGTAACCGGCATAATCCCGGAAGTCATGCCGATATTTAAAAATATATGGAAGGTAAACATGGAGACAACACCGGCAGCCAAAAGCATGCCGTAAGTGTCCCTGGCCGTTGTAATAATTTTTACGCCTCTATACAAAAGGGTATAAAAAAGGGACAGTAAAAGAGTAACACCGATAAACCCGAACTCTTCCCCGACTACTGAAAAAATAAAGTCAGTATGCCTGATTGGAAGGAACGTGTAATGGCTTTGAGTCCCCCTCAACAATCCTTTTCCCGTCAAACCACCCGAACCTATAGCAATCCTGGACTGCCACACATGATAACCTGCACCCAATAAATCACTTTCAGGATTCACAAAAATTGTCAACCTGGTCATTTGATATTCCTTCAATGTTACTTTATGGAATAAGTTATGCCGGTATTGTTTCTTCGAGTGTTCGGCATTAGTTTGCTCCAGGTAGCGGTTAAGCCCGCCGGCATCCAGGGAAAAACCCTTGCTCCGGATTTCCTCCATTAAAGCTTTATTTTTATTTAACTCATAATCGTCCCCATCTATTGCCTTATTTACAACAGAAATTTTATCCTTTAATTCAATATCCGCTTTATGTACAATTTCATGCACCTCATAAATTGAAAAAGCCATAATCAGCCCAAAAACTATAATTCCCAACAAAATAGACGGTCTGCCGCCGGCGACAAACAACATACCAAACATCATTGCGATAAATACCATGGATGTCCCCAAATCAGGCTGGCCCAGAATTAACAGCACCGGGATGCCGATATATACAAAACATGGGGCCAACTGCCAGAAAGTATTAAGCTTTCCTTGCCGCTTGGTTAAAAAATCTGCAAACGTGATTATAATTATAAGTTTGGAAAATTCTGATGGCTGAAATGAAAAAGGCCCTATATCAATCCACCTTTGTGCCCCCAAAGAGGTGGTTCCCATAAAAATTACAGCTACCAGCATTACAAGGTTGAAAATATATAAATGAGTTGAATACTTTGCTATATCCTCATAATCAACATACAATAATACCATTGCTGCAAATAAGCCCAATAATATCCAAACTGCCTGTTTTACTACATAAGAATAATCAAGATGCAAAATTCGTAAGAAGATGTTCATCTCCTGGATTTTCTCAGGGTTCAAAGGCGAAGAGCCGACATATTCAAAAGTGGCGCTGCCAATTGTAATCAAGCTAAAGATTAACAAGGCAATTGTTGATATCAATAACGGATAATCAAGGCTCTTTAATAATCGTTTGTGCATTGCTACCCCTTCTGGGCCAATAACCTGGCACTACTGGATTTCGATCACAAATAATTGTTTATAAGTTCTTTGCTCCATTACTAATTATATATCTTTATTACTTATTTATCGAGGGCAAGAATTTTCATTATTGCTGCCAATGAAAAGGGAGATTGATTTAATAATTTCAATCTCCCAAAAAGGGTCCATGTACTCCCTACTACTATTCAATTTTAAACTTAATTCACACTGACCTTTCTTTTCATGCTTTTTACCGGTATATTAGCAATTAACGCAACTTGATTGTCATGGTTCTCAAGGTTAACCTCCAAGGCATTCTCATCAATATCCATATAATTTGAGATTACCTTGATAAGATCCTCCTTAAGGGACTGCACAAGATTGGGTGAAACACTGGCCCTGTCATGAATCAAAACCAGCTTTAACCGTTCCTTGGCAATATTTTTACTGGAGTTGCTATCCTTTCCAAATATACGGGCAAAAAAATCCATCATAGCCTGAACCCCTCCCGTCATTTAACTCTCATTAACCGGCGTATCTTACTTAACAGGCCACCTTCTTCCAGGTTGATAAACGGAACTTGCTCTCCTGTTATACGACGAACGATGTTCCTATATGCTTGGCCCGAACGGGAGCGTTCGTCTTGAATCACAGCTTCGCCCCGGTTTGTTGTAATTATTACCGCCTCATCTTCTGGCACAACACCAAGAAGATCAACAGCTAAAATATCCAATATATCATCAATCCCCATCATATCGCCCGCAGCTACCATCCGTTGACGCACCCGGTTAACAATCAATTTCGGATCTCGAAGATCATTTGCTTCCAACAAACCGATAATCCGGTCTGCATCTCTTACGGCAGATACCTCCGGAGTAGTAACAACTATAGCTT
>CAYUXS010000012.1:13160-14217 GCA_964448915.1 uncultured Peptococcaceae bacterium
CTTGTTCAATTCCAGCCGGACAGTCAATAATCACATAGTCGAACTCTTGGCTCAAATCTTCACACAATTGTTTCATTTCATCCGGCTGTACTGCGGTTTTATCCTTTGTTTGTGCTGCCGGCAAGAGGAATAGCGAGTCAAAACGCTTGTCTTTGATTAAAGCCTGCCTTAACCTGCAATGCCCTCCCGTAACATCAGTAATATCGTAAACTATCCTGTTCTCTAAGCCCAACACCACATCCAGATTTCGCAAGCCTATATCTGCGTCTACTAAAGCAACCTTATGCCCAAGTTGCGCTAATCCAGTCCCCAGATTTGCACTAGTGGTTGTCTTGCCAACTCCGCCCTTTCCAGAAGTGACAACTATAACTTCACCCATAAAAAAATGTCCTCCCTCGATGAAATACCCTTATAATCATCCAGGATAGCTTTCAATGGTTACAACACCGTTTTTTATCCTGGCTATTTCCGGCATATTAGTTTCTACTACCTCACCATCCGGAGGTCGAGTAATGTGGTTTGCTATGCGAAGTTGGGTTGGCTGCAAACGAAATGCCATTACAGTCGCCGTTTCATCACCATCGGAACCGGCATGCACCATGCCTCTCATCTGACCCATAACAATAATGTTGCCTGTAGCCACTACTTCAGCCCCTGGATTAATGTCACCCATTATAACGACATTCCCGTCATAATATAAATTTTGGCCTGATCTTAAAGTTCTTTTAATCAGGATAGTGTTCTCATCTCCCTCTCCATCAGCTAACTGCCACTTATTTTCCAACTCCCTCACCCCACTACTTAACTGCTAAAATAATTCTACAGGTGGCAACTAAATCCTTCTAAGTTAAAACTTAAAAAGTACGGTAATTTGCACCAGATTTTGATATAATCACACACTTTTTTCCTTTATTTGTTGAAATAGCTGCTCTATTGTCCCGAACTGTTGCTTTGCCTTTGTTCCTGCTGCCTGGTTCCAGGTGAAGAAGGTGGCATGACACCTGTCTGCCTGTCAACATCACTGCTTGGGACTTCATTGCCTTGGCCGGGGTTACCA
>CAYUXS010000012.1:14227-16005 GCA_964448915.1 uncultured Peptococcaceae bacterium
GTCTTCATTTGGCGGGACAATTTCTCCCCCGTCCCCTTGTGAGATACCCGTTGTTTGCTGCTGCCGGTTATTCAAGAGGCTTTCGTTTGTTGAGGGGACTGTACGATTTGTTGTTGTTTCTTGCTGCTCAGGCAGGTTGGGTGTTGATTGCATTTCCCGGCCTGAACCCAAAGCGTCATCTTTCTTGGCTTGAAAATAGGCGTCCAGTATTTTCCTGGCGACTGGCCCACCAATACCGGATCCGCTGGAGCCGTATTCAATAATTACCGATACGGCTACCTCAGGGTTCTCATAAGGGGCATAGGCCACATAAAGGGCATGGGCATTCTGGGCCTTGTCCCCTACTTCTGCCGTTCCTGTTTTTGCAGCCACCTGATATTGCGCACCCCAAAAAGCTGCAGCCCCTGTGCCGTCCCCCACGGCAACCTGATACATCCCTTCCCTGATAATATCCAGGTTCTCTTCAGAGATATCCACCTTGTCGATTACTTCAGGTTTAAATCTTTTAATTACTGCCCCATCCGGATCAACTATTTTTTTAACCAAATGCGGTTTATATAGAGTGCCTCCATTTGCGATAGCTGCGACGTAATTGGCTAACTGGATGGCGGTTAGTTTGGTCTCCTGCTGCCCGATAGCCATATCCATGCTGTCATATTCATGCCATTGGGATTCCCAATCGTTTCCTTTCCAGATGGTTTTCTTTAACTCTTTCGAGGCAACTCTCCCACTTTCTTCACCTGGCAGATCAATTCCCGTGGGCTTTCCCAGCCCGTATTCGGCAGCATACTTGCCAATTAAATCAGGGCCGGCCAGGATGCCAAACTGGTAAAAATAAGTATCACAAGAGTATTTTAAAGCTTTAACAGCATTAACAATACCATGGCCTCCGGGCTTCCAGTCTTTTTTATACTTATAATAACCCGGATCCTTGATTGATGTCTCGGGTTTTACTATGTTGTTTTCCAATAATGCAGAAAGAGTAACCATTTTAAATGTTGAACCGGGAGTATAGGTGGTTTGAATGGCGTGATTACGCAAAGCGCCTATTTTAAGCAGTTCATTATACTGCTTGATTTGAAGGGGCTGTGAAAAAATGTTCAGATCATAAGAAGGCATTGAAGCCATTGCTATTACTTCGCCTGTATTTACATCAATTACAACTGCGGCACCGGTAATCGGTGTACCGGCGGGAACTTTGGCCAATCCCTTCCTGGTTTTCTCGATTGCATCAGCTACCGCATCTTGAGCCGCCCTTTGCACTCTATAATCAATGCTGGTAATTAAGTTGTTACCTGGAACAGGCGGTTTATAGCCCAAGTCCCGCACAGGGTTACCCTGGGCATCCACTTCTACTTGCCTGGCCCCGTTTATACCCCTCAGGTAACTTTCATAGGTAAACTCCAGGCCAACTTGGCCAAAAGGATCACCCAACTGGTAGCCCTGATCCTTGTATTTTTCCAATTGTTTGCCGGTGATTTCCCTAACATAGCCTGCCACCTCACCCAGCAAATCACCATAGGGGTAAAACCGAACAGGCTCCACATCAATAACCACACCGGGCAACGCAATCAGTTGCTCTTGAATTTTATTTACTGTTTCCTGAGAAACATCCGCCGCTACCCGAATTGGTTCGTAAAGCCTTTGGTGTTCCTTTATTTTTGCCATAATATCTGTCTTTATCTGGGAAGAGGTTAAGCCTTTAACGCTTGCATCTCCTTCCAATAAATTGGCCAGGAGATTAATAACTTGCTCATCAATTTTCCCCAGGTAAACAA
>CAYUXS010000012.1:16015-16750 GCA_964448915.1 uncultured Peptococcaceae bacterium
CGGCTTATTTATCACCAGGCGCGTGCCGTTACGATCAATTATTTCACCTCTCGGTGCCAGGACGGGATTAAGGCGTTGGTGGTTTTGGGTTGCCAAAGTACGGTACCTGTCGCCTTCGAAAATCTGCATATAGCAAACCCTTATTAGCAGGATTAAAAATAAAACCGTTATAACGCCTAAAAAAATTTTAATCAATTTTTCCGGTACTTTTTTTCCCAATTTGAAATACCCCTTTTATCTGAGAGCGGGATTGGCAGAGTTATTAAAACAGCCTATAGTTTTTTTGAGGATAAGAAATCCATCGCGTTTAAGCGATGAAACTTTCCATAAAATATAGGAGCAATTAAAGCAGTGTATATAGTGGTGGGAATAATTATTTCAAAAACAGCTACTGCCAAACTTATATTAACATCAGAAGTAATAAGTATAAAATAATTTAAAAGTTGTGTTATTAAAGTAGTAAAACCAACTAGAAAAAATATAAGTACCCGGCTGTCTTTGTAAAGCTTGTGCTCCAACAGCCCTACCAGGTAACCCCCCAACATCATGGTTAGGGTATGCATGCCTATATAGTTTCCAATTGCCAAGTCTTTAAAAAGGCCTGCCAATAATCCTAATAAAGCACCTTCTTTAGGCCCGTTTAAAAAGGCATGAAAAACTACAATTATCATTAACAGATCCGGTTTTATACCCTTAATTACAATGAAGTCAAGCAAAGTGCCCTGAATAAAGACA
>CAYUXS010000012.1:16760-17745 GCA_964448915.1 uncultured Peptococcaceae bacterium
AGTCCCCAGCAGCATGGGTACGAGTATAAAGAACCTCACCTGGCAACCACCCCATCCTGCTCAGCCATCGTTAAAGCACCGGGTGATCTCCCGCCCTTTTTTGGGGATGAATCCCCTTGCCCCCATGGATATGGAAGTGCTGAAATATTTGATTCAGGCTGGGCCTGAAGTTGCCCGGTAATAATCATTACTTCCTCCAGCCTGTTCATATCAACAAAAGGAGTTACTACCGCACTGATAAATAGGCCTGAGGGATCAGGTTCTACAGCAGTGATCCTGCCTATGGGAATTCCTTTAGGATACAAGCTTCCATAACCGGAGCTGATTACCGCCTGCCCGGTATGTACAGAACTGCCTAATGGAATATGTATCATTTTTAAATACCCCGGGGCATTGGCAACCCCTTCTACCAACCCTGTAGCCCTATTTTCCTGGATTAAAGCAGCTACCCCGCTGCGGGGATCCGTAATAAGCAGGATATCTGCCGTATTCCCGGTTACAGAAATAATCCTTCCGATTAATCCCTGGTCATTGATTGCTATCATGTTTGGTTTTAAACCATCGGATGAACCTTTGTTTATAGTTAGTATGCCAAACCAGTTGCTGATATCACGGCCCACTACCGATGCGGTTGCAAGGTTATAGCCCATCACCGGGGCAACACTGCTTTTAAAGTCCAATAAAGCCTGGAATCTTTCATTCTCGGATTTTAGTTCTTCGTATTGCCTCAACTTCCCCTCTAATTCGGTTATCTTTTCCTTCATTAACCGGTTTTCTTCCGACATATTAATAATCCTTACAGGAAAGGACACCAGCCCTCTCAAGCGGTGCCCCACATTCATTACAATGCCCTGCACTGGAGCAACAATGTCCTTCAGTGCGGATTCTATTGGGGAAATATTAACTTTCCCAAATTTGGTAAAATTAACCATGGTTAGCATAATTACTACCAAAACAATTATTAGTATTATCTTTTTTTTATTAC
>CAYUXS010000012.1:17755-19169 GCA_964448915.1 uncultured Peptococcaceae bacterium
CACCTCGCCCGGCATAACCCGGTGAGTTTATCTACCAGACAGTTTACGTGGGTTAATTAAAACCTTTTCCAACATTTCGATGTTTTCTAATACTTTACCGGTCCCTATGGCAACGGACAACAGGGGGTCCTCGGCCATATTAACCGGCATGCCGGTACTTTCACTGACCAACCTGTCCAAGCCTCTAAGCAGCGAACCGCCGCCGGCCATAACAATACCCCTGTCCATAATATCGGCAGCCAATTCCGGAGGGGTAACTTCAAGCGTTGCTTTAATGGCATCCACTATAGCTGTAATTGGTTCGGAAAGGGCTTTTTGAATCTCTTCCGAGGTAACCTGTACAGTTTTTGGCAACCCGGTTACCAAGTCCCTTCCCCTTATATCCATCGTTTGTATTTCATGCTGTTCTATAGCTGTTGCAATTTCTATTTTGATCTCTTCGGCTGTCCTTTCGCCAATCATTAAATTGTATGTTTTTTTGACATGATAAATAATGGCCTCATCCATTTCATCACCGGCAATGCGTATTGAACGGCTGGCTACTATCCCCCCCAGTGAGATTATAGCTACTTCGGTAGTGCCGCCACCTATATCTACAATCATATTGCCGGTAGGTTCATGTACAGGCAACCCGGCTCCAATTGCTGCCGCCATAGGTTCCTCAATCAGGAAGGCCTCCCTGGCCCCAGCTTGTATTGCAGCCTCCTTAACCGCCCTTTCTTCTACAGCAGTTACACCGGAGGGTACGGAAACCACTACCCGGGGGTGTACCAAAAAAGTCTTGCCCCGCAGTGCTTTTTTAATAAAATATTTAATCATGCTTTGAGTAACGTCGAAATCGGCAATGACCCCGTCTTTCATAGGCCTGATTGCAATTATATTTCCCGGAGTCCTTCCGATCATCTGTTTAGCTTCTTCACCCACTGCAAGTACCCGGCCGGAATCCTTTTCAATAGCCACCACTGAAGGCTCTCTTAATACAATTCCCTTGCCTCTTAAATACACGAGAGAATTAGCAGTACCTAAATCTATCCCCATGTCTTTTGAAAATAGACCAATCCTCATAATACGTCCCCTTTCTACAGCAACTGGCCTTACTCGAAAAATTATAACATACCCTTGTCCTTAAAGCTGATAAAAATATTATCTCCTATGATAATATGGTCCAAAATTTCAATGCCAATTATTTCCCCGGCTTCCTTTAGCCGGTGGGTTACCTCTCTATCTTCCCTGCTGGGTGTAGGATCCCCGCTGGGATGGTTATGTATTAAAATGACAGCCGAAGCACTTTTTTTGACAGCTGCTTTAAAAAGTTCTCGCGGATGGACCACTGAAGCATTTAAAGTACCTATGGAAATTGTTTTTTTGGCAATTACTTTATTTTTGGTATTAAGTAATAGTGCGCAAAAATACT
>CAYUXS010000013.1:0-12875 GCA_964448915.1 uncultured Peptococcaceae bacterium
GGCTTATGGAGGCCGATGAAAAAACATTTAATTGGTTGGCCAGGTATACCGACAGGAAGTTTACACCTGTCAGTGCAGATGCAGATGCAGTTTATGCCCAGGTTAGGGAATATGATGTGTCGAAGCTGGAGCCGCAGGTGGCCAAGCCTCACCGGGTTGATAACGTAAGCCCGGTTAGCGAGGTTTTGGGGACCCCAATCCAGCAGGCTGTCATTGGGACCTGTACTTTTAAAAGGCAGGAAAGTGCACAAGGATGTAAGATTTATTGTTGCGCCTGCATCGAAAACCATTTACCTTGATGCTATGAAAGAAGGCATTATCCAGGCACTGGTGGAAGCCGGGGCTGCCGTGGTTACTCCGGGTTGCGGCCCTTGTGTGGGTACTCATAATGGTGTGCCTTCCGATGGGGAAAACGTAATATCTACAGCCAACAGGAATTTTAAAGGACGGATGGGCAACAGCAACGCTTCGATTTACCTGGCTTCTCCGGCTACTGTAGCCGCTTCAGCTTTAAACGGCCAAATATCCGATCCCAGAGAATATGTTAAGTAGGTGAAAATATATGAAGTTTCAAGGTAAAGCTCATAAATTCGGCAATGATGTAAATACCGATTATATTATTTCGGGTAAATACAAATTTAAAACCCTTGATATGAAGGAACTGGCCAAGCATGTAATGGAAGATCTTGATCCTGATTTTTATAATAAAGTCAACAAAGGGGATTTTATTGTAGCCGGTACCAATTTTGGCTGCGGCTCATCAAGAGAACAGGCTCCTTTAGCTATAATTAACGCCGATATCAGTGCCGTGCTGGCCAAGTCTTTTGCCCGTATTTTTTATCGCAACTGCATTAATACCGGGCTTCCGGTTGTCGAGTGCAATACGGATTTAATTGACGCCGGTGATCAACTGGAGGTGGACCTCTCCGCCGGGTATATTAAAAATATAACTAAGGATATTAATATACCTATCAAACCTCTTCCGGAGGTTATGATTAAAATATTAAATGACGGCGGATTAGCTCCTCATTTTAGGAAATACGGCGGTTTTAACTTTTAGCCCTGGGCATAAATGTTCGTTATTGTCTTAAACCAGCTGAGTATTTGTGGTTATGGGAGGCGATAAAGATTTGGCACACAATATTACCTTAATCCCGGGTGATGGAATCGGCCCTGAAATCAGTGATGCCGCAAGAAGAGTCATTGACGCTGCCGGTGTTGATATCAACTGGGAAGTAGTGGAAGCCGGTGAAGCAGTTATACCGCAATATGGTACTCCATTGCCGGATTATGTGATTGATTCAATTAAAAAAAATAAAGTGGCTTTGAAAGGGCCGTTAACTACGCCTGTTGGCAAAGGTTTTCGCAGTGTTAATGTAACCTTGCGCCAGGAGCTTAATCTGTATGCCAATGTCAGGCCGGCTAAGACACTGCCCGGGATTGCTACCAGATTTGAAAATGTTGATTTAATTGTGGTGAGGGAAAACACTGAAGATCTATATGCAGGAATTGAACACCGGGTAGGGCGGGATGCAGCGGAAAGCATAAAAATAATTACCAGGGAGGCATCTGAGAGGATTGCCCGCTATGCCTTTGAACTGGCTGTAAAACAAGGCCGCAAAAAGGTTACTGCGGTGCATAAGGCCAATATTATGAAGCTTTCCGACGGGCTTTTCCTGGAAAGTGCCCGGAACATTGCCAGTGAGTATCCACAAATTGAGTTCGAGGATATGATAGTGGACGCAATGTGTATGAAGCTGGTGCAAACCCCCGAAAAATATGATGTACTGGTTTTACCGAATTTGTACGGAGATATTGTCAGTGATTTGTGTGCCGGATTGGTCGGGGGGTTGGGTGTTGCGCCTGGTGCAAATATTGGCGAGGATGCGGCTGTGTTTGAACCGGTTCACGGCAGTGCGCCCAAACACGCCGGGCATAACAGGATTAATCCCTTGGCAATAATTATGTCCGGAGTCTTAATGCTCCAGCATATCGGTGAAAATGAAGCGGCTCAACGGATAAATAAGGCAATCATCTCTGTGCTGCAAGAAGGAAAGAGTTTAACTTATGATTTGGGTGGAAATACTTCAACCAGCGGCATGGCGGATGCGATTATTGCCAAACTTGATTGATTTAAGAGTTTTTTTACCCCGGATTGGTTGCCGCCACCGGACAAACCAGAAAAAACAGTTTGTATGGTATAATATAAGATTAAGGTACATTCATTTAGCTTGTTTTATTTGGAACAGGTAAGTGATCGTACCTTTTTCATTTTCTATACTCATTAACGGGGTGTTTACTTGTTAAAGGGGATATTAAATGCAAAACTTTATGCAGAAAATGAAAGCATGTTTAGATGCCCGCTGTGTTCGAGCCAAATGAGGCTGTACCGGTTAAAGAGTTTAATTTGTACCAACCGGCACTGTTTTGATCTGTCAAAATACGGGTATATAAATTTGCTGACACATGCACTGCAGGCAAAATATGATAAAAAATTATTCCAATCCAGGAGGAATATATTTGAAAAAGGTTTTTTCGACCCGGTGCATATAAAGATAAGTGATGTTGTCTTAAATTACTTTAAAAATTTCGATAAAACGTTAAAGATTTTAGATGCAGGCTGTGGCGAGGGTTCTTCATTATCAACAATGCTTGGGTTTATTGGCCGGCAAATGAAAAGAGATGCGTTGGGGGTAGGCTTGGATATTTCCAAAGAGGGCATAAGCATGGCATCGAAAAAATACAAAAATATGCTCTGGTGTGTTGGAGATCTGGCAAATGCCCCTTTTGCCGATAAGCAATTTGACCTAATCCTGAATATTTTGGCACCTGCCAATTACAAAGAGTTTAAAAGACTGGTTGCCGGCAACGGCATAATAATAAAAGTTATTCCAGAAAGGAATTACCTGAAGGAATTAAGGGAGGCATTGTTGGAACAAAGCGGCCAAAAAATATATTCAAATGACAGCACCATTGGACTTTTTAAAAATAATTTTAAAGTTTATGATATAGTGCGGGTGCAATACATGGTTGATATTGGACCTGCATGGTTTGAGCCTTTAGTAAACATGACCCCTTTGTCCTGGGGTGCCGCTGAAGAAAATATATTAAAAACAATGGATAAAGAAATCAATAAAGTTACCGTCGACTTATCCATACTTGTAGGGATGGACAGGGTGCCCGGCAACAGCCGGTAGCCGGTTGCTGACTTGCCTGCCGCGGGGCCTCCTGCCACGAGGGCAGTCCATCTGGCCGGCTTGACTTGCCTGCCAGGGGGCAGTCCCAGAGCTGGTCTGGCAGGTCAAATTTAACGGGCGGACAGTGACGTCCGCCCCTATACCTTAAATCTTCAACTTTTCGCTAACCCATCAGTAGTGCTAATCCGGCAGTTATTATCAGGTTGCCGGAAGTTGAAAGCCTATAGCTGACAGCTAACAGCTGAAAGCTGACAGCTAACAGCTAACAGCTAACAGCTGAAAACTGACCCATAAGGAATACCTATTAGCTAAACGTTAAACCTAAAATACATAACATCGCCGTCTTGAACCACATAATTTTTCCCTTCCAGGCGAAGCAACCCCTTTTCCCTGGCTGCATTCATCGATCCGGCGCTAACCAGATCATCATAGCTGATAACCTCTGCCCGGATAAAACCCCGCTCAAAATCGGTATGGATAACCCCGGCTGCCTGCGGGGCTTTGGTACCCTTTCTAACAGTCCATGCACGGACTTCATTTTCACCGGCGGTAAAGAAGGTATTGAAGTCAAGCAGCTTATATGCAGCCCTGATTAAGCGGTTTAAACCTGATTCTTTTAAGCCCAGGCTTTCCAAAAACATTTGCCTGTCTTCGCCTTCCAATTCAGCTATTTCAGATTCAACCTTGGCGCTGATTACAATAACTTCTGAACCTTCTTTACCGGCATATTTTTTTACATCCTGAACAAACGGGTTTTGCTCATAAGTGCTTATTTCATCCTCGCTTACATTGGCTACATATAAGACGGGTTTCATAGTTAAAAAGTGATAGCCTTTTAACAATACTTTTTCTTCATCAGTCAAAGCAACACTCCTGGCAGGTTTTTCTAAATCAAGGGCTTCTTTGATTTTTAATAAAGCATCAAATTCCTCTTGGTATTTTTTGTCACCGCTTTTTAATGTTTTTTGTACACGCTCCAGTATTTTTTCTATAGATTCCATGTCTGCCAGGATCAGTTCAATATTGATGGTTTCTATGTCATCGATGGGATCAATGCGTCCTGATACATGAGTAATATTTTCGTCTTCGAAACAGCGTACCACATGGGCAATTGCATCCACTTCACGGATATGGGATAAAAACTTATTGCCAAGACCCTCGCCACGGCTGGCACCCTTAACCAGGCCTGCTATATCAACAAATTTATAGGCTGTCGGTATAATTCTATTGGGGTTGACTATATTTGCCAAAACCTGGAGGCGTTTATCCGGGACTTCAACGACTCCTACATTTGGTTCTATTGTGCAAAACGGGTAGTTGGCAGATTCTGCACCCGCTTGGGTGATAGCATTAAACAGCGTGGATTTCCCCACGTTGGGCAAGCCAACAATACCTGTTGTCAAAGCCATTGTTTACCACTCCTTTTAGAACTTGTCCCATGATAATTATATATGTAAGGACAATAAAAACAAGAAAAAAGACCAATATTGTACTGACCCCCAAAAGTTAGACCTAAAATCTAACGATTGGGGGTCACCTCATATTGTGGTCTTTTTTGTTCTTAAAGCAAGTGGAATATATTTAGAGGCCGGTTAAATGCTCGAATCTTTTATCCATTGGGCTTGGATCAAACCTGAAGCCTTTGTTTTGAAAAAGGCTTAAACAGGCATCTACTACCTCTGAGTCGTAAAAAGTCCCGCGGTGTCGTTGTATTTCATCTAATGCGGTATCCATTCCCAATGCCGGCCGGTATGGGCGGTGAGAGGCAATGGCTTCAACTACGTCAGCAACCGCCAAAATCCTGGCTTCAATCGATATTTGACTGCCCACCAGGCCATAAGGATAACCGGAACCGTTTAGTTTTTCATGATGTTGGGCGATTATTTTACTAATTGGAAAATCAAAAGGGATTGGCTCAACAATTTCTTTTCCAACCAGGGGATGGGTTTTTATCAATTGCATTTCCAACTCTGTCAATTTTCCAGGTTTGCTGAGTATTTCGGAAGGTACAAATATTTTACCAATATCATGCAGTATTCCCGCTATATTAATGCTTTCCACCTGCTTTTTTGACAGGTTCATTTCTTGGGCTATGGCACAAGCCAAATGGGCAACGCGATGCTGGTGACCTGCCGTATATGGATCCCTTATTTCAGTAACGATTGCTAAAGCATTGACAGTTTTGTTAAGCATGGCGCGAAGGTTCTTGATGCTTTTGGCCATTACTGCTTCAGCTCTCATCCTGTCACTAATATCCCTTACATTAACCAAATAATTGAGTGTTTCCCAACTGGATTACCGATGAACTTGCTTCAACGGGAACAAAACTGCCGTCACGGCGGATATAATAATGCGGCCCCAGCTTATACCGCCCATTGGACAGGATTTTGCCAATGTTTTTATGAATTGTTTCCAAATCATCGCTGACTATATCATTAAGGTAAAGGTGTGATAAATCCTTATAGGAATATCCCAACATGCCCAGCAACTGGTTATTTGCTTCCTTGATTTTTAAACTGACAGGATCAAGTATAAAAATACCGTCGGAAGATTGGTGAACCAGGGATTTATACAATTTTTCGCTTTCTTCCAGGGCTTTTTGGCTTTTTAACCTTTCGCTTATGTCTTTAACTGCAATAACTGCGCCAACAATCTCATCATCTTCAAGAATAGCCGTGCAAGTATATTCAATAGGAATTGATGTGCCATCTTTTTTCCAGAAAACATCGTTGTCTATTGTCCTGGTTTTGCCGTCCCGCAAGGTCATATGAATAGGGCACTCTTTTACTGGGAAAGGGCTGCCGTCCGGCTTGGTATGATGGAAAATATCATGCTGTTTTTTCCCTATTATCTCGTTAATAGCATACCCGGTTATGGCTGCGGTGACCGGATTGGCAAAAGTTATAGTGCCATTGCGATCTATTACATAAATACCTTCCCCAACGGATTCTAAAATAAGTTTGTTTTTATGGATAGCTTGTTCCAGGTTTTTTTCTGTTCTTTTTCTTTCTTCAAGTTCCAAATTAAGCTTAAGATTGATTTCCCTTAATTTGCTTGTTTGTTCGGCAACCCTGGCTTCCAAACGGCATTTTGCTTCATATAGTTCTTCTACAGTTCTTTTCCGGTCAATGGCCAATGCATACAGCCTTGCCATTTGAATTATTAAGTTAAGATCTTTTTCATCATAATCTCTTTCTGAGTTGGCCAGGCAGATAATACCTAAAAGGTTTTCTCCGATAACAGCCGGTGCCGAGATAAAACGGTGTATAGGTATATGGCCTTTTGGGGTTCCGGTGGATCTCGGATCTGAGGCGGGTGAATTGGTGAGCAGCGGCTTTTTATTTTTTAATACCCAACCCCATAACCCTTTATATTTTTTAAAAATATGTTCTTTATTTGGAATCCGGCAATTTTTCCATATTTCCTTGGATAATGTGGGTGAAACGAGATAACCTGAAACAGGATCAATATAGCCGGCAAAGCCAAACTTGCTGCCGGTTAATTGTTTGCCATAACTAAGTACCAAGCCGGCTATTTCATCAATAGATGAAGAGGAAATAAGGCTGCTGGCTAACCGGCACAAAGCATTATTTGCCAGTTGATCCCAATTTGTAGAATTGGTTGCTTGTTTAATGTTGTTGTTTGCCAAGTGTCTTTGATGCATATGTATACCTCCAAAATTGCCGTATTGAACCAAATTTGATTATTATAATAAAACTTTGGTGCCCGGCAGTAAACTATTTATCAAGAACATTCAGAATTTTTTAATAAATTATTAATATTTTTCGTTGCTTTACTATCTTGAATAAAACATGATTTTTTAAAAATAATAAATATACAGCTTACATTTGGAGGTGTTTTATGGTGGAAACACAGCAGTATACTGATACCACCCTTAAAAAAATGTACGAGGCCGGTTATCCCCAAGGTGTTGTTGTAAATCCAACTCCAATTACCGCAGGGGATGAAATAACAATTCTTTATCATGGGTTTCTTGCCAAAGGACAGGATGATCAATTATTTGTGCGGGTAGGTTATGGTGATGCGAGAAACTGGCATAACGTCCAGGATTATAAAATGTCTAAAACAGGTTGGGGATGGGTTAAAAAGTTGAAAGTAACAGATGATTCCAGGTTAAATATTTGTTTTAGGGATTCTAACAACAATTGGGACAATAACAATGGCATGAATTGGAGTTTCGAGATACATAACGGCAAGGTATATAACAACTATTAATAAAAACAGTCCCCGGATTCTGCTTTGTTGGGTTGGGGGACTGTTTTTTTATATTTAAATTTGTTGTTTGTTTCACAAGTCACAGCCCAACGAATCTTGTCGAAACCCATTAGTAGTGTTTATTTTGCCGTTTAGCGGAAAAGTATTAATTTATTAAATTTTTTAAATTACGATATAATTATAATTTATTGGTAAAAGGTCAATGTAATAATGCATGAAATGGCTATTATCGACAACCTTCTGGCAATTGTTAACGAGCAGGTAAAGTTAAACAACCTGAAAAAAGTAAACAGGGTGCAGTTGGTAGTGGGTGAGTTGACAGGCGTGGTACCGGATGTGATGCGCTTTTGCTGGGAGGTTTGTACCGAAAACACCCCATTGCAAGGGGCTGAACTAAGTATTGACTGGCAGCCTGCTGTTGCACTATGTGAAAAGTGTGACAAGGAATATGAAGTAAAAAAACAAATGGATTATTCTTGCCCCCGCTGTGGGGGGGCTATAAAGGATTTTGTCTCGGGAAAAGAATTGTATGTGGATTTTATTGATGGAGAATAGGAGCAGCAGTAATGAAAATTAAGGTTTTGAAAAACATTATGAAACGTAATGAAGATCTTGCCGGGGAAAACAGGGCTCTTTTTGACAGCCACGGCATTTTGGCGGTAAATATTATGAGTTCTCCCGGTGCAGGCAAAACAACAATCCTGGAAAAAACAATTCCAATGCTTTTGGAAAACTTCAGGATTGCAGTAATAGAAGGCGACCTGATGACCAGCAGGGATGCCGAAAGGATAAATGCTTACGGGATTCCTGTGGTTCAGATAAACACTGAAGGTGGCTGCCATTTGGACGCTAACATGATCAACCAAGCCATACAACAATTCAACTTGGAAGATTTGGATTTGATAATTATTGAAAATGTTGGCAATCTTGTTTGCCCAAGCACTTATGATCTGGGGGAACATGAAAAGGTTGTTGTGCTAAGTGTGCCGGAGGGGGACGACAAGCCGGGCAAGTACCCGGTTATGTTTCAGGAGTCTGAAGTTTGTATCTTAAATAAAATAGATCTGCTGCCATACAGTAATTTTAATATAGACAGTTTTGTTAAAGATGTTAAAAACATAAACCCGGATATGAAAATAATTAAGACCTCGGCAATTACCGGAGAGGGTTTGGATCAGTGGTGCCAATGGTTAATAAGCAGGACAAAATAACCGCCTTACCTGAAAAAACATATTTGCAGGCTGTGCCGGAAGAGGCAAACAACCTGGGCACCGGCAGGATTTCCAGGGAAATAAGGGTATATGGCGTGGTGCAGGGTGTGGGTTTTAGGCCTTTTATATATCGCCTGGCAAAAAAATATTCGTTAAACGGCTGGGTTTTAAATGATGGCTCGGGGGTAACCATTCATTGGGAAGGCCCTAAAGAGAGCATTAATTCTGCTATTGCTGAAATGCTGGCCTCACCACCGCCTTTGGCTCAAATAAACGGTTATGAAACTGAAGAATCGGTTATTGAGGGGAATAATGGTTTTATTATAAAGAGAAGCACAGCCCACGGTGACTCCGGGGCTTTAATCCCTGCAGACATAGGAATTTGCAGCCGGTGTATTGAAGAATTTAACAATCCTTCAGACAAAAGATACGGTTATCCATTTATCAACTGTACTGATTGTGGGCCCAGGTTTACCATTATAAAGGGTATTCCTTACGACCGTCATTTAACAACCATGGACAAATTTAAAATGTGCCCCCAGTGTTTTTCTGAATACCAGGATCCTGGGAATCGCCGTTTTCATGCCCAGCCAAATGCTTGCCCGGATTGCGGACCGGAAATGGTTTTGTTGGACAGCCGGGGGCAGGTGAGCAAACGTGATATCTTGGATATTATTAAAACCGGTGGGATTATAGCCGTAAAGGGGCTGGGGGGGTTCCACCTGGCTTGTAATGCTTTGGATGGCAATTCAATTGACCGCTTGAGGAATGGAAAAGTACGTTACTCAAAACCTTTTGCTCTTATGGCTGCAGATATGGATGTGGTAAATAAGTTTTGTATTGTTTCTAAAAAAGAAAAGGAAATCTTGGAAAGCCCTGAAAGGCCTGTGGTTGTTTTAAAGCAGAGGGAGAATACAGGTTTACCCGGGAATATCAACCCCGGATTGGATTCATTGGGCATAATGCTTCCTTATACCGCCCTCCACTACTTGCTGTTTGATCAGGAGATAAGACTATTGGTGATGACCAGTGCCAACCTTTCAGGCAACCCGATTATTATTGACAATAAAGACGCACTTGAAAAATTAAAAGGTACAGCGGATTACTTTTTAATCCACAGCAGGGATATTGTAAACCCCTGCGACGATTCCGTAGGCACAGTGATAGGAGACAGGTGGCAATTAACAAGGCGGGCCAGGGGATATGTCCCTTTACCGGTTAAATCCCCAAAAAAAATGGCGAGCATCCTATCATGTGGTTCAGATATAAAAAATTCTTTTGCTTTAGCCGGGGAGGATAAAATTTTTTTAAGCCAGAACTGGGGCGATTTGGATAATTACTTAAATTATCAAGAGTACCAAAAAGCCGTTTTTAAAATGATTAAGCTGTTGGGGATTGAGCCAAAACTGGTTGTTTATGATCTCCATCCCGGATACCGTACGACAATATTTGCAGAGGAGATATCTAAGCAATGGAGAATCCCGGCGGTAAAAGTCCAGCATCATCACGCTCATATGGCGTCCTGCATGGCCGATAACGGGCTGGATGAAGAAGTCCTGGCAGTTATCTGTGACGGTACCGGTTTTGGCAGCGACGGAAAAGTTTGGGGGTTTGAATTCTTAGCCGGTGATTTTAAAGGGTTTAAACGAATGGGTCATTTAAAATATGTTCCCCTCCCGGGAGGGGAAGCATCAATAAGGAAAACAGCAAGGATGGCCTTTAGCTTCCTGGTTTCAACCTTTGGGGAAGAGGGGCACGCTATTGCAGAGCGGTTGCTGCCAGATTTACCAGCCCGGGAAAGGGAGGTATTGGCTGTCCAGATCAGCAAAGGTTTAAACAGCCCTTTAACATCCAGCTGCGGCAGGCTTTTTGATGCTGTTGCCGCTCTTTTGGGGATATGTCTTGAGAACGAGTATGAGGGGCAAGGGCCTATGGAATTGGAAACTGTTGCCAATAAGGCCCATAATATTGAGAACTATTACCCCATGGCGATTATTAAGAAAGATAACGGTACATTTGAGCTGGACAGCAGCCCCCTGTGGCAGGAAATTGTGCCGGATTTGCTTGGCTCAAAACCTGTTCCGGATATGGCTTACCGGTTTCACCTGGGATTAGCCCACGGTATTCGTGATGGCATTGTTTACATGGCTGAGAACACCGGATTAGATAAAGTAGTGTTATCCGGCGGTGTTTTTCAAAATAAATTGCTGACTTTATTGTTGGAGAACCTCCTGCTTAAAGAAGATATTATTGTTTACAGTCACAGGCAAGTTCCTCCAAATGACGGCGGAATTGCTCTTGGACAAACCTTTATTGGAAATGAGGCTGTTGAAAGATGTGTCTAGCTGTGCCATTAAAAGTTCTTTCTGTCGATGGAGAGACAGCCAAAGTATGGCTAAACGGGGTCATGGCCAAAATATCAATTGCGCTTACACCCGGGGTTAAGGCAGGGGATTGGGTCCTTGTCCACGCCGGTTTTGCTATTAACCGTATCGGGGAGAAAGAGGCTTTGGAAACAATAAGCCTATTGGAGGAATTGGATGATTTCAACCAGGGAAAAAATAAAACAACTCATTGACAATATTTCAAAGCTTTGCTCTTCCAACGAAACAATAAACATCATGGAAGTCTGCGGCACCCATACCCATGTTATTGGCAAGAGCGGTTTAAGGCAGTTGCTGCCCGGGAATATAAAACTTCTTTCGGGGCCGGGATGCCCGGTATGTGTCACACATGAGAGGGATATTGAAGCTTATCTGGATATGTCCCGCCGTGATAATATAATCATTGCAACTTTTGGGGACTTGCTGCGAGTGCCCAGCAGCAAAGGCAGCTTAATTGATGCCAGGGAGGAAGGAGCCAGGGTACAGGTTGTATATTCACCTTTGGAAGCTGTTAACCTTGCCGGGGCCAATCCGGATAAAGAAGTCATTTTTTTAGGGATTGGATTTGAAACTACAGCACCGGCTGTAGCCATGTCTATCATAACAGCAAAGAAACAGGGGATTAAAAATTATTCAGTATTCCCCATGCACAAATTGGTTAAGCCAGCGTTGGAAGCATTGCTTGAAGACAATCAGGTGCGGATAGACGGTTTTATATTACCTGGCCATGTGAGTACAATAATTGGCGTGGAACCATACCGGTTCTTAGTCCGGCGTTATAATAGAGGCGGTGTAATAACCGGATTCGAGCCTTTGGATATAGTTGAAGCGTTATATATGATGGTAAAACAGGTAGTTTCAGGTGCCCCGGATATTGAGAACCAATATGTTCGCGGGGTGCCTTTTGACGGCAACCCTGTTGCCAGAGAGGCAACAGCCATGGTCTTTGAACCGGAGGACGCATGGTGGAGGGGATTAGGCCTATTGCCCGGCAGCGGGCTTAAGATTAAAGACGAGTTTGCCGGTTTTGATGCCAAGAACAAGTTTAATATAAAAATGCCTGCAACCAGTAACTTGGCTGATTCCGGGTGTGTATGCGGGGATATCTTAAAAGGAATTAAAACCCCGGATCAATGCCTCTTTTTTGGCGGGGCATGCACTCCTTCATCACCGGTGGGGCCGTGTATGGTATCCTCTGAAGGTACTTGCGCGGCGTATCATCATTACGAAAGGTACCGGGAGGGATAATAATTTGGGCGAAGATAAAATATCCCTTGCTCACGGCAGTGGAGGCAAGCTTACGCAGCAATTGGTGGAAAACTTAATTTACCCTATTTTTCAAAGCAACGGTGGACAAGCCCTTTTGGATTCTGCCTTGCTTTCTCTAAAAGGTAACCGGATAGCTTTTACTACCGACAGTTTTGTGGTGTCCCCGCTGTTTTTCAACGGTGGCGATATAGGAAAACTGGCTGCCTGCGGTACAATAAACGACCTGGCGGTTTCGGGGGCCAAACCGCTATACTTGAGTGTAGGGCTTATTATAGAAGAGGGTTTTCCGGTGGAACAACTGAAAAATATACTTGATTCCTTGGCCGAGGCCGCCCATGAAGCGGGAGCAGCCGTTGTAACCGGTGATACAAAGGTGGTAGAACGGGGCAATACAGACGGTTTATATATTAATACGTCCGGTATTGGCATCATCCCGGATGATGTCAGGCTTGGCCCGGAAATGATTTCCCCCGGAGATATTATATTTGTCAGCGGCACAGTAGGTGATCACGGTATGGCCATTATCAGCCAGAGAGAAGGCTTGTCCTTTCAAATACCGGTAGAAAGCGATTGTGCGG
>CAYUXS010000013.1:12885-18954 GCA_964448915.1 uncultured Peptococcaceae bacterium
CCGAAGCATTGATTCAAACTTCCGGCGTTACCTGTATGCGCGACCCAACCAGGGGTGGTTTGGCGACAACTTTAGTGGAATTGGCACAGCAGTCAGGGGCACAATTTGAGATAGTGCAGGAAAAAGTGCCGGTTAAGCCCGTTGTGGCCGCAGGTTGTGATATACTTGGCCTTGATCCATTATATTTGGCTAACGAAGGAAAAATTTTGGTTTTTGCAAAACCTGATAAGGAAAAAGAGATAATGTCTGTCTTTAAAAACCACCCGCTAGGGCGGCATGCCAGTTTAATCGGCAGGGTTGCTTCTATAAAAAGCAAGGGGATGGTTTTGCTGGAAACCGGCTTGGGTGTTAAGAGGATTTTGACAATGCTGGAAAGTGAGCATTTGCCCAGAATTTGCTAGGATAGTATATACTTTCTTTAATTATATGATGTATTGCCAGGAGTAGAGGAAATGCAACCAATGTTTAAGACCGACACAGCAAAAAGAGATGCTTTTTTGGAGGAATTAAAAAGTATTCCTGGTGGTGAAAACATTGAGGCTTGTATCCAGTGCGGGACATGTACCGGTTCATGCCCAACCAGCCTCCATATGGATTACACTCCCAGAAAAATCATTGCCATGATCCAGGCCGGAATGAAAGAAGAGGTTCTCCGCAGTGACGCAATTTGGCTTTGTGTATCATGCTATTACTGCACCGTAAGGTGCCCACGGGGTATAAAAATAACGGATCTAATGTATGCCTTAAAAAATTTGGCTATTAAATACGGCTATATTAAG
Source organism: uncultured Peptococcaceae bacterium (assembly GCA_964448915.1). GTDB lineage: Bacteria > Bacillota > Desulfotomaculia > Desulfotomaculales > Desulfocucumaceae > JAAXTT01. Next base: position 13,665 of record CAYUXS010000013.1, read on the forward strand.
ACGAGGGCAGAAGCTCCTGTTTTTTACAAGCTGTTTAATAAATTAGTTAAAAAGTCAGGGCGGTTAAATGAAAGCAGGCTTATTATCGAGTGTGCATTAAGGACCAACCCCCTGCAGCTTTTCGGATTGGCACCTGTAGGCATAAAACTGTTTTTTAACCGCAGGCTTCCTATTATACATGGTTCAATTTCCGGCAAGAAGGAATTTAGGGAAATGCTTGACCGGTTAAAGGAGGATAAACCTCATGAAATATAGTTATTATCCCGGCTGTTCCCTGCATGGGGCGGCAAATGATTATCAGATGTCGGTTGATGCTGCTTGCCGGGTTTTAGGCATCCAGCTGGAAGAGGTGGAGGATTGGAATTGCTGCGGGGCAACCGCTGCCGCATCTGAAGACCAGCAAATGGCACTTTTACTGGCTGCCCGGAACATTGCCAATTGCCCATCCATAGGACAGGATTTGGCTGTTTCATGCAATGCCTGTTATCTCAGGCTCCACCAGTTCGGAATGAAAATGGATGCTTATCCCAAATTGGCAGGGCAAATTGAAAAGGCAGTCGGCAAGCCTGGCTTTATTGATAAGGCGAAGCAAATCAAGGTAAAACATATGTTGCAGGTTTTTTATGAAGATATCGGCCTTGAAGCCATAGAAAAAAAGGTGAGCAAGCCTTTAAAAGGTCTTAAAGTAGTGCCTTACTATGGCTGCCAGATGGTAAGGCCGGAAGGTTATGATCATAAAGAAATGCCGACTTCTTTGGACAAATTGCTGCAGGCTTTGGGTGCGGAAGTCTTGCCCTTCCAGCGCAAAACCAAGTGTTGTAGTGCGGCATTGATTGCCACCAATGAACCTTTAGCTTTAGGGATGATAAAGGACATTATAGACGAAGCCAGCCGGCGCGGTGCTCAAGCAATAGTGGTTACCTGCCCGTTATGTGAAATGAATTTGGATGCCTATCAAAGCAATGTAAACAGGAAATTTAAAACCAACTTCCAAATGCCGGTAGTATATTTTACACAATTAATGGGTTTGGCTTTTGGTATTGAAAGAAAGCGTTTAGGGTTTGACCGGGGGATTGTTTCCAGGAACAAGTTGTTGCCGGATTATGTTTAGGAGGGGAACTATGTCAGAAAGAATAGGTGTTTATGTATGTCATTGCGGTACTAATATTTCCTCTGTGGTAGATGTGGAAAAAGTAGCTAAGGAAGCGGGCAGTTGGGGCAATGTGGTTATTGCAAGGGATTACAAATATATGTGTTCAGATCCGGGACAGGAACTGATTGAAAAGGATATTGAAGAACTTGGCTTAACACGGGTAGTGGTAGCCGCCTGTTCTCCCCGGATGCATGGCCCTACATTTAAAAAGACCTTGGAGCGTGGGGGATTAAATGGTTACCTGGTTGAAATGGCCAATATCAGAGAACAATGCGCCTGGTCCTCAGAGCCGGGAGAAGCCGCAACAAATAAGGCATTGGCCTTGACCCGGGCGGCCGTGAAAAGAGTGGCGTTTCAACAACCTATTGAAGAAAGGGAAGTGCCGGTAAACCAGGCTACCTTGGTGGTTGGGGCAGGAATTGCAGGTATCCAGGCTTCACTGCAAATAGCGGCAGCCGGATATCCGGTTTACCTTGTAGAAAAAGAACCTTACATCGGCGGGCATATGGCCAAGTTTGACAAGACATTCCCTACAATGGACTGTTCGGCATGTATATTGACACCTAAAATGGTGGATGTAAACCAGGATCCCAATATTCACCTGCTGACTAATTCTGAAGTTGTCAAATTTGAAGGATATGTAGGCAATTTTAAGGTACAGGTTAAAACCAAGCCCCGTTATGTCGATATGAAAGCCTGCACTGGATGTGGTGACTGCCAAGCAGCTTGCGTGATGAAAAATCGCATACCGTCTGAATTTGATGAAGGACTGGGAATGCGCAGCGCAATCTATATACCTTTTCCACAGGCCACGCCATTAAAAGCTGTGGTAGATGAGGAAAAATGCTTGTACTTTGCCAAAGGCAAGTGCAAGCAAACTTGTGTACAAGCATGCCAAGCCAAGGCAATAGATTTTGAACAAAAGGAAGAAATTGTTGAATTTGAAGTAGGTTCAGTTATTTTGGCAACCGGCTACCAGTTGTTTGATCCCAGCATCGGCCCCCAATGGGGATACGGGCAGTACGACAACGTTATTACCGGTATCCAGTTTGAGCGCATGACCAATGCTTCAGGCCCTACGGGGGGAGAAATACTGTTAAAAGACGGCAGCCGGCCCAAAAGCGTTGCAATATTGCACTGTATAGGCAGCAGGGATAAGAATTATTATGAACATTGTTCCAGGGTTTGCTGTATGAGCTCGGTAAAATTTGCACATCTGGTTAAGGAAAAAACAGGCGCTGATGTTTATGAGTTTTATATAGACATGCGTACCTTTGGCAAACAGTATGAGGAGTTCTATAACCGGGTACAGGAGGAAGGTGTAAACTTTATCCGGGGCAAAGGTGCGGAAGTTGTTGAAGTAGACGGCCGGTTGGCTGTGAGGGCTGAAGATACGTTACTTGGTGTGTATAGGGAAATACCGGTGGATATGGTTATTTTAAATACAGCCTTGATACCCCGGGAGGATAGTGATAAGGTGGCTCAAACATTTGGTATCTCTTGCAGTGAAAACGGGTTTTTCCTTGAGTCACATATCAAACTGGACCCGGTTACAACTTCTACTGACGGGATACACCTGGCCGGATGCTGCCAAAGCCCTAAAGATATACCGGATACAGTGGCCCAGGGTTCTGCAGCTGCTGCTCAAACTTTGGCTGTAATAGCAAGGGGTAAGGTAAAAGTATCACCGATAACAGCTTCAGTAAACGCTTCATTATGTTCGGGATGTAAAAACTGCTTGTATATATGCCCCTTTGGAGCCATTAGTTTTGACGAGAGTCAAAAAGTTGCAGCAATTAACCAGGCAATGTGCAAAGGCTGCGGTTCGTGTGCTGCATCATGTCCATCAGGAGCAATCAATATCTCCAACTTTACCATGGATCAAATAATGGCACAAATAGAGGGGGTATGTGCAAGATGAGTGAAAACAATTTTGAACCGTTGATTGTAGGTTTTCTCTGCAACTGGTGCTCATACACAGGTGCAGATTTGGCCGGTACCGCCAGGACAAAATATCCTACCAGCATAAAGATTGTAAGGGTGATGTGTACAGGCATGGTGGATCCCCTGTATGTGATAAAAGCCTTTAAAGAAGGAGCAGACGGGGTTTTAATCAGCGGCTGCCATCCCGGTGAGTGCCATTATGTAAACGGCAATGTAAAAACCATAAGACGGGAACCGCTTCTTTCAACCATGCTACAACAGATGGGGATAGAAAAGGAACGTTTCAAAGTAATCTGGGCTTCTGCTTCAGAAGGGGAAAAATTTGCCAGGGAAGTAACTGAAATGACCAAAACCCTTAAAGAATTAGGGCCCCTAAAGATGAAGGAGGAGGAGAAATTTGCCTAAATTAAAGCTGGCAGTTTACTGGGCGGCAGCCTGCGGCGGCTGCGATGTAGCTGTTTTGGATGTTGACGAAAAAATACTTCAAGTTGCTGAGGCGGCGGACATAGTGTTCTGGCCCCTGGCAGCAGATCCCAAATATAAAGATGTAGAGAAGATGGAAGACGGCAGCATTGATGTCTGTTTGTTCAACGGGGCAATTAGAAATAGTGAAAACCATGAAATGGCAGAACTTTTAAGGCGCAAATCAAAAATACTGGTTGCTTTCGGTTCATGTTCAAGCTTTGGCGGGATACCGGGCCTGGCAAATTTGACAAACCGGGAAGAAGCCTTTAACTGTGTTTATTTTGAATCCGTGTCAACCGGAAACCAGGGTAAGGTAGTGCCAAAAACAAGCTGCCAGGTGCCTGAGGGAGAACTGACCCTGCCCAAATACTATAATACGGTATATACTTTAGATCAGGTGGTAGATGTAGACTACTATCTTCCGGGCTGCCCGCCCACTACGGAGCTTGTCATGAAAGCAATTGAAACAATCGTCAGCGGTGACCTTCCTCCAAAGGGTTCTGTAATCGCAGGGACGAAAACCTTATGCGACGAGTGCTCCAAAAAGAAAGAGGGTAAAAAGATCAAGGAATATAAACGTTTGGTTGAAGTGGAAATAGACCCGGAAATATGTTTGTTGGAACAGGGTATTGTTTGCTGTGGACCGGCCACCAGGGAAGGGTGCGGTGCGATATGCCCTTCGGTTAATATGCCCTGCAGGGGTTGTTTCGGGCCTACAGACAACAATATTGACCAGGGTGCCCAACTGGTGGGAGCGCTGGCTTCCATCATAGACAGCAATGACCCGGAAGAAATCCGGAAAATAACCGGTAAATTGGTTGATCCCGCAGGGACTTTTTACCGCTTTAGTTTGCCGGGTTCAATGTTAATGCGCAAGAGAGAGGAGATCAAGAAATGAAAAGAATTACGATAGATCCGATTACGCGGCTGGAAGGGCATGGCAAAATAGAAATATTTCTTGATCAAGATGGCAATGTAGCCAACAGCTATTTGCAGATACCGGAACTGCGTGGCTTTGAAAAATTTTGTGAAGGCAGGCCTGCAGAAGAAATTGCCCGTATAGTCCCCAAAATTTGCGGTGTTTGCCCAGAGGCGCATCATCTGGCCAGTGTAAAAGCATTGGACAGGGTGTGGCAGGCAGATCCGCCGAGAACCGCAAAATTACTAAGAGAAATAATGTACTGCGCACACTTTATACATTCACATATTGCACATTTTTATGCTCTTGCCGCACCGGATTTTGTCCTGGGGCCTGATTTCGATCCGGCCAACCGCAACATTTTAGGAGTGATTGGAAAAGTTGGATTGGAAACCGGGAGCGAAGTAATTAAACACCGGGCATATGCCCAAGAAATACAGGCCATCATAAGCGGGCATGCCACTCATCCGGTGACCGGCCTGCCCGGTGGCCAAAGCATAGGGATAACCCAGGAACAGCGCAAAGATATACTTGAAAAAGGCAAATCATGTGTAGAATTTGCAAAACTCTCTTTGCGTTTATTTGAAGATATAGTCTTGAAAAATAAAGCCTATTTGGAATTAATAATGGGCGATGTATACCGGTTGGACACTTACTCAATGGGCCTGGTAGATGAAAACAACCAGATGAATTTTTATGATGGGAAGATTAGAGTGGTTGATCCAAACGGCAAGGAATTCGTCAAATTTGATCCAGATGACTACCTGAAGCACATTGATGAACATGTTGAAGAATGGACCTATTTAAAA
>CAYUXS010000014.1:0-7429 GCA_964448915.1 uncultured Peptococcaceae bacterium
GTTATGAATGAGCTCTCTAGGCTCTTTCTTACTACTTTTACTTCCCTTGCCCTTCCGGACTTCCTTGAATTCGTCCATCAGGCACGGGGGTTTGGCTTTTTTATTCCATCTGCACTGTTTAGTTTTCAAGGACCATTTTTTGACACTTTTATAACTTATCAAACTTTAGCTCACATGTCAACTTTACCTATCAACTTTTTCTGCCGGTAAAAATAGTTGCCGGCTTGTTGACGCAAAATTCAGTGTATCATTTTGGGCGGCTTGAATCAACAAGCAGTTTTTGGCATTTTTACGCATAATTCTATTGTTGAATCACCTGACGGGGCTGCCGCCAAATATTCCTTCCGGCAAGCTCACATAGGTACCGGGGACATCCCCTACAATAATATTCTCTGCTAATGGGACTTGAGTAGAAATCTTGGCAAAACCACTTTTTAAAGGAATAACCAACCGCACTTCGGTCTTAAAATTTAAGCCTATATAATGCTTGGTTTGGTTAATACCGGCCTGTTCAAACCTGTCGACCAGTTCAACCTCAACGGTCCCCTGGGGGGCCACACTCACACTTATCCTGGGGCCATGGTTGGCAAGATAATATGCTCCTGTAATCAAGCCCAGGGGAATATTGATGCTTTCTTCCTGCAGCTTAATCAGTGACGCTTGTGCCGCCAGGGTAGTATCAACCGCAATTTTATTAAGCTTAACTGCATCCGGCTGGATTAAAACAATTTTGCCCGAACTGTCTTTATGTATTTCAACTAAATCATTATAACCCGCATTTTCTTTGGCTATCCTTTCATTGACCGCACTGTTGATGGCATCGGTGGCCATTTGAGTGACACGCACTTGAGCTATCTCCATAACAGTATCAGTTATGGTTTTATTTATCATCCAGCCCAAGGCCAGCAGCCCCGGCAAGAGAAAAAACAGTATGATCCTCTTCCTTATAACACCCCTTTGTTTAAGCAAAGCCGCACCTGCTTTCAAAGCAACTATTATATGTATGCATTCATTATATGCAGCAAGTGTTACAAAAAGTTTTTCAGAAAAAATTTTTCCAGTTAATTTCCAAAAAAAAGAGCGGCTGAAATCAAACCAATGTTTTCTACTTTACAAAATATGCTTTAAAATACTATGTTATGATATAATGACTTGTAGCCATTTTAATTAAGGAGGATATATATTTTGGGCAGAAGCAGACGCAGAAGGCTTAAAGGACGCAGTCTCCTTAAAACGATAGTTCTTTCCCTTCTTATTATTGGCGCTGTCTCGGTAATCGGCCTTTTAGTTGTTAGCATAAAAGATATCCCCGCATGGAACAGCGAGGCTTTGATATCGAACAATTCTACCCTCATATATGATAAAGACAATAAGCTGGTGGCCAAGGTAGGCACTGAAAACCGTATACCCATATCTTTTGAAGATACACCCGACATTGTGAAAGAGGCCTTTCTGGCAACAGAAGATCACCGCTTTTATGACCATCATGGAATCGATTTATATGGTATTATGAGGGCTGCTGTCACAAACATTACCAGTGGTGGAAAGCACCAGGGTGCCAGCACCATCACCCAACAATTGGTAAAGCTTTCTTTCCTCACACCGGAAAAAACTTTCAAAAGAAAAATACAAGAAGCCATCCTGGCTCTTCAGGTGGAGCATTATTTTTCAAAAGATGAAATTCTCGAAATGTATTTAAACAAAATATATTTCGGAGAAGGGGCTTATGGGATTCAAGCTGCGGCACAAGCATATTTTAAAAAAGATGCAAAAGATTTGACCTTGGCTGAGGCTTCCATGCTCGCCGGAATACCTAAAAGCCCAAACTACTACTCGCCCACGGCAAAAAAGGATCCTGAACTGTCAGAAGATCAGCCGCATCAAAGCAAGATAAGGCAAAAAACAGTGCTCCAACTAATGGTTCAACACGGCTATATAACCCAGGAAATGGCAGATGAGGCCTATAACACTGAATTGGTATATTCCCCGGCACCAACCAGTTATCCTTATCCCTATTTTGTTGATTATATAACAGAGCTTCTGATCAACAAATACGGGGAAAACCTGGTCTATAACTCAGGCTTAAAGGTCTATACCACCTTGGATCCGGAAATTCAGACTGCGGCGGAAAAAGCCATGTCTGACAGCAATAATTACCCTGCTTCCAGGGGCAATGAAAAACCGCAAGGCGCGGCTGTGGTCTTGGACCCCTCCAATGGGCATATCCGTGCCATTGTTGGAGGACGTGAACACACCAGCAGGTTGGGTTGGAACAGGGCTACCCAAAAACCTGGCAGGCAGCCGGGATCATCTTTCAAGCCTATAATTGCCTATGGTCCGGCTATTGAATATCTCGGTTATGGACCCGCTACCGTGATTGATGATTCACCCGTTAAATACGGGAATTACGAGCCAAAAAATGATGACCGCAGTTACAGGGGATTAATAACACTGCGCATGGCATTGGTTAAATCGGTAAACGTAGTAGCCGCCAAATTGCTGGCAGAACATGTTACCATTCCAAGAGCTATCGAGTTTGCTTCAAAATTGGGCTTTACAATAAATCAAAGATCTGTTGGAGTAAGCCTGGCCCTGGGCACCGAAGAAGTTACACCGCTGCAAATGGCTGCAGCCTATGGGGCTTTTGCCAATAACGGGATATATAACGAACCGGTTGCCATCCTTAAAGTTGAGGGTGCCGACGGGACCATACTTGAAGAACACCGCGCCCGTCCCAGGCAGGCAATGAAACCAACCACGGCTTACCTGCTTACAAACATGATGGAATCGGTTACCAGGGAAGGTACGGGCACAAATGCCTACCTTGGAAGGCCTACTGCAGGTAAAACCGGTACCACTGACAACAATAAAGACATCTGGTTTGCCGGGTATACTCCGGACTTGGTCGGGGTCGTCTGGATAGGCTATGACAACCCAACACCAATGAGAGATGCATACGGTGGAGGTCATCCCGCCAGGATCTTCAAGAAAATAATGATTGAAGCCCATAAAAATTTACCGGTGCGCAATTTCCAAAGGCCTGCCGGGATAGTAACCGCAACTGTTGACAGGATGTCAGGCCTTCTACCCGGGCCTTTCACACCGAAAGATCAATTGGTAACCGATCTTTTCGTTGCCGGCACCGTACCGACCAAAGTTGATACAAGCCGTGTTACTGTCGAAATATGTGCGGAAACCGGGTTACTGGCCAATGAATATTGCCCGGAAAAAATAGTCCGCTCTTTAGTTCAGGGTACAGGCGACCCGCCTGCAAATGTCGAAGATGCCAGCCAAAGGCTGCCAACCGAGGTATGTACCGTGCACAATAAAGACAACACAGCCCCCGGCCACACACAACCCGGTAACCAGGATTCAAATGATCCGGCAGATAACCGGAGGGGCATAGTTCCCCCCGGAATATAATAAAACAATTAAAAAGTGCTGCTCCCGGGATAAACCGGAGCAGCACTTTTCTTCTGCCATCATTAATTTAACACACCTGATTTAAAGATACGGCTGTAAGCGAGATTCTGTTTTTCAAGCAATCATCTATCTAAGGATATAAATCCTTTCCCCTTACGGGGACGCCCCTACCCGCAGGATTAACCTGCCTATTTGGGTTGCACGCTGGCGGAGTTTACCCTTGCACTCACCGGTCACCCGGTGACATAGTTTCTGTGGCACTTTACAGCTACTTGGAACTGGATACCAAAAGGTTTTGCAGCCCCTTTTGCCGTCGTCAGGTCACCCTGCCCCGGCTTGCGCCGGGCGCCTTTTTATACCTTATAAAATACAAGGTATGCGTGTCTCGACTTTCCTCTACCTCCCTAAAACGGGAAGCAGCGATTGCTCACCGTACTTTAAATCCTTGGTGTGCCTGGATATATATTATACTGCTTACTCAACTATATTTCAACAGGAATAAACTTGTATTGCAATATTAACCCTGTGGGGCAGTAAATTCTTTGGTCACCGGTTGGCCGTTTTGGCCTATAACTCCAATAGGCTCACCGTTATATTCAACCTCAACGACACCGGGATTGCCCAATCTGACGTTGATCCTTTCCTCCCCTTTGAACTCCCTGGATTCCCCGGCTGCAAGTATACCCTGGAATACTTGGACACCGTCAACTTCAACACTCATCCAGCTTGTTTGATCAACAACATCCAATACGATTCGTACTCCCTGCTCTTCCTGAGGTGTTGTACCGGTGGTAGGCTCCACAGTTGGTGAATTGCTGTTAGGCGGCGGCTGGGTGCTGTTTTGCTCATTGCTTTGTTGTGAAATATTGGGAGTATCGGGATTGTTATCTACAAAAAGCGTTGGATTGTATGCAAAGAGCACAATCAAGGCCACAACAATAAGTCCTAAAACCCAAAACCTGGTTCTCCCTTTGCTTTCCATACTAATAAGAGTATTGGGAACTTGAACTTCTTCAACTTCCGGAACCGGGTTTTTCTCATCAAAAGCATGCAGCAAGGGATTGGGATCCAATCCAAGAAAGCCGGCATAATTTCTTAAAAAGCCTTTTGCATACACTCTCCCGGGCATAATGTTGAAATTTTCATCCTCTAATGCCTGCAAGTACTTTTTGCGGATATTAGTCTTCTGCTCAACTACATCCAGGGTTAATCCTTTTTCCTCTCTTGCTTCCTTTAAGACATTTCCGATGTCCACAACTTCACACCTCCGCCAACCTTATCATGTTTTGTTGCGCCGGTTACAAAGTGGAAAATCTTTTTAACTGCAGAATCAATATCGGTAGTATCCACCGAAAGGCTATAGTCAGGGCTGGGTTGCTGTGGATACTTATATAAAGGATCGTAATACTTTTCTAGCAGAAATTCAACAGCTTCATTCATCCTGCCATTGTCAATCAATTGGCATATAGCATCTACTTTTTTCCTGCCCAGGTACTTGGATAATGCCATTGTTGCCTCGATAAGCTGTTCCTTGTTTTTTCTCACATCCAGTCCATTTACATATTCCTCTAAAGATCGCTTTACTCTAATCATAATCGGAGCATAAAGCAATATCTTTAAGCCATTCCTTATTAGCGCCATTACTGAATTGGGCACAATCAACCTGCCCAATCGCCTGCTCTCACATTCCACCAATACATAGCCGGCGGTTTCCGCATCTTTTAAACAACTATAAATCCCGGCTTCAAAGTTCTTTTGTGACGGTGAATGGGACAGGCCGACCTTTCCATACACTGAACCACGGTGGACTGCCAATGACTCGATATCCAACACCGGCAAACCTCTCTCGGCCAACCTTTTTAAAATAATAGTTTTACCCACCCCGGTGAGTCCATGGAGCACTATAGCTTTATGGGGAAGCGCATTGTTAAGGTAAGAAGTGACAAGCCTCCTGTATGCTTTATACCCGCCTGCTATTCTATAAACATTATAATCAAAAGTTTCAAGCACCTGAGCCATTATCTTGCTGCGCAGGCCGCCTCTCCAACAAAAAACAACAACATCGTTACCGTCGGCAACAATTTGTTCATACTTTTTGATTATCTCGTGAATTTTAGGGCCGACCAGTTGCAATCCCAATAATTTGGCACTGGTGGGGCCTTTAGTTTTATATTCGGTCCCGACCATTGCCCTTTCTTCATTATTCAAAAGGCTGATGTTTACAGCTCCGGGTATTGTGCCTTCGGCAAATTCATCCTCAGACCTTACATCAACCAAAACCCCCGGCCAATTAAGTGCATCTTCAATGCTGATATCCCTGACCATTTTTACAGCTCCAATAAAATTCACCCTGTTAAAACTTATAATATTTATATATTTAACTACATTCTATCATATTGTGTCGTTTTTATTGTAAAATGATTCAAATTGTTCCTTGGATATTAGGACTTTTCGAGGTTTGCAACCTTGATAGCCCCCTATTAACCCTTTTTTCTCCATCATGTCAACAAGCCTTGCCGCCCTTGCATAGCCAATCCGCAGCCGTCTTTGCAACAGGGAAATAGAAGCATTTCCCGATTCCATAAAAATTTCTACAGCCTTGGGCAGTAAATGATCCTCCTTTTTTATACCCGTAACCTGCTCCCGGGCCTCTTTAATTACTGAATCATCATATACAGGCTGGGCTTGCCTTTTCCAAAACTGTACCAGGTTTTCCACCTCCAGGTCTGAGAGATATGCCCCTTGCAGTCGAATCGGCTTGGATGCCCCTACCGGTATAAAAAGCATATCGCCCCTGCCTAAAAGTTTCTCTGCACCCCCCATATCTAAAACGGTCCTTGAGTCTACCTGGGAGGAAACTGCAAAAGAAATCCTGGAAGGTATATTTGCTTTAATCAATCCGGTAATTATATCCACAGACGGCCTTTGGGTTGCGATTACCAAATGCATGCCGGCTGCCCTGGCCATTTGGGCCAGCCTGCATACCGAATCTTCCACCTCATTGGGTGCTATCATCATTAAGTCAGCCAGTTCGTCAATGACAATAACTATATATGGCAGCGGCGTATCACCAGAGCCTTGCGTGTTGGCCAGGTTGTTATACCTGACAATATCACGTACGCCAAATTTGGCAAAAAGATTATACCGGTGTTCCATTTCTTTAACCGCCCATCGAAGGGCCGCGGCAGCTTTTTTTGGATCGGTTAAAACCGGGGAAATCAGGTGGGGTATACCGTTATAAGTTGTCAGTTCGACCATTTTAGGATCTATAATCAGGAATTTTACCTGATCCGGTGAAGCCTTAAACAATATGCCGGCTATTATTGTATTTAAGCATACGCTTTTCCCCGATCCGGTAGCGCCTGCAATCAGCAAATGAGGCATATTGAATAAATCGGCTACTATAACCCGTCCGGCTATATCCTTGCCCAGGGCCACTGTGAGTTTGGAATCGGAGTTTTGAAATTCAGTTGATTCAAGCAGTTCTCTTAAGTGGACCATGTTAATTTCCAAATTGGGCACTTCTATGCCAACAACCGATTTCCCCGGAACGGGCGCTTCCACTCTTACATTGGGAACCGCCAAACTTAAAGCAATGTCATCTGCCAGCCCAACAATCCTGCTGACTTTTACGCCCTTTGGCGGGGATATTTCAAACCTAGTGATTACCGGGCCCCTTGAAACATGAGTAACCTTGGCTTTTACCCCGAAGTTGTCCAAGGTTCTCTCCAGTGCTTTGATGCTATCCGCCATCTCCTTATAGCTTCGTTGGCTGCTGCCTTTTATTTTCGGTTTAGCCAAAAGAGACAGGGGTGGCAGCATATATTTACTGCTTGTTTCCTTGAAGAACTGCTTTTTTACAGGAGATGCCAAAGCCTCTCCTATAAAGGCCTCTTCCTGCCGGTCTATATTTTGGCACGATAAATTGGTTTTTGCTTTCTCAACCTTAAAACCGGCCAAAGAGATATCATTTCCAAGCTTTAAAGGCTGGGTATCCTCATTTTCC
>CAYUXS010000014.1:7440-15235 GCA_964448915.1 uncultured Peptococcaceae bacterium
TCAAATAATAAATTAATAATTGTGTTATATATACGCTTCCGGACTGGCGCTGTTTTTTTGAAAAACGCCCGCAGTGAAAGGTTGGTACATAATATTGCCCCAACAAAGGCAAGAGCAGTTATAACTACCATACTTCCCGCATAACCAAAAGATTTGTCCAGTGCCGTATATAGGGCGGCTCCCAAGAATCCCCCGCCGTTACCGTTAAAAATATCTTTCCACAGCAGGGCACGAAGGGTAAAAATATTCATCAGGATCAAAAATACTATATAAAGGATAATTCCTCCTTTAAGACGGTAAATACTGCCGCTCTTGCCCCTGATTAACTGAACCCCCAGATAAAAGGCTGCTGCCGGGATGACAAACCTGCCTTCCCCTACCAGAAACTTCAGCGTTTTCTCCAGTATATAAGCGATTATCCCGGCAGACGGGCTAATTAGGCAAATTACCAATATAATTGACATGGCAATCAAAAAGATCCCGGCTATTTCCTCTCTTAAACGGCCGTTAAAACACTTAAGCCCTCCCATATTTTACCACCTCTGATAAATTATAACATGGAGGGCTTAAGATAATTCCACTTTTTTCCTTGGTTTTATTGCATGCGCATGAAGAAAAGTGCAACAACTACTGCGCCTAGGATAAAACGATAAACCACAAAGATAAAGAAACTGTGGGTAACAAGAAAACGGAGCAAAAATTTAATTGTCAAATAACCGGTTATTGCCGAAACCAAAACTCCTACAATAAAAGGCATGGTAATATCCGCCATGGTCAGTTTCATTCCCTGCATCAATCCGGCACCAAATATTATGGGTGTTGAGAGCAAGAAAGAAAACCGGGCCACGGTCTCCCTGTTTAACCCCAAAATCCTGCCGGCCGTCATGGTAATCCCGGATCTCGACACTCCCGGGAGCATTGCAAAAGCCTGGGAAATACCAATCATGATGCTTTCTTTCCAGCCAATCCCACTGAAATCCTTTATAGCCGGTGAACGCTTATCTGCGATATACAGGATAACACCCATCACAATCAACATTATTCCAATAAGCAAGGGGTTTCTAAAAACAGTTTCGATTAAATCTTCAAAAGCCAACCCGAAAATAACCCCCGGGATAGTAGCCACTACCAGATACCAAAACATCCTGCCTTCCTGAGTCCTGCGGCGTGTCAGCCCGTCATGGGCCAGAACCAGCCAGTCCTGCCAGAAATAAGCAAGTACAGCCACCAAGGTCCCTACGTGCAAAGATACATCAAAAACAAGCCCGTGTTCTTCCCAATTTAAAATCCAAGGTGTTAAGATAAGGTGGGCCGAACTGGAAATAGGCAAAAACTCCCCCAGCCCTTGCACCAAACCCAACACTACTGTCTGGAATAATGTCAAACCATTCACCTCATTTTCATGACTCTTGCAATAGTTTAAATTATAACACAGCTAGCATATCTTTTAATATATTATGCATAAATATAATGAGTTTTTATTAATTGACAAAATATTCTACCATAAGTTTAACTTCCTTCTATAAGTGGTTATAATATAATAACAATTAATACTATTAAGGGAGATGTGGGACCTGTGGCATTTGAAGTCTATAAACCCAGAAGGGAAAAACAAGAAAAAGTTCCCTTAGTTTCATTATCAAAAACATCTGTAGTCCTAAATAATGTAGCAAGGTCAAAACTCCAGACTAAAAGAATAGAGTTAGCCTACGACAGGGACACAAAAACCATCCGGATAAGGGCTGTGGATGAAGGTGGTATGGAAATAAGGAAAACCAAAGTCTTTGGCAAAGGTTTTTTTAATCAATTTAATATAACACAAAAAGGAAAATTTGAAGCTAAATATAATCCTGAAGAAAATGCATTGTACGTAACCCTTCCATAAAAACCCCTAATAAGGGGCTTTTTTTTATATTTAATTTACCGGAATAATTAAAGGCAGAACTAATAAAATAGAACAAGATAATACGACTATTCCAGACATACAGGGGAAAAACCAGAAAGTATCCAAAAATTCGATTATTTTTGGCCTTATACTTGCCTTTACATACTAGCGAAACTATGATAATTTGGGTCAAAGGGGGGAAATTGTACTCCGTGGAATCTGAGATAGGTTTTTTATTATTAGGTGTTGTTCCAATAATTATTGTTGTCGCAGTATTTTATGAAATCGTTTTAAAAAAAGATGACTGTTGGCCGAACGAAAATTAGGATACCAATAACCGCTTAAACAGCGGTTTTTTTTTGCCTAAAAAATATACGCAAATAATCTTTTTTTCGGCAGGAAAAAGCAAAATATTCAAGAATTTTTAATTGTTGCTACTCTGTTATGACCATAACTATGCTAGCATAGGGGGATTAACAAGTGATAAAAGATAGGATTAGAAGTATGAGGTTGGAACTTGGTATATCCCAATACGAGTTGGCCAAAAGAGCAGGCTACAGCCACGAATTTATCAGCCAAGTCGAAAGGGGTGTAAAATCACCAAGTATTAAAGCTCTAAAAAAGATCGCCCTAGGCCTAAATGTTTGCCCGTCCAAATTAATCGCTTCGAAACAAACGCCTCTTGAAACCGAAGAAACCATCAGGAAAGATATTCAACAAAAACTTGTCCACATGTCCTATGAAGAATTAAAGGTCATTAGGGATCTGCTGTCTTTATTGCCTTCAAAAGCCGAAATCCCAAATCCAAGAGATAATATCAAAGCTATTAACCTTAAAACCGAGCTAAACAACTAATATGGGTCAATCAAGCATATTTTTAATGTGCTCCCTGGCTTCCGCCACCATATAAAATGAACCGGTGACAATTACCAGATCATCCGGCCCGGCAGCATTAATACCGGCTTCTACCGCATTGGTAATGTTTTCGATTATACATACACTGCCTGTATAACGGCGGGCTTCTCCAGCCAGCATTTCCGAATCCCCCGCCCTGGGGCTGTTTGGCTTGGTAATTATAACTTTTTCCGATCCGGGCGCCAACTCTGACACTACTTTGGATCGCTCTTTATCACCCAGCATTCCTAATACCAAAATTCTTCTTTTCCCAGGAAAATATTCATCCAAGGCCTGGCGCAATGATACAGCCCCATCATAATTATGGGCTGCATCAATAACAACGCACGGGTTATTTTTTACAATCTCCAACCTGGCCGGCCATAATGTTTTAGCCAGTCCTTTTTCAACGGCACATTGTGCCGGGAGCACCCTGCGGCCTATTAACACCTCAATGGCAGCAACAGCGGTTGCTGCGTTTATTTGCTGGTGCCGCCCTATTAAGGGGATAAATAAATTCTCATAGTTTTTGTGTAAACCGTAAATATCCAAATACTGGCCGCGGTGACTAATGCTCCTCTGCTCCCAGCGTACATCTTTCCCGACTACAACTGCCGGGGCATTAAGCTCGCGGCATCTTTCCAGGATTACCTCCAAAGCCTCTCCTTTGGCGGCAGTAACCAAAGGTTTCCCTTGCTTTATAATCCCTGCTTTAACACTTGCTATTTCCCTAATTGTATTCCCCAGGTAATTCATATGATCCATCGAAACATTGGTAATTATCGAAACTTCAGGGTCCACCACATTGGTGGAATCTATTGCGCCCCCCAGTCCCACTTCCATTACCAGGAAATCGACTTCCTGTTGATAAAAGTACAAAAAGGCCAGTGCAGTCCCCACCTCAAACTCTGTCGGGTGTTCAAAACCTTTACTGACCATATCGTCCAACTGTGGTTTCATTAAAGTAATAATACGGGCTACATCTTCTTCAGCAATTTTCTGGCCGTTAATTAAAAACCTTTCGGTATATGAGTGCAAGTGGGGCGAGGTAAACAGCCCCACTTTATAACCTGTTTCTTTGAGAATAGAGCTGATCATGGCCCCGGTGGAGCCTTTTCCGTTGGTGCCTCCCACATGGATAACCTTTAATTTAAGATGAGGATTGTCAAATCTTTTAAGAAGCTCAGTTATCCGGCCAAGGCCAAAATTATACCCAAATTTAGTTAAATTCTGAATGTATTCTACTGCTTCAAGGTAATCCACCGTCAATCCCCCGTATGTCGCATTATTTTTGCGGTGCCAGTATTTGCAGACGGTTCTTAATGGCTGCTTGTTTTTCTGAAAACTCCGCCTCCTTGGCTTTTTCCTTCTCAATAACATCCTGGGGAGCTTTGGCCAGGAATCCCTGATTTGACAGTTTTCCTCTTACCCTTTGCAATTCCTTCTCTATTTGGGCAAGCTCCTTTTCCAGCCGGGCAGTTTCCTGCTTAATATCTATCAAGCCTTTTAAAGGAACATATATTTCTACGCCTTTAGCCACAGCATGGGCAGCTTGTTGCGGTTTTTCTGGCAAAGAACCGGTGATAACCGTATTTGCAGTTGCCAGGCTATCTATATAACCATGCCATTCTTGTACCAATTTCCTGATATTATTATCCGGGATCTCCAGGATAACTTCCGCTTTTTTCCCCGGGGGCACATTCATTTCACTGCGGATATGCCGGATTGAACGGATAATATCCATCAATACTTCCATTTTTTGTTCCGACTGCTTGTCCAGGTAGGCTGCGTTTGGCTCCGGCCAGGCAGCTTTCATAATGGTCCGCCCCTTTTGTACCGGCAGGCGCTGCCAGATATCCTCGGTAATAAAAGGCATGAAAGGATGAAGCAGTTCCATAGTCCCTTTTAAAATATCTGCCAGTACATATTGAGCTGTCCTCCTGTCTTCAGCATCATCCCCGTAAAGCCTGGGTTTAGTCAGTTCAATATACCAGTCACAGAATTCACTCCAGATAAATTCATAAAGTACCCGGGCTGCCTCGCCCATTTCATACATCTCAAGGTTTTTGGTAACATCGCCGGCAACCGCCTGGAAGCGGCTGTATATCCACTTGTCGGCCAGGGTTAATGCGTCCCTGCCAGGCTTATTTCCGGGTTTATAGTCATACAGGTTCATCAGCACAAACCTGGAAGCATTCCAAATCTTATTGGCGAAATTCCTGGCTCCTTCCAGCCTTTCAAAATGGAACCGCAGGTCATTTCCCGGGGTGTTCCCGGTTACCAGCATGAAGCGGAGGCTGTCGGCGCCATGGCTTTCGATGACCTCAATAGGATCAACACCGTTCCCTAAAGACTTGCTCATTTTCCTTCCCAGGGCGTCAAGCACCAAACCATGGATAAAGACCTCACGGAAGGGCACGTCATCCATAAATTTCAAGCCGCTGAAGATCATCCTGGCAACCCAGAAGAAAATAATGTCCCTGCCAGTTACCAGAACTGAAGTTGGGTAAAAATAGGCAAGATCCAGGGTTTTCTCAGGCCAGCCCAAAGCAGAGAAAGGCCATAGAGCCGATGAGAACCAGGTGTCAAGAACATCGGGATCCTGCACCAATTTGGTGCTTGAACAAGCCTTGCATTTATCCGGGGCATTTTTTGTAACCATCATTTCCCCGCAATCTTCACAGTACCACACAGGGATCCTATGCCCCCACCACAACTGCCTTGAGATGCACCAGTCCCTTATATTCTCCATCCAGTTAAGGTAAATTTTAGTAAATCTTTCCGGCACAAATTTCAGCCGGCCGTCTTTAACCACTTGAATAGCAGGTTCAGCCAGCGGTTTCATGCGGACAAACCACTGTTTGGAAAGCATTGGCTCAATAACTGTTGAACAGCGGTAGCAATGCCCTACAGCATGGCTGTAATCTTCTACTTTTACCAAGTAACCCAAGGCATCTAACTCTTTAACCAATTGCTTCCGGCATTCCCAGCGGTCCAAGCCTTGATATTTTCCGGCTTCAGCCGTCATCATAGCTTTCTTGTCAATTACTTCAACCGGAACCAAATTGTGGCGGATGCCTACCTCAAAGTCGTTGGGATCATGAGCGGGAGTAATTTTAACAACCCCGGTGCCAAATTCCGGATCCACATATTCATCCTCGATAACCGGGATTTCCCTGCCGGCAATAGGCAAAATCAAAGTCTTGCCCACCAGGTGTTTATACCTTTCATCACCTGGGCTGACAGCCACAGCAACGTCCCCAAGCATCGTTTCCGGCCTGGTTGTGGCAACGGTAATATACTCATCACTGTTTTTAACCGGGTATTTTATATAATAAAAGTGGCCGGGTTTTTCATGGTGCTCCACTTCAATATCCGATATGGTGGTCTGGCAACCGGGGCACCAGTTGGTAATATAATAATCCCTATAAATAAGGCCTTTCTCATACAAACGTGTGAAGACCTCAAGAACTGCATCCGAGCACCCCTGGTCCATGGTAAACCTTTCCCTATCCCAGTCACAGGAAGAGCCGAGCCTTCTTAATTGGTTGGTAATCTGGCTGCCGTATTCTTCTTTCCACTGCCATACCTTTGCCAAAAACTTTTCTCTTCCCAGTTCTTCCTTGGAAGTCCCTTCAGAGATTAACTGCTCTTCCACCCTGGCTTGAGTGGCAATACCGGCATGATCGGTACCCGGAAGCCATAGAGCGTTATATCCTTGCATACGTCTCCAGCGGGTCAAAATGTCCTGCAATGTATTGTCCAGGGCATGCCCCATATGCAGCTGGCCGGTAACATTGGGAGGAGGCATAACTATACAAAAAGGTTTTTTGTCAGGATCGACCCCTGCATGAAAATATTTGTTATCCTCCCATTCTTTATACCATCTTGATTCAACATTTTTAGGGTCATAAGTAGTAGGCATATCGGTTTGTGGGTTGTATTTTTTTGAAGCCATTGGAAACCTCCTTAAGCTCACAAGTGTTCTTTTTTGTCAGAATACAGGATCCAGGAGTCAGGAGTCAGAATTTGAAAAACAATAGCTACCTGCCGGAACAACAGGCATTGGCTATTATTATATATTCTGTTGAAACTGACTACTGACTTCCGGCTTCTGAATTCTGACCAGAGAGAAATACCCCATAGTATGTAAAAAACCCCTCTGTCTTAAGGACGGAAGGGTTATATCCGCGGTACCACCTTATTTCCGGACTTTAACAAGGCCGGCTCTCTAAAGCTGTAACGGGCTCCCCGGCCCGGCCTAATTATTTCAACCGGGCGGCTCCGGGACGACAATATAAAACCCTCACAGGCAGGGGCCTTTCAGCCAGGCGCAATTTTATGCCCGGACCCCCTCTCTTTTCCCGGGTATTTTATACCCTTCCCATCATGGCCATTAAATATTAAAAACATAATATTAAATATATTAACCCTTTCAAACTATACCTGTCAACCAGTGTAAAATAAGCCAAAATTTCCTCATAATCCTATAGCAAGCAACATATATTCTACTGAGAATTTTATGGGGGGTTGCCAATTTTGAAAAGAAAAATCCTACTCGCTTTGGCTATAGTTTTTTTATTAACCGCTGTTGGGACAGGCTCTTTTTATTTTTATAAAAAATATCAAGCCAATAAAGTAAAGTTTTCATATATCAGGGTGGCGGAATCAACTCCAAAAATAAATAAACTTCCTCATTACCTGGCTATGAAAGAATCCCTATACCATAATCAGCTGGTTAAAATAAAACAGGTCGAGGCAGAAAGTGATTGGGAAGCACTGTCTCTCCTTGAAGAAGGTAAAGCCGATGTCGCCCTGGTGGAGATTTCAAATTTAATTTACAAGAAAACATCTACCCTGCAGGAAGGTCCAGGCCTTACTATCTTTGCTTCTTTGGATCAGGGAACCACTTATTATTTAATGTCCAAGGAAAATGAGCCTATTGAAGACATTCAATCGTTGAAAAACAAATCAATTATAACAGGCCCGCCCAATTCATTGGGTACAGTATTCCTG
>CAYUXS010000014.1:15245-16350 GCA_964448915.1 uncultured Peptococcaceae bacterium
ACACTTTGGGATGCCGGGGTTAATCCTTACGAATCGGTAACCATGATTACCAATATACCCGAAGAAATCAGAATTGGCGCTTTAAGTGCCGGCACCGGCCATTACCTGCTGGCTGATGACAATGATCTGATACCAGCCATTTCAAAGGGCTTCTACACTGCAAAAACCATAAAAACCATCTTCCCTGTTTATGTCTGTGTTACTTCACCGGAATATATCAAGCAGCACCCGGAAGCGCTGCAGCGTTTTACCAACTCAATTTTTATGGCTCTGGTCTGGCTTAAGTACCATACCCCGGAAGAATCCGCCCAGGTAATGGAAAGTATCCCCACCATAGATGAGGATTTATTCCCGGTTATCTTAAAGCAGTACTATAATTGCGGGGGGCTGCCGGAAAATCCTGTGCCAAAACTGGAAAATATAGATGTGCTGATTGATATGTTTAAGCGTTCCCGGGAAATACCAATGCCAATTAAAGCAGGCGAAATTACCGATGTGCAATTTGCCAATACCGCAGTGAATACAATTAATTATATACCTGAAGATAAAAAGCCAAAGAAAACAGGATTGGATAGGCTGAAGTTTTGGGAATAGACAGATCCTGCATTCCTTATAGATCAGCTGACAGCTATCAGCTGTTAGCTATCAGCTGTTAGCTTCCAACTACCAGCTGCTGCAGCAAAATTTTTATGAACGGACAGTTACATCTGGGTAGGGAAAAGGGCGGCTGTAGGCAGCCGCCCCTACAATTTTTAACCCATCAGAAATGCTGAAAATAAAGCTGACAGCTGATAGCTGACAGCCGACCATCAAGGAATACCTAAACTCCTGTCTCCTGTCTTCTGTCTCCTGTCTCCTGCCTCCTGTCTCCTATCTCCTGTCTCCTGTCTCCTGTCTCTTATTCTACATCAGCCTGCTCCAGCAGCCACCCCAGCTCTTTCCAAACCTCATCCCGCCCCTGCCCGGTTTTAGCGGAAAAACTTATTATTAGATCCTGACCCTCTAAACCCAAGGACTTTTCAATAATTTTTATCTGGTTGTTGGCTTGGCTCCTGGACAGCTTGTCAGCCTTGGTAGCAACCAGCAGCACCTGTATTTGTTGCTG
>CAYUXS010000014.1:16385-18627 GCA_964448915.1 uncultured Peptococcaceae bacterium
CAAAGAGCTGCAAATCCATTTCAGTTGGTTTATGCCTTATATCCAGCAAGAGGACAACACCACGGAGGTTGTCCCTCTTCTCCAGGTAATCCCTTATTAAAACTCCCCACTCTTCTTGCATTTTTTTCGGGACACGGGCATACCCGTAACCTGGCAAATCCACCAAGTAAAAGGCTTCATTGATTAAAAAGTAATTAATCATCCTGGTTCTGCCGGGAGTATTGCTGGTCCTGGCCAAACCTTTCCTGTTAACCATCTTATTTAAAAAAGAAGATTTCCCTACATTGGAACGCCCGGCTAAAGCGACTTCTGGCAAGCCACCCTCCGGGCAGTCCTTAATGCTGTATGAACTTTTTACAAAAACAGCGGAAACAATCTTCATGCTTGGATCTGGGTTCCTCCTTCGACCTGAATAATGCTGTTCAGGCCTACTACTTCGGGTGTCATCAGCATGGGATCGGAATCCAGCGATCCATCTATGCTTTGATCTCTAATTAAAGCCAGTTCCAATACCTCATCGGTGTGCTCAACCAGCTTAAATTCAAGGCTCTTCTTAATATTAGCAGGTATTTCATCCAAATCTTTCTCATTATCTTTGGGTAAAATAACCATTTTTATACCTGCCCTGTGGGCTGCCAGCACTTTTTCTTTAATCCCGCCTACAGGAAGGACCCTGCCCCTTAAGGTTATTTCACCGGTCATTGACACATCCCTGCGCACTTTCGCTCCTGTCAACGCCGAAGCCAAGGCACAAGCCATAGTTATTCCCGCCGAAGGGCCGTCTTTGGGGATAGCCCCTTCAGGGATGTGGATATGAATATCATTTTTTTGAAAATCTTCATCTTTAATATTTAACTGGTTAGCTCGGCTCCGAACATAACTGTAGCTGGCCTGTGCAGATTCTTTCATGACATCGCCAAGTTTACCGGTGAGTGTAATCTTACCGCTGCCTTTATAAATTGAAACCTCGATGGCTATAGTATCACCGCCCACCTCAGTCCAGGCCATTCCGGTAGCAACACCTACTTGGTCTTCTTGTTCAATCAAATTATACCGGTACTTGGGTATTCCCAGGAAATTTTCAAGGTTCACTGCAGTGATTTTAACTCTTTTTGTCTTTCCGCTTACTATTTGTTTTGCAGCTTTACGGCACAGGGAAGCAATATTTCTTTCGAGATTACGGACACCGCTTTCACGGGTATACTCACGGATTATTTTCCGGATAGTATTTTCAGAAATACTAATCATTTGTTTAGTCAAGCCGTGCTCATTAATTTGTTTCGGTACTAAATGGCGCAGGGCAATCTGAACCTTTTCCTCTTCGGTATAACCGGAAATATAGATTACTTCCATCCTGTCCAGCAGGGGCCTTGGAATGTTATGCTGCACATTGGCAGTGGTAATAAACATTACATTTGAAAGATCAAAAGGCACTTCCAGGTAATGATCGCTGAAAGAATTATTTTGTTCAGGATCCAGCACCTCAAGGAGGGCTGAAGAAGGATCTCCCCTGAAATCATTGCTCATTTTGTCAATCTCATCAAGGAGGAAAACCGGGTTTTTTGAACCTGCGTTTTTCATGCCCTGAATAATCCTGCCAGGCAGGGCGCCGACATAGGTCCTGCGGTGGCCCCTGATTTCAGCTTCATCCCTTACACCACCCAGGGACATGCGGACAAAATTGCGCTCCAGCGCCCTGGCTATAGAACGGGCCAGAGAAGTTTTACCCACACCGGGCGGACCCACGAAACAAATAATAGGGCCTTTCATTTTCTTGGCCAACTTCCTGATAGCCAAGTACTCCAAAATGCGCTCTTTAGATTCTTTTAGGCCATAGTGATCTTCATCAAGAATTCTCGAGGCTTCATTAATATCCAACCTGTCTTTGGTGCTTTTCGACCAGGGCAAGGCTAATATCCAATCCAAGTAACTCCTGACCACTGCAGATTCTGCGGACATGGACGGCATTTTCTCAAGCCTGTCTAATTCTTTAAGGGCTTTTTCTTCCACACTTTTGGGAAGTTTGGCGTTTTCTATTTTCTCACGGTATTCTTCGGTTTCTGCCAACCGGTCGTCTTTTTCTCCCAATTCTTTCTGGATAGCTTTAATTTGTTCACGTAGATAGTATTCCTTTTGGGTCTTTTCCATTTGTTTCCGGACACGGATATTAATTTTGCGCTCAAGCTCAACAATTTCTAGTTCCTTGGCCACAATGCCACAAAGATGCTCCAAGCGCTTTTTA
>CAYUXS010000015.1:0-636 GCA_964448915.1 uncultured Peptococcaceae bacterium
TGTTTTTAATATTATTGGGTTTGAGCATGATTAAAGATGTGTTAAAAAGAAAGGTATCCTTGTCTTTAAATGATAAAAAGAAGGAAACTCTTAAAGATCGCGGCACTTTTAACGGGTGGCTGTACCCGGTGGTTGCCGGCATTTTATCCAGTTTGGCCAATCCATACTGGAGTATCTGGTGGGCAACAGTTGGCCTTTTATATATAACCCAAGCGTTAAATAGCGGTTACTGGGGAGTGGCGTCTTTTTATTCCGGCCATATTTTGGCGGACCTTGCCTGGTATTCTTTAATTTCCGGGGTAATAGCCGGGGGCAGGCGTTTTATAAGTCAAAGGCTGTATAACGGGGTATTAATAGTGTGCAGTATTTTTATAATCTTTTTGGGTGCTTATTTTTTAAAAGGAGCTATACTGGATTTAATATAAAAGGATAAAATAAAGATGTAAGAAACGGCAGTTAAAGAAATTATTAAATGGAGGTGATGGTATGCCTTTAGTGTTTGCCGGTGTAAGCCCTCACCCCCCGATAATGGTCCCGGCAGTTGGGGGTAAGGAATCGGATACCGTGATGCAGTCAAAGCTGGCTATGTTGGAATTGGGCCGGAGGATAAAAGATAGCGGAGCCCAGGTTTTGATT
>CAYUXS010000015.1:683-17509 GCA_964448915.1 uncultured Peptococcaceae bacterium
CAGTGACGGCATTGCCGTTAATATGAACCCTGTTTTAAAAGGGGATTTAGGTAGGTTTAATGCCCCGGAAGTAGCTTTTGAGCTGGATAATGGTTTGGATTTGGCAGAGTCTATTATCAGCCAAGCCAACCGGTCCGGCATTAATACTGTTGGTTTAAACAAGCAAGAGGCCAGGGAATATGGAGTCAGGCTGGAGCTCGATCACGGCTTAACCGTACCGTTATACTTTATTTCGGAGGCCGGCGTCAAATTACCCCTGGTGGTTATTTATATGGGCTTTTTATCATATGAAGAGCTGTATAAATTTGGAATGGCGGTCAAAGAGGCAGTAAATCAATCGGGCAAAAAAGCTGCGCTGGTTGCCAGCGGCGACATGTCTCACCGTTTAACCAGGAATGCCCCGGCAGGCTATGATCCCAGGGGCGCGGAGTTTGATCAAAAAATGGTTAAGCTGTTGGAAAACGCCGATGTAATGGGACTGTTAAATCTTGACAGGGAGCTTATTGAACGGGCGGGCGAATGTGGTTTAAGGCCGGTGATAATGATGCTGGGAAGCCTGGATGGCTATGATGTGGAAAGCGAGGTACTTTCTTATGAAGGGCCTTTTGGTGTCGGTTACTTGGTCGCTGCCTTGAAACCCCGTGCAGAAGATGAAAGTTTTAGTTACGGCAGTATGATAGAAGAAAACCGGAGGGTAAAATCTGAAAATAGGAAAAAAAATGAGGGTTATCTTCCGGGTATAGCCAGGGCGTCATTGGAACATTATGCAAAGGGCAAAAGGCTAAAGGTCTCACCTCAGGATATACCCGATGAATTTAAGGGAAAAGCAGGAGTGTTTGTTTCCTTGAAAAAAAACGGGCGGCTCCGGGGTTGTATAGGTACAATCATGCCCCAGTATGGAAATATTGTTGAGGAAACCATCCAGAATGCCATTAGCGCAGGGCACCGTGACCCAAGGTTTTACCCGGTGAGTGAAGACGAACTGGATGAACTGGATATTTCGGTGGATGTCCTGAGTGCTCCGGAACCTATAGACAGTAAGGAACAGCTTGATACTTCCCGTTATGGAGTGATTGTAATAGCAGGCCGCAGGCAAGGATTGCTGCTGCCAAACCTCGAGGGCATCGATACGGTGGAAGAACAAATCCGGATTGCTTGTGAAAAGGCAGGTATAAGCCCGGACGAAGACTATGAGCTGCAAAGGTTTGAGGTGGTTAGATACATTTGATGCCAGCTATTAGCTATTAGCTATCAGCTGTCAGCTTTAGTGGGTAGCGTTACCTGTATTTTTAAAAAAGCTGGTTGCTGGTAGCCGGCTGCTGGAAGCTATTCGGGGTGGGTTTTTTTGGATAAAGAAGTAATGTTTTACGAAAAAAAGAGTGAAGACAAGGTATCCTGCCAAGTGTGTCCTAAAATGTGCACAATTAAACCGGGACACCGGGGTTTTTGCCGGGTAAGGGAAAACCGGGACGGGGTTCTCTATGCTGTTAATTACGGAAAGTGCACATCATATGGCTTGGACCCTATTGAGAAGAAACCTCTTTATCATTTTTACCCGGGGCAATACATCATGTCCTTAGGCACTATGGGATGCAACCTGCGTTGTGGTTTTTGCCAAAATTGGGAGATCGCCCAGGGAGATCCCAATTCGGTTTACATAACCCCTGAAAAAGCTGTAGAGATAACCCTGACAAGCATGGACAGGGCGCCGTGTATTGGTTTGGCTTATACTTATTCCGAGCCTTTTATGTGGTATGAATATGTTTATGATACTGCAAAGCTGACCAGGCAGAAAGGGCTAAAAAACGTATTGGTGACTAACGGTTATATCAATGAAAAGCCGTTAAAAGAGTTGCTGCCTTTTATTGATGCCATGAATATTGACGTAAAGGCTTTTACTGAAGAGTATTACAGGAAACTATGTGCGGGCCGGTTGGAGCCGGTAATTAAGACGGTGGAAACAGCTGTCCGGCACTGCCATGTGGAGATTACCACGCTGCTGGTGCCCGGGCTGAATGATTCCCAGGAAGAGATTGAAAGGTTGGCTCGCTGGTTGGCAGGCCTGGGGCGCGACATACCGCTGCATTTCTCCAGGTATTTTCCAAATTATAAATTTGATTTGGAACCCACTCCCCTTGAAACTATTAAGATGGCAAGGGATATAGCCAAGGATTACTTGGATTATGTTTATATTGGAAATGCGCCGGAGTTAGACGGTGGAAATACCTTTTGCCCGGAATGCTCAACTGTTCTTATTAAACGCAGGGGCTACCATACGCATGTTGTCGGGCTAAATAAAGACCTTTGCGTTGGCTGCGGGCGAAAAATTAATGTGGTGTGCTGATTTGCCCCGTATAGGGGATCTGGCCGTTTATATGAGGGTTGACAGTGTTTCGTCAAAAAGTTTTTCTGTGATATTATTCTATCAAATAATAAGTTAGGCAATATCACATGCACCGGGAGCTTAAAATATAAACTGCAGGAAAAGCGATTTTTTTCAAGAATACTTAACTATAAGCCGTTTTTCTGGTTTATAGTTATATTTGTATGTGTGTAGGAAGGAGCTATTTTTTTAATGCCGGAGAAAAAAATTAATGTGGGTATCATTGGTGCAACAGGGTACACCGGGGCTGAGCTGGTCAGGATTTTGTCGTATCACCCCAATGCCCGGCTGGCCGGTCTGACTACTCAAAGTTATGCAGGAATGCCATTTTGGGAGGTATACCCTCACCTGTACAAGCATGTGGACCTGGTGGGAGAAAATCTTGATTTGGAAGCTTTGGTGGACAGGTGTGATGTTATCTTTACCGCCTTGCCTCATGGCCATTCTATGGACGTGGCTGCCGAAGTCAATCGCAAAGGCAAAAAGTTGGTAGATTTAGGGGCAGATTTCCGTTTCAATGATGTCTCTACTTATGAAAAATGGTACCAAATGACCCACAGCCAACCCCAGCTCAATGCCAAGGCTGTATATGGGCTGCCGGAAATACACCGGGAGGAAATAAGAAAAACCGATCTTGTAGCCAATCCCGGTTGTTATCCAACCAGTGTTATCCTTGGCTTGGCGCCTTTGTTAAAAAACAACATGATTGATACCAACAGTATTATTATCGACTCAAAATCAGGCGTTTCGGGAGCAGGCAGGAACCCTACCCGGAATAATCATTATTGTGAAGCCAATGAAAGCATTAAAGCATATAACCTTGCCAAGCACAGGCACACCCCGGAAATAGAGCAAGAACTCAGCCTGCTGGCCGGTAAAGAGCTTTTAGTGTCTTTTTCGCCACACTTGACCCCGATGATCAGGGGAATACTAAGCACAATCTATGCAGGATTGAAAGTTGATACAAACTTGAATGATTTAAACAGTTTATATAATGAGTTTTATGCAGGGAGCCCTTTTGTCAGGGTACTGCCGCCGGGCATGTTGCCGGCCACCAAATCTGTCAGCGGTTCAAACCATTGTGACATTGGTATGGTGATTGATGACAGGACCGGCCGGGTAATTATCGTTTCGGCAATTGATAATTTAATTAAAGGGGCATCCGGCCAGGCGGTGCAAAATATGAATATCATGTTCGGGTTGCCCGAGGAAACCGGGCTTGGAATGCCGGGGATGTTTCCATAATAATTAGTGAAGCTAATGGTATGGCTTCGGAGGTGTTTTTTAAATGAAGTTTAATTGGGTACCCGGCGGTGTCACGGCGCCGGAAGGGTTTTTAGCTTCCGGAGTGGCTGCCGGGATTAAATACAAGGGAAAAAAAGATATTGCCCTGGTTTATTCTGAGTGTGAAGCAGCTGCAGCCGGTGTTTTTACCACCAATGTGGTAAAGGCGGCTCCGGTGTTAATAGATATGGAAAGATTAAATGCTTACGGCAGTGCGAGGGCGGTCATAATCAACAGCGGCAATGCCAATGCCTGCAATGGAGAAAGGGGCATGGTTGATGCCCGGGCCATGGCTGCTGAAACTGCCAGGCTGCTTGATATACCTGACGAGCAGGTTTTAGTGGCTTCCACCGGGGTGATCGGCCAGCCTATGCCGATGGATCGAATTGTACCGGGCATACAGATGGCAGTTAAAGCCCTTAGCCGCACCGGCAGCCAGGATGCAGCTGAAGCGATAATGACAACCGATACTTTCTCGAAACAGTGTGCCATAAGTTTTGAACTGGAAGGCAAAAAAATTACAATAGGAGGAATGGTAAAAGGTTCAGGAATGATTCACCCCAATATGGCTACCATGTTGGGCTTTATAACTACTGATGCCGCTATATCCCCGGATTGCTTGAAAAAGTGCCTGGTTTTTGCAACCGAGAAAAGCTTTAATATGATTACCGTAGACGGCGATACAAGTACCAATGACATGGTAACTTTGATGGCCAATGGCAAAGCGGCGAATACTGAAATTAAGGATTTTGAAGAAAATGCCTGCCGGGTTTTCAGGGAGGCACTGACGGAAGTATGTATATACCTGGCAAAGGAGATAGCCAGGGATGGAGAAGGGGCGACAAAGTTTATTGAGGTCCGGGTAGTAAATGCTTTGACTGAAAAAGATGCCAGGTTGGCTGCCAGGAGCGTTGCCGGGTCCAATTTGTTTAAAGCGGCCGTATTTGGGGAGGATGCCAACTGGGGGAGGATAATGTGTGCCACCGGTTATTCCGGGGCGAAGTTTAATCCCAACGATTTTGATATTTTCCTGGGAGATGTTCAGGTAGCCAAGGACGGCGGCTCTGTTGAGTTTGATGAAGCCAGAGCATCGGAAGTCCTGGCTCAAAAGAACATCAGTGTCCTAATTGACCTTAAGGAAGGACAGTATGAAGCAACGGCATGGGGTTGCGATTTAACTTACGAGTATGTAAAAATAAACGGCAGTTACCGCAGCTGATCTATTTAATTTCAAAAAAGGCAGCGGGCTATAAGCAATAAGCTACAGGCGGTTTAAATAATGTGTTTGCCAAAAACAGCCGGGTTGCTTATAGCTTACATTTTATACCGAAGTTTAAAAGAAAGGTTTGTGAGAAATGTCCAGTGCTTTAGAAAAGGCTTCTGTATTGGTAGAGGCCTTGCCCTATATAAAGAAGTTTTATGGGAGTACTGTGGTTATAAAGTATGGCGGGCACGCCATGCTAAATGAAGAGTTGAAAAAGGCAGTCCTCACCGATGTGGTGCTGATGAAATATGTTGGTATGAACCCGGTTATTGTCCATGGTGGCGGGCCTGAGATAACCACTATGCTCAAAAGGGTTAATATTGAGTCAAAGTTTTTGGGCGGTTTAAGAGTAACGGATAAGGAAACGATGGAAATCGTTGAGATGGTTCTGGTAGGTAAGATTAATAAAGAATTGGTAGCCCATATCAATAGTTTTGGGGGCCGGGCAGTCGGCTTGTCCGGCACAGATGCCGATTTGTTCATAGCTGAGAAGAAGCCCGGCAAGATCAGGGCTTCGGATGGTTCCATCGACCTGGTGGATATAGGTTATGTCGGTGAGATAATCCAGGTAAACCCGGATATAGTGGATACTGTAATTAATGAAGGGTATATACCGGTTGTAGCCCCGGTAGGAGTAGGCAAAGATGGTGAAAGCTACAATATTAACGGTGATACTTCCGCCAGTGCCTTAGCGGTTGCCCTGCAAGCGGATAAGTTGATGATCCTTACCGATGTTGAGGGAATATTGGCTGATCGCAACGATCCCACCTCAATTATTTCCCCTTTAACCAGGGATGAAGTGCCTGAACTAATTGAACAGGGCATTATTGACGGTGGCATGATTCCCAAAGTTGAGTGCTGTGTTAAGGCTTTGGACGGCGGTGTTCAGACTACCCACATATTGGACGGCAGGGTTCCACATTCACTGCTGTTAGAGGTGTTTACCAATAAGGGTATCGGTACGATGGTAACAAAGTAGCAATGATTGTTGGTTGGTTTTTCAGTTAGCGTAAAATATTAATAGCTTGGAGTGAATATAGTGAACAGCTCGGAAATAATTGACGCCGGTAACCGGTGGGTAATGAAGACTTATGGACGACTGCCTCTGGCTTTGGTTAAGGGCAGCGGGGTTAAAGTTTGGGATGCTGAAGGTAAGGAATACATGGATTTTGTCAGCGGCCTGGCAGTAAATTCGCTGGGCCACTGCCACCCGGCGGTGGTAAAAGCCATACAAAAACAGGCAGAAACACTGATGCATGTTTCCAATTTGTATTACATTGAGCCTCAAGTAAAACTGGCACGTATTTTAGTTGAAAATTCCTGTGCCGACAGGGTGTTTTTTTGCAACAGCGGGGCGGAGGCCAATGAGGGCGCCATTAAATTGGCACGCAAATATGCGGATATGAAAGGCAATCCTGAAAGGTATGAGATAATAACTGCTTTAAAGTCTTTCCACGGAAGGACATTGGCTACAATAACCGCTACCGGCCAGCCAAAGTACCAGCAGGGTTTCGATCCTCTACCGGCCGGTTTTAAATATGTGCCGATAAACGATTTGAATGCCCTCCGGGAGGTAATAAGCCCAAATACATGCGCTATTATGCTGGAGCCTATCCAGGGGGAAGGCGGTGTTAACGAACTTGAACCATCTTATATAAAAGAGGTCAGGAAGATTTGTGACGAACAGGGCCTGTTGCTTATTTTTGACGAAATACAGTGCGGCCTTGGCCGTACCGGCAAGTTTTTGGGTTACCAGCATTTCGGTGTTGAACCTGACATATTTACTTTAGCAAAAGCTTTGGGTGGTGGTTTCCCCATTGGTGCAATGCTGGCTAAGGAAGAAATTGCTTCAGCTTTTAATCCAGGGGACCATGCTTCTACTTTTGGAGGCAACCCGTTGGCCAGCGCTGCCGCTCTTGCCGCTCTTGATCAACTGCTGAACCACGGGGTGGTTGAGAATGCTGCTAAAGTAGGAGAATACTTTAAGGAAAGACTGTTGGATTTAAGGAACCGTTACAATATTATTACCGATGTGCGGGGGAAAGGACTAATGCTGGGAATGGAGTTTTCAGTTCCATGCCGCGGTCTGCTTCCGGTTTGCCAGGAAAAAGGCCTGTTGATAAACTGCGTCAGTGATAATACCTTAAGATTTTTGCCACCTTTAATCATAACTGAAGCAGATGTTGACTACGCCTTGTCAATAATCGAAGATTCGATAAAAGAGACACTTATGTAGATTAAACTACTAACAATAGAAACACATGCCAAACATTTTCTTGACACTGCATTCTTGATTCTGTATACTGTTAAGCATGATAAAGGCTGTGATAGGGAGCAAGTAACCGGGAGCCGTGGCTACAGAGAGCCGGGAGTGCTGTGAACCGGCGCCAGTCCAGGTGAAAACATCGCCCTGGAGCCGTAAAGCTGAAAGTATGCTCAGTGAGATATCATTAGGCTTTAACCGGGATAGCAACCCGTTATCAAGGCTGTGTCCCTGTGAGGACACCTAAGAGGTCTTCTGCTGCGAAGCGGAAGGCAAACAGGGTGGTACCGCGTGATAAACCTCTCGTCCCTGGCAGTATTAGCCGACTGCCGGGCGGGAGGTTAATTTTATATGCAAAGTGATTTAGATATGATTATTAACGACGACCTTATTATAATCAGTAATCTCATAAAACCCGGGAGGAATAAGCCAATGTCAGAACCGGGGCATTCTATGCCCGGTTCGAAGTATATGGCCTGTTAGTAGAACCACTTAAGCAGATAATGGCCTTGGCTGATAGACTCCTCTTTTCAAAGGATTAATCACCAGGGTTTTTTTATTTACAATTTTAGAGCAAATAGGGGTGATGTGATGCGCAGCGATTCAATTAAAAAGGGAATAGAAAAAGCTCCCCATAGATCTTTGCTGCGGGCCTTGGGATATATAGACCAGGAACTTGAGAGGCCGATGATTGGGGTGGTTAATTCTTTTAATGAGATAGTGCCCGGGCATATGCACCTAAATGATCTTACCGCTGCCGTAAAAGCCGGTGTCAGGCTGGCAGGCGGGACTCCGGTTGAGTTCCCTGCCATTGCGGTGTGTGATGGAATTGCCATGAACCACAGCGGCATGAAGTATTCTTTAGCCAGCAGGGAACTAATCGCAGATTCTATTGAAGTAATGGCTGAGGCCCACCAGTTTGACGGCCTGGTGCTGGTAACTTCCTGCGATAAAGTAGTGCCGGGCATGCTGATGGCTGCAGCCAGGATAAATATCCCCGCTATAGTAATCAGCGGCGGGCCGATGCTTGCCGGCCGTTATAATGGTGAAAATATTTCTTTAAGCAATATATTTGAAGCATCCGGCAGGGTCAGGGCAGGGAAGATGACCGAAGAAGAGCTGCATGAACTTGAAGATTCCGCTTGTCCGGGTTGCGGTTCTTGCGCCGGCATGTTTACAGCCAACTCAATGAACTGCTTAACTGAAGTGCTTGGCATGGCATTACCGGGCAACGGCACAATTCCCGCCGTGTCCGCTGCCAGGCGCAGGCTTGCCAAATTAACCGGGATCAGGGCGGTGGAATTAGTAAAAGAAAATTTGTTGCCTAGAGATATTATGACTTTGCCGGCTTTCGAAAACGGGCTGGCCATGGATATGGCCCTGGGTTGTTCCACCAATACTGTCTTGCATTTGCCGGCTATTGCCAATGAGGCCGGGATAGAAATCGATTTGGATATGATTAATAAGATTAGCAACAATACTCCTAATTTATGCAAGCTCAGCCCAATGGGGAACCATTTTATCCAGGATCTTGACGAGGCCGGCGGCATTCCCGCAGTTATGGCCGAGTTGGCTAAAAAGGATTTAATTCATTTAAATTTGCCTACTGTTTCAGGCAAAACAGTGGGGGAGATTATAAAAGGCCGGAAAATTACTAATCCCACTGTGATTAAAAGTATAGAAGAGCCATACAGTACAAGTGGGGGAATTGCAATTTTACGCGGCAATCTTGCCCCGGACGGTGCGGTGGTGAAGAAAGCCGGGGTTGAGCCGGAGATGCTGGTTCATAGCGGCCCGGCCAGGGTTTTTGACTCTGAAGAAGAAGCTGTGGAAGCCCTTATTTCCAAAAAAATTAACAAAGGTGATGTTGTTGTTATCCGCTATGAAGGCCCCAGGGGAGGGCCCGGCATGAGGGAAATGCTAACTCCGACCGCCACAGTAATAGGGCTGGGCATGGATAAAGAGGTTGCCCTTATTACTGACGGCAGGTTTTCCGGGGCAACCCGGGGGGCATCCATCGGCCACGTATCCCCGGAAGCTGCTGACGGCGGGCCTATAGCAGCTGTCAGGGAAGGGGACATTATTGATATAAATATCCCGGCTAATTCTATTAATGTAAGAATCAGTGACCGGGAAATAAAAGAGCGGCTTAAAGAGTGGAAACGCCCCAAGCCCAGGGTTACCAAAGGGTATTTGGTTCGTTATGCCAAGATGGTATCTTCAGCAAGTACCGGGGCAATTCTAAGGAAGGATTAACTGCAGAGGGTGATGGTATATGAAAAAAAGCGGAGCAGAGATATTAATCCAGTCCCTTATTGACCAAGGTGTTGACACTATTTTCGGATATCCTGGGGGACAGGTTTTAGCCATATATGACGCACTATATGACTCGGATATAAGGCATATACTAACCAGGCATGAGCAGGGTGCGGTCCATGCCGCAGACGGTTATGCCAGGGCATCCGGCAGGACAGGTGTCTGCCTGGCAACATCAGGCCCGGGAGCTACAAACCTGGTTACCGGTATCGCTAATGCGCATATGGATTCAGTACCCTTGGTAGCCATCACCGGACAGGTTACCAGAGCTTCATTAGGCAGGGATTCATTCCAGGAAGCCGATATCACAGGTATCACATTACCGATAACCAAGCATAATTACCTTGTTAAGGATATTGATGATCTGGCATTAACTATTAAAGAAGCTTTTCATGTGGCCTCTTCCGGCAGGCCGGGCCCTGTACTGGTGGATATACCCAGTGATATTTCAGGAGGATTAACTGAGTATAAGGAGCCGGGCACGATTAAACTGCCGGGTTACCGTCCTGCTTTGGAAGGCAAAGAAGAGCAGATCAATAAAGCAGTTGCTTTAATATTGGCTTCCGAGCGGCCGGTGATATATGCCGGCGGTGGGGTTGTCAACTCTGGAGCCAATGAAGAGCTTAAGAAACTTGCCGAACTGTTGTTGGCGCCAGTGGCCACAACTTTAATGGGATTGGGGGGATTCCCCGGTGACCACCCGCTGTCTTTGGGCATGCTTGGTATGCACGGCTCGAAATATGCCAATTATGCAATATGCGAAGCTGACCTAATCATTTCAATAGGGGCAAGATTTAGCAATCGTGTCACAGGCAATATTGACTTATTTGCTCCTGACGCAAAAATAATCCATATTGATATTGACCCTGCTGAAATTAATAAAAATATAACAGTGGACGTTCCGATTGTTGGGGATGTAAAAGCGGTGCTCAATCAACTGCTACCCAGGCTGCAGGCGAAATTGCCCGGGAGCTGGCAGGAGAAAATCCAGCGGTGGAAAAAGGAATATCCCATAGATTTTGAGCGTAACGGCAACCTTAAGCCTCAACAGGTGATTAAAGAGATTTACCATGCTACCGGCGGCAATGCCAGGATAGCTACCGAAGTAGGGCAGCATCAAATGTGGACAGCCCAGTATTATACCTTTACCAGGCCAAGGACGTTTATCTCTTCCGGGGGCCTCGGCACCATGGGGTATGGTTTCCCTGCCGCCATTGGAGTGCAGGTGGCCTGCCCGGATGAAGTTGTCTTTGATATTGCCGGGGATGGCAGCATACAAATGAATATCCAGGAACTGGCTACC
The DNA here is from genome assembly GCA_964448915.1 of uncultured Peptococcaceae bacterium. Taxonomy (GTDB): domain Bacteria; phylum Bacillota; class Desulfotomaculia; order Desulfotomaculales; family Desulfocucumaceae; genus JAAXTT01. The sequence continues at coordinate 11,497 of CAYUXS010000015.1, forward strand.
GCAGTCAACTATGAACTGCCGGTGAATGTGGCCATATTAAACAACGGGTTTCTTGGAATGGTAAGGCAGTGGCAAGAGCTTTTTTATAACCGTCGTTATTCCTACACGGAGTTAGTAAACCCTGATTTTGTTAAACTGGCTGAAGCTTATGGAGCCGAGGGCATAAGGGTAACCAAAGAGGCGGAGTTAAGGCCGGCCCTGGAACAGGCTATCCGGTCAAGTAAACCGGTAATGCTGGATTTTATTGTTGACAGGGAAGACAATGTATACCCGATGGTTCCCCCGGGAGGGACATTGGATAAAATGCTGGGCTAGTAGGCGGCTGCCCACAGACCTGTAATCTATAACCTAAAACTTATAACGTTTTTGGAGTCAGGAGGGATATACAATGCGGCACACTTTGACAGTTCTGGTTGAAAACAACCCCGGTGTTTTAGCCAGGGTGGCCGGGCTTTTCAGCCGTAGGGGGTTTAATATTGACAGCCTGTCGGTGGGGCGGACTGAAAGGCCGGATGTTTCCAGAATGACCATTGTGGTAGAGGGGGATCACAATGTCTTGGAACAGGTTACAAAACAGCTCCACAAACTGGTGGATGTTATAAAAATTAGTGATATAACCCCCGAAGAATATGTTGACCGGGAATTGGTGCTGCTTAAAGTCAACTGTGATCCCTCCAGGCGGGGAGAGATAATGCAGATAGCCGACATTTTCCGGGCAAGGATTGTTGACTTGGGCAGGAAGACAATAACCCTGGAATGTACCGGCAATGAAGGCAAAATAAATGCTTTTGAGGAATCCTTAAGGCAATATGGTATCAAAGAACTTGTCCGTACTGGAAAAGTAGCTATGCTCAGGGGGCACAGGGCAACTACAGTAGACAGTGTTTCATAAAATTGATGAAGAAGGAGGCCATCGGTAATGAAAATTTCAGTAGCTCAAGCATTGGTTCGCTGTTTGGAGCTGGAAGGCGTGAATGTGGTTTTTGGTTACCCCGGTGGTGCTATTCTTCCGGTATATGATGCTTTAAGCTGTTCGGAAAGTATCAAGCATATTTTGGTCCGGCATGAGCAAGGGGCGGTGCATGCTGCAGACGCTTACGCCAGGATAACCGGCAAGGTGGGAGTTGTTATTGCCACTTCCGGCCCGGGTGCCACCAACCTGGTCACAGGTATTGCCAATGCCTATATGGATTCAATCCCATTGGTATTGATAACCGGGCAGGTTTCTACAAACCAGGTGGGTACCGATGCCTTTCAGGAAGTAGATATCACCGGTATTACAATGCCTATATCCAAGCATAATTATTTAGTTAAAGATGCGGAAAAAGTCCCGGCTATAATAAAAAAGGCCTTTCATATAGCTTCTACCGGCAGGCCGGGTCCAGTTTTGATAGATTTGCCAAAAGATGTGGCTTCTGAAGAGATTGAATTTGAATACCCCAAGGCAGTTAAACTCCGGGGTTACAAACCGGTATACAGTGGCCATAAGGCCAAGATCCAGGAAGCCGCCAATCTTATGATGAAGGCGGAAAGACCTGTAATTTACGCAGGCGGGGGGATTTTAAATTCCCATGCTACCGAAGAGTTAAAAGAATTGGCTGAAATACTTACCGCACCGGTAACCAATACATTTATGGGGCTTTCCGGATTCCCGGGCGATCACCCGCTTTTCTTGGGGATGCTTGGCTTGCATGGAACCAGATATGCGAACTTGGCGGTAACCAATTGCGATCTCTTAATATCTCTTGGAGCCCGTTTTGGCGACCGGGTTACCGGAAAGTTGGAAAGATTCGCACCAAAGGCAAAAATTATCCATGTTGACATCGATCCGGCAGAAATAGGCAAAAACATCAAGGTTGATGTGCCTATTGTAGGGGATGTAAAAAATATCCTCCGGGATATCCTGCCGCAGTTAAAGAAAAAAGATCGGACCAGGTGGCTGGAACAGATACAGGAATGGAAGAACGAATATCCCTTGACATACAGTAAAGAAGGCAAGTTTAAACCCCAAGCGGTTATAGAGAAAATATCGGACTATACCAAAGGGGAAGTCGTGGTGGCCACCGATGTGGGCCAGCATCAAATGTGGGTGGCTCAATTTTTTAAATTCAAACACCCTTCCTCCCTTATCTCTTCAGGGGGGCTGGGGACGATGGGCTTCGGTCTGCCAGCGGCAATTGGCGCCCAGATAGGTTTGCCGGATAAACAAGTCATATTGATAACCGGTGACGGCAGTTTGCAAATGACCATGCAGGAGTTGGCTACCGCGGTGGATCAAAAGCTGCCGCTAAAGATTTTTGTCATCAATAATCATGCTTTGGGCATGGTAAGGCAGCTTCAAGAATTTTATTGCGAAGGAAGATATATGGCGGTACATTTCGATTTTGTCCCCGACTTTGCCATGCTGGCCAAAGCCTATGGCATGGAAGGTTACACAATTACTGATGAGGAAGAGTTTGAAAGGCTGCTGCCGGAGATAATGGACAGCCGGAAAGCAGTGATTGTCAACTGTATTGTGGATCCTGATGAAAATGTCAGCCCGATGGTGCTGGCGGGGAAAGGGATAAATGAGGCAATAGATTGTTAGCTGAAGGGTATCCTTTCATTGTCAGGAGTCAGGAGTAAGAAGCCAGGAGTCAGGAGTCAGGAGTTTGAGTATTTCTCTAGGGTTAGTTTTTAGCTGTCAGATATTAGCTATTAGCTATCGGCTATAAGCTGTCAGCTATTAGCTATCAGCTGCCGGCTGTCAGCTATCGGCTAACAGCCAACGTATAACAAAAACGTATAACGTATAACTTGTAACACTTGCATTTTTACCCCTAAGAATAACGAGGAAGGGGAGGTTACCTTTAATGGATTCTAACAGGGTTTATATATTTGATACTACCCTTAGGGACGGGGAACAGTCTCCAGGTGTGAACCTGAACCAGAAAGAAAAACTTAAAATCGCCAGGCAACTGGTTAGGCTTGGAGTAGACGTGATTGAAGCCGGTTTCCCTTATTCTTCACCCGGTGATTTCAGGGCAGTAGAGGCCATCGCCAAGGAAATTAAGGGGGTAACCGTGGCAGCTTTGGCAAGGGCGGATTTCAAGGATATAGATACCGCCTGGGATGCTATCCGGTTGGCGGAGCAGCCCCGGATCCATACTTTCCTGGCTACTTCCGATATTCATATGAAATATAAGCTTAGGATGAGCAGGGAGGAAGTATTGGAGGCTACCGAGGCAGCAGTAAAAAGAGCAAAGGGGTATACCTCGGATGTGGAATTTTCCGCCGAAGATGCTTCCCGTTCCGACTTGGACTTTCTTTGCCGGGTATTGGAGGTTGCTATTAATGCCGGTGCAACTGTAATCAATATACCGGATACGGTAGGTTATGCCGCACCGGATGAGTTTGCCCAGCTTATAAAAGATGTACGTTCCAGGGTCAAAGGTATAGAAAAAGTAATTTTAAGTGTTCACTGCCATGACGATTTGGGTTTGGCGGTGGCCAATTCACTGGCGGCGGTGAAAGCAGGGGCCAACCAAGTTGAAGGCGCGATTAACGGTATCGGCGAAAGAGCCGGCAATGCGTCTCTTGAAGAAGTAATCATGGCCTTGTATACCCGCAAGGACCAGTTTGGCAAAGAGACGCGGATAAATACCAGGGAAATATACCGTACCAGCCGCCTGGTTTCCCATCTTACCGGCATGGTTATCCAACCAAACAAGGCTGTGGTAGGGAAAAATGCCTTTGCCCATGAGTCCGGGATTCACCAGGACGGGGTGTTGAAAGAAAGGACCACCTACGAAATTATGAACCCGGTGATGGTGGGGTTAAACCAGGGCAATTTGGTATTGGGCAAGCACTCCGGGCGCCATGCTTTTATGGAACGTCTCGAAGAATTGGGCTACAGCCTCACCAAGGAAGAACTTGATAAAGCTTTTAAAAGGTTCAAAGATTTGGCGGATCGGAAAAAAGAAATTACTACAAAGGATTTAGAGGCTATAGTTGAGGAAGAAACAAAACTGGTTGAACCTATTTATTTGGTTGATTACATTCATATTTCCAGCGGTTCCACCGTTGTTCCCATGGCAACGGTAGGCCTTATCAAGGGTGAGGAAAAACTGAGGGAAGCGGCCTGCGGCAACGGGCCGGTAGACGCTATTTGCCACGCTGTGGACAAAATTACCGGAATTGCCTGCAAACTGGCCAGTTGGGAGATCCGGAACAGATGCTTTGGGGGAGGTTACTCTAAGAATTACCCCGGACGGCAAGAATTTTTACGTGGGAAGAGGAGTTAGCACGGATATCCTGGAGGCCAACGCCAAGGCTTATGTGGACGGTGTAAATAAGCTTCTTTGGGAAAGAATTAACGGCAGCAATAATAAAGAAAATTAAATTATAACATTTGCTGAAGATAAAAATGTAAAAGTAGAGGTGCTCACTTATGGGAATGACCATTACCGAAAAAATACTGGCCGCTCATGCAGGCAGGGAGAGAGTTGAACCCGGTGAGTTGGTCAATGTAAAAATAGACCTGGCACTGGGCAATGATATAACAGCCCCTGTGGCAATTAAGGAATTTGAAAAAATAGGCGTAGACAAGGTTTTTGACAGGGAACGAATAGTTTTGGTGCCTGATCATTTCGTTCCCAACAAAGACATTAAGTCTGCTGAACAAGCCAAAGTTATGAGGGACTTTGCCAGAAAGCATGGCATAGTCAACTATTTTGAAGTAGGCCAAATGGGTGTTGAACATTGCCTGCTTCCTGAACAGGGATTGGTCGGGCCCGGCGACCTGGTTATCGGTGCAGATTCCCATACTTGTACCTATGGGGGGCTGGGGGCTTTTTCAACCGGGGTCGGCAGTACCGATCTGGCAGCAGCTATGGCTTTGGGAGAAACCTGGCTTAAAGTCCCCGAATCAATAAAATTTGTATATCATGGCGAAATGCCGGAATGGTTAACCGGCAAAGATTTGATACTTTATACTATCGGCAGGATAGGGGTAGACGGTGCCTTGTATATGTCTATGGAGTTTACCGGCCCCGCTATAGAGAAGATGTCGATGGACGGCCGGCTTACTATGGCCAATATGGCGGTTGAAGCAGGAGCCAAAAACGGCATTGTGCCGCCGGACGAAATTACTCGCAAATATGTCGAAGGCAGGGCTAAGAGGTCTTATACTTTTTACGCCAGCGACCAGGATGCAAAATATGCCCAGGTTATCGAATTCGATGTAAGCAAAATGGAGCCTGCCGTAGCTCTCCCGCACTTGCCTGAAAATGTCAAGCCGGTTAGCGAAGCTGCAGGAATTGTTGTAGACCAGGCAGTAATAGGGTCCTGCACCAACGGGAGAATGGAGGATCTCAGGGAAGCTGCCAGGGTCTTAAAAGGTAAAAAGGTTAACAGCAATGTGCGCCTTATTATAATACCGGGTACCCAGGAAATATACCGCCAAGCAATGAAAGAAGGATGATTTGATATTTTCCTGGATTCAGGCGCAGCCATCAGTACGCCAACCTGCGGGCCCTGCCTGGGTGGATATATGGGCATTCTGGCCGAAGGGGAAAGGTGTATTGCTACCACTAACAGGAACTTTGTGGGGCGTATGGGTCATACCGGCAGTGAGGTATACCTCAGCAACCCGGCGGTAGCAGCAGCTTCGGCGATTCTAGGCCGTATTGCAGCCCCCTGGGAGGTGAAATAAATGGAATTAAAAGGTAAGGCATGGAAATTTGGCAATGATATAGATACCGATGTTATTATTCCGGCCCGCTACTTAAATACTTCCGATCCGAAGGAGTTGGCTTCCCATTGCATGGAGGATGCCGATCCGCAGTTTGCCAAAAAGGTTAAACCCGGCGATATTATAGTGGCCGGCAAGAACTTCGGCTGCGGGAGCTCCAGGGAGCATGCCCCGATTGCTATTAAAGAAGCAGGCGTTTCTTGTGTGATTGCGAAAACTTTTGCCAGGATTTTTTACCGCAACGCTTTCAACATAGGCCTGCCTATTTTCGAGTCCCCGGAA
>CAYUXS010000016.1:0-5675 GCA_964448915.1 uncultured Peptococcaceae bacterium
CGGTGGGTTCAATTCCCCCCGCCTCCACCAAAAGTGGGTTATTCTCCTTGGCTGTCATCTTCCGGGGGTGGAGTATAGCCAATTCTTCTCAACGGGGTGACTTTATTCCTCCTGCCCAGCCGCTGGGTGGGTATCTCGGATTCTGTGACTTCAAGGTAAAACACCTTATCAGGGTAACATAGAACTGTTACTACGCCACGATCAGGTTCGGTAAGCCATACGCCCCTGAACTCCAACATTTCACCAAGTAAATCAACATCTACTTTACGCGGTCCTTCAAATACTTCCAATTCCCATCCCTGAATGCTAACCACTAGGGTCTTCTGCACCCGTGTGTTTTCTTCCATACATTCCTCCTGTAGTTTAGGGCCAATGGCTTAATTATTTGTGTGTTCTCCAAAAATTATAATATCATAAATATCAAAATTACCCAAATTCTTTGTTTGAATATGCTTTTATGTCCATTAAAGGAGCAGGGGATTTGCTTGTAGAAGTAATTTGTATATTCAATCATTTTTGGGGGAAGCTTGTTGGAAACGATCTATGGTTTTTTAGAAAGAATCAGTTATTACAACGAAGAAACCCAGTTTACTGTGGCCAAGATAAAAGAAAAAGGCAAGAAGGAATTAACCACAGTAGTCGGCTGCCTTACAGGGATTAGTGCCGGTGAGTCCCTCCGGCTGCATGGCAAATGGGTTTTTAACAAGAAGTTCGGTGAGCAGTTTCAGGTGGAAGCATTTGAAACTGTAGTGCCTTCTACTGTAAATGCCATAGAGAAGTACCTGGGTTCGGGATTGATAAAAGGCATAGGACCGGTAATGGCCAAGCGGATTGTAAAGGTTTTCGGGCTGGACACTATTGACATTATTGAGAATAGCCCCCAAGAATTATCCAAGGTAGAAGGTATTGGTGCAAAGAGAATAGCAATGATTTCAAAGGCCTGGGCAGAGCAAAAAGAAATCAAGGAAATAATGCTTTTTCTCCAGGGCCACGGTGTAAGTGCCGGTTATTCTACTAAAATATATAAAGAATACGGTGAAGAGGCTATAGAAAAGGTAAGGCAAAATCCATACAGATTGGCCTCTGATATTAAAGGCATAGGTTTTATTACAGCCGATAAGATTGCTAAAAGCCTGGGATTTGATCCGGGTTCAATTGTCAGGGCAAAAGAAGGCATTATTTATACACTTAATGAGTTAATGAACAGCGGGCACGTTTATTATCCATACGGGGAATTATTGGAAAAAGCGGGCCAACTTCTAAATATTGAGCCTGAGACAATTAAAGAAGCCGTGGCAGAACTTTTTAAAGAAAAACGTATAATTATGGAAGATCTAAATTGCACGGGCGAAGATATCCCCAATAACAAAGCTGTATACCTGCCTCCCTTTTATATCGCGGAAATAAATTTAACCAGGGGATTGATCAATATTAAGAATGAACCCATCATCAGCCCATTGGACTTTAGTGACAGGGTGGCTGATGCGGAGAAAGAATTAGGATTAAAACTGGCTGAAAACCAACGGGAAGCAGTAGCTATGGCTTTGCAAAATAAGGTTTTGATTATTACAGGGGGCCCCGGGACCGGGAAAACTACCATTATTAAAGTCATAGTTAAGATTTTTCATGATATGGGTCATAGGGTATTACTGGCGGCACCAACCGGCAGGGCGGCAAAAAGGATGCAGGAGGCTACCGGTTTTGAGGCAAAAACTATTCACCGTCTGCTGGAATACAGTTTTCAAGCCGGTGGTTTTCAAAGAAATTACGATAACCCGCTGGAAGCCGATGTGGTTATTGTGGACGAGGCATCTATGATTGATACCATACTAATGCACCACCTGGTAAAAGCAATTCCTTCCGAGGCCGTTTTAATACTGGTAGGGGATGTAAACCAGCTTCCTTCCGTAGGGCCGGGCAACATACTGGCAGATTTGATCAATTCCGGCATATTTAAAGTGGTTACTCTGAATAAGATCTTCAGGCAGGCTGTAAAGAGCAGGATAGTTACCAATGCCCATAAGATTATCCGGGGAGAGTTCCCGGATTTGCTTCCCCCTAAAGGCGATGTTTGCCAGGACTTTTATTTTGTGGCAGAAGAAGATCCCGGCAAGGCTGTCAACAAGATAATTACCCTATGCGTGGACAGGATTCCGAGGCAATTTGGCTTTCACCCGTTAGAAGATGTCCAGGTGCTGGCTCCCATGCATAGGGGGGAAGTGGGGGTAGCCAATCTTAACAAATTGCTCCAGCAACGGTTGAATCCTGAAAAATTTGAAATTAAGAAGGGTTACCGCGGATTTAGGGTAAACGACAAAGTCATGCAAATAATCAACAACTATGAAAAAGATGTTTACAATGGGGATATTGGCAGGATAATAACTATCGACCATGAAGAGCAATCATTAATTGTTGATTTTGAAGGAAGAGAAGTACAGTATGATTTTAACCAGCTTGATGAACTGGTTTTGGCTTATGCCATCTCGATACACAAATCCCAGGGAAGTGAGTACAAAGCAGTTGTAATCCCGTTAATGACGCAACATTATGTTTTGCTTCAAAGAAATCTTATTTATACCGCAATTACCCGGGGTGAGAAGCTGGTGGTTATAGTAGGCAGCAAGAAAGCCCTGGCCATTGCCATAAGAAATGTAGACCCCAGCAAACGGTTTACCATGCTTGCCGAAAGGCTGGCAGAAATGGAGCGTTCGCTTGCTTCCACAGACAAGCTGTGAGTTTTGGCCGGTGGCTTTTAATTAGTTTAGTTTTGTTCTATGCCTCTGGGGATAACAAGCTGCTGTCCTATAACCAGTTGGCCGGAGCTTATTGCGTTTTTGTTGGCATCCAATATCAGTTGGGCTTTGTTCCCGTCTCCATATACCTTTTGTGCAATAAGCCATGGGTTATCACCGGCTTCAACTATATAAAAAGCCGGGGTATTCTGCCGCTCTAGTGCTTCTTTAAGCATCCATTCCGGTGCACCCACCAATTTATATGTTGCAATTTCATTTTCTAAGGCCATTTTTTCATACGCTTCAGGCTTTAAGCCGGGATCCCCTTGATTCAACTCGAGTATATGGGTTGCCTGATGGACGATGATTCCGGCCAATTGTTCCGGTATATATCTCTTTGTGTCCCTTGTAAGAGTATTAAATATAAGTATTTTATTTTTGTTTATATTAGCAACAAGATTTCCTTGAGATTTTTCGCTTAATTGAATGGAACAGCCTAATTGGACCAATAGGTTATACTGGGGGTAATTATATTTTTTTAATAGGTTAAGAGCATTGTTTACGATTGATGTAAATTGAGCATCACCGGTTACTGGGATTGGAGCTTTTGAATTATTGCCCGCCAGGGTAATCTCTTCCCCTTGCACAGCCTGTAAACCTTCGTTGCCTCGTTGTTGGCCCAGGTTGCCTGCGAAATTTATGAAAATTAAACTAAAACTGGCAATTAGTGCGAGCATCATTGCATAAGTAAGGATATATTTTTTCCTCCTGGCCTTTTCCTGGAGGAATTTTTCAAAGCATACAACACTGCAATAATATTTGCCCTTATCATTGGAATATGTTTTTATATTAATATCTTTTTTACAATAATTACATTTACCTGTAGTCAAATATTAGGCCCCCTGTTATTTATCTCCTGAAGAATGCAGGTTATAAGCCGCAGTTGCAATTAAGGGAGTTTTTCAACACATTCCAAAAAAATCCTGCTGCTTGTTATTTAACATATGTTATAACGACAAAAAAAGCCTTTGGCAAAAGGCTTAAAATATACGCTAACTGCTGCTTTATTAAGTTTCATTTGCCGGGAGTTGTTTCCTGAATAACAAGGCCAATATCTTTAAGCGCTGGTTCATACCCGGATAGGGGTATTCCAACCCGTTTATTTTCTTTAACCAGTTCCTTCATTCTGAGTACAATGCCGGGGTCTGAAATTACTTTTAAGTCATAAGTGGGAGCAGTTTTTTTGGCCAGCACCAGTACTTTTTTTTCAATTTCTGCTATGGCCGGCACACCGGTGTTTGAATTTAAGTCGAGTCCAAGGTAAATACTTTTTCCTGCCGGCAATGCAACTGCACTTTGGACACCTTCAAGGCTGCAGGCTTGTGCCGCCACCTTGTCGGCTGCTATCAATGAATATTTTTCTTCAATGGGATAGGTCATAGTTTCCATATCTGGGTTAAGTGAAAATGTTTTTGGGGAAACAGTATGGCCCAATAATAACAGTGATGCAGCAATTAAAAGGAGCAGTGCTGCGGCCAATGCTTTTTTACATTCTTTAATTATCGCCACCCCCCAGAAATTACTAATTAGTTTGTTCGAAGAATAATGATCCTATCCATTTAAACAAAAAAAGCCTGGATATTAATCCATGGCTTAGGTAAATAATATGGCTTTAAAACCTGTCGGGCATTATTGAATTTACCCATTTAGTAATTCTTTCTGTTAAACTGCCTCTTTTTTCTCTTCTCTCGTCATTTTTATTTTCCTTTAAATCCAAGTTTTTTCTTTCCTCCATGCCTATCACCTCAAATATATTAGTCCCCAGTTATTTTATTTTTTAACCGGGTGATTTTATTGTTTTTTAAAGTTAAAAACTGGAACTTAAAGTCGAAAAGGTATATTATTTATGTAAGTTGTAAAAGATGGGACAGAAAAAGAAAAGGTGGTGAGTAAATTGGCAATTTGGAAATGTGCACAGTGCGGTGAAGAAAAGGAAGGAAGGTGCAGGCCGCAAAAATGCCCGAAATGCGGGGCAACGAAGGAATCATTTATTAAAAAGGAATAAAAAAAGATGCCGGCAACCAGCTACTGGCATCCGGCAAAACAAAAATCTAACCCGGAAGAAGCTTTTATTAAGCAGTAGCCAGCAGCCAGAGGCTGGTAGCTGGGAGCCGGGCCTGCTATGTACGGTTCTTCCTGCCGTATATTATGTCCTCAAATAAGCCCTCAGAAATATGGGTTAATGTTAATAAGGCAAAGACGTTAACGAGAAAGTCGTGGAAAAAGTTATACCTGCCTAAAAAAGATATATTTCCCAGTTTAACGGCATCATAAGTTGTCAGCTTTAATCAAGCCCAAGGAGATTAAAGTCAACTGTACCACAAATAAAATAAGCGCTCCCAAAAACCAACCGGCAACAGTTCCTTAATACGGTCCGGTTTAATTAAAATAAAAACAACCATCCATAGAAAAATTGCATATATAATTGTTAATCCAGCTTTGTAAGAAGTCCAATAAAAACACCTCCGGCAGTGTTTTTATTATTCCAAGAAAAAGATAATTTAAAAACCCCACTGTATAGTGGGGCTTGCACTTGGTGTTTGTTTATCTTTATTTAACTAAAGTTGTCCTTTATAACACTGATAACGGTGATGAAACGGGTTTCCATTCAATTTCTATCTCAAGTTTTTGCTTTTCGCCTTTGACTTCATACTTGGTTTCCAAAACAATATTGCCTTCGGGCTTTACATCAACCTGACGTTCGGCTTGCACCAGTGTTACATAACCTTGCTGTTCAAGGCGATCTGCAAGGTTGCGAAGGAATGAAATAACCTCGGGCAAAGAACGCTGTTCTTCACTGGAAAACAATACTTGGCTTCTTGGTTTCATAAAAACACTCTCCTTGTCCTTGGTTAAATATTCTGGCAAGCCCCAACAATATAA
>CAYUXS010000016.1:5685-14703 GCA_964448915.1 uncultured Peptococcaceae bacterium
TATAATACCATACTAATTTACTAATACTTATTTATTAATAGAAATTTAACTGAATATTTAAAAAGCTGTTGTAGGCAGCTTTTTAAATAATAAAAACCAGGATCTGTCCTGGTTATTTTTATGACTTTGTTATTACTGGTGCCGGAGACCGGACTTGAACCGGTACGGTCATAAAATGACCGAGGGATTTTAAGTCCCTTGCGTCTGCCACTTCCGCCACTCCGGCGCATCCAAGTGCAAGTAGTATTTTATCATAGATAAGTATTGGGGTCAAATACAATAGTTAGGTGACAATCATTGTCAAAACCATACCGGCCATGGTTGCAGCCAATCCGATTCCACCGAGCTTAAGCCTGTTTTTCATAGGCTGGGGCCAGTCCCGGGGACGAATCAGGTAACTGATGTTTTCCTCACCGCTGGTCAATATCATGTAAGTTAGGCTAATAATTACGGCAGATATGATTATAACACCCGCCAAAATAAATATTAAGCTAATAAATAGCATTGTAGCCCCCTGTTGTTAGATCATTTTCCGGAGTTCTCCCCGCAAGAGTTTGCCTGAAGTTGTTTTAGGCAGGTTTTTTACGAACCGGATATGTTTTGGTATCTTATAACCGGCCAGTTTATCCGCGCAGAAATCCTTTATCTCATCGGGGGTTAACTGGCTGCCTTCTTTTAATAGTACAAATGCCAGCACTTCTTCACCCATTACAGGATCCGGGATTCCCGTAACAGCGGTATCATAAATCAGGGGATGCGAATATAGGGTTTCTTCTACTTCTTTGGGTGAAACATGCAAGTCCCCTTTAATAATTAAATCTTTTTTTCTATCCACTATATAAAGGTAGCCGTCGCTGTCATAATAGCCCAAATCACCTGTGTGGAACCAGCCGTTTCTCATAAAGCAGCTGGTTTCTTCCGGCTGTTTGTAATAACCTTTCATAACATTATGACCCCGGACAACTATTTCGCCGATTTGATTGGAAGTTACTTCCCGGTCTTCGTAGTCCACTATTTTAACCTCTACACCGGGTATGGGAAGCCCTATGGAACCAGGCTTATCCGGGCCGTCCAGCGGCATTATACTGACTACAGGCGATGTTTCAGTCATTCCGTAGCCTTCAATTAGCTTTAGGCCGAATTTTTTCTCAAAGGCTTTTGAAACTTCAGGAGGTGTAGGCGCGGAACTGGTAAAAGCCACCCTCCATGAATCTAAATTGTATTTATCTATATCAGGGTGGTTCAACAATAAAGCATATATGGTTGGTGGCGCAAAATAGAAGGTTATTTTTTCGTTTTGTATCGTTTCCAAAAGTACCAGCGGGCCTTTCCAGCCATCCTGAACTATTAATGTCCCCCCAACCAGCAGTGTTGCATTCATTACGCAGGTTTGAGCCGTGGCATAATATGCCGGGGCAATCAATAAAGACCGGTCATTATTGGTGATCTTACAGCAATGGGCAAAGGTTACAGCATTGCGATACAGGTTATGATGGGTCAGCATTGCCCCTTTGGGGGTGCCCGAAGTACCGGTACTGTACATTAGTTCAACAACATCATGCCTGCTGGAGATCACCGGTATGTCGTGAATATCTTCCCCGGAACCCAAAACGTCCCGGTATTGATAGACACCTTCATAGCTGTTTTCAGGTCCTGTGTTGATAATTATAAATTTTGACGGGATTGTTACTGAAAGCTTTTGAAATACCGGTACCAGTTGGTTGCCGGTTATAACTGCGGCCGGCTGGGTGTCCTGGACTATTACATGATGTTCTTTCATTGTATAGTGAGGATTGACAGGAACTACTATTCCTCTAATCTTGATTATGGCATAATAGGAAATAATAAATTCCGGGCAGTTTTCCATGGCCAGCAGAACCCTGTCTCCCGGCTTAATGCCCAGTTTCATTAAGCCTGCGGCAAGTTTGTTAATCATGCTGTCCAGTTCCCGGTACGAGATACGTTGATTATAATACACTATGGCTTCTTTTTCCGGATAAAGTTGGCATTGTTCAGCTATTTTCAGGGGGAGATTCATAGTTGGTACCTCCTTGGGTACAGCGGTATTATAAGCCCGGGCTATTGGTGTTAAGCCTAATTCTGTATTCTCTTTAGATAGAATAAAATCCTTCTTGCCTTACGAAAAGGAGAGCGCAATGAAGCAGCGTAATAATGGTAAAAATAAACTACCAAGAACAAGGATAAAAATTGGCAGGTTGGCAATAGATCCTGTTTTTTTGCTTATCTTTTCATTTTTTATGTTTTCCAGTTTGGTTTTACTACTATTTATTTTTATTTCGGCCCGGTAAGCCAAAAGCCTTATATAGGAGTTGTGCCGGGTGTATGACTTCGATTCCTTTTGAGCGGGAGCGGATTTGAAAAGTACAGGACGGGCAAACAGTAATAATTCGCCGGGCCCCACTTTCCTTTACACGGTTAATTTGGTGTCTGGATATGCTTTTGCTTAAAGAAGGATGTTTAATGGCAAATAATCCGGCCCCCCCGCAGCAGGGGCTACCTCCTTTAATATCAACTTTATTCATTTCCGGAATATAATCAAGAACCATTTGCAATAATCCGCTGAGCTTTCTCCCGTATTTAAGGTGGCATGGTTCGTGATAGGCGGTAGCCGTATCGCCGGCATTAAAAGCCGGTCTTGGTGGATCCAATACTTTAAACAGGAATTCAGTTAATTCATAAACGGGCTGCCCATTGATGCCAAATTCATTTTCGGTAAGGTGGTAACTGCAGGAAGAGCAATCGGTTATTATGGCATCAAGTTTTAAATCTTTAAACAATAGGTGGTTTTTATTCATATATCCGGCGGCAAGGCCGGTTTCCCCGGCGGCTTCCAGCGGAAGACCGCAGCAATAAACAGGGGGGGTTACTACTTCACAACCCAGGTGCTTAAGTACAGCCACAGTGTTTAAAGCAACTTGGGGAAGCAGGATATTGGTGGCACAGCCTAAGAAATAACCTATTTTTAAGCGTGGTTTTTTTATATCGGGCAAAACAGGCCGGGAAAGGAGAGATAAGGCTGTTCTGCCGGTTTTATTTAAAAAAGGCAAAACTTTAAAGGAATTTTTAATTACCTGCCTGCCGAAGCTAAATGGCTTTGTACTTGCGGCTTCAGCCCTGGCGGAGATAATAATTTTATGCACCGGCAGGCCGGAAGGGCATTCACTGGTACAAGCGCCGCAAGTTAAGCACAGGGAGAATAAATTGGCGGCTTTTCCGGCATCAATCTCGCCTTTTTGCATAAGGCCTGCCAAGTAAACCTTGCCTCTGGGTGAAGCCGGTTCTTTTTTCATTTCTGCCAGCACAGGGCAGGCAAAACGGCATTGGCCGCAGCGTACGCATTTTTTGGTGTATTCATTAATAAGGTTTATTTCGCCTGTATGCATATATGCACCATAATTAAAATATTTTACCGGGATTCATTATTCCTTTAGGATCCAAGGCTGCTTTGATTCTTTTCATAATGCCCAGGGCATTACCGTGTTCGGCCAGGCTGTATGCAGAGCGGACCAATCCTGTACCGTGCTCACCGCTGGTAGTGCCGCCAAGGTTAATCGCCAAATTGTGTATTTCATCAACCAGCTTATCAAGCATGTCAACTTCCTCCGGGTTATCCGGGTTTATTACTAAGGCGGTGTGGATGTTGCCGTCGCCTATGTGGCCGAAAGCCACTACGTTAATACCATGCTTCTTTCCCAACTCTTTAATGGTTTGCAATCCTTCAGCCATCTTTTCCAATGGTATACATATATCTTCCCCTGCAAATACCCGGGTTCCATCAGATCTAAGCCTGGCGGCTGCCGGAGCAATAACACTTATTCCTTGCCAGAGTGATGCTATATGCTGGGGATCCGTGCTCCATTCTACCTTCGCGTTGTTTTTTTCCATAATGGAAGAAATATGGCTGCCTTCCCAATCAACCGAAGCCGGGTTACCGTCAACCTCAAACAACAGTATGGCTTCTACCTGGGGAAGGTTTATGCCTGGGTCATACATGTTAACTGCTTTTATAGCCGACTGGTCAAGTATTTCAATAGCGGAGGGAAGTATTCCAGCCTGGTACACATCCAAAACCGCACCGGAGTTTGGTTGAGGTTATCAAAATATGCTGTTACAATGCCCCTGGCCTTTGGTTTAGGGCATAATTTAAGCCGGATCTTTGTTATTACCCCAAGGGTGCCTTCAGAACCTACAAAGAGTTTGGTCAGGTTTAGCCCGCTGCTGTTTTTTAACGCCTTGCATTTTACGCCACCGGTGGTAATTATTTCACCATCCGGTAGAACCACTTCCAAGCCAAGTACATACTGCTCGGTAACTCCATATTTAACTGCCCTCATGCCGCTGGAGTTGTTGGCTACCATTCCGCCCAAAGTGCACATTTTTGTGCTTCCGGGGTCAGGCGGGAAAAAAAGGCCATACTCTGACAGGTGCCCGTTAAGCTTTGAGTGGACTACCCCCGGCCTGACAATAGCTTGCATATTGGATACTTCCTCTATGGTGTCCCATCCTGAAAGGTCAATTACTATGCCGCCGTTAACCGGAACACAGCCGCAGGTTTCTCCACTGCCGGCCCCCCGGGGAGTAACGGGGATGTTATTTTTATAAGCGTAGGCCATGATTTGGGAAATTTCAGCAGTAGAGCGTGGAAGTACTACTACATCAGGAACAAATCGATTGCGTGCCGAAAGAAAAGAACTGTCATATGAATAAAGTGTTCTTTCGATTTCATTGTATATTACCCTGTTTTTATCAAGCATTTTTATCATATCTGCAGCCAATGAGGATTTGCTCATTATAATCACCCGGCAGTTGAAGTTGTTTTTTAATTATAACACAGCCGGTAATACCGGAAAGGTTAATACTTACACAGGTATTTGGCAAGAAAATCCCCTTTTTTCATAACTACTACCTTGGTTTCCAGGTCACCTTTGCCGGTTAGCCTTTCTTTACCTAAAGGGTGGTATATGGACAGTAATGTTTTTTGATATTTGGAGACAGCCTTTTTAAAAAAAGACTCCGGCAATTCAACTGCGGTAAAACCGATTGAAGCCATACCCCGGTGCAGGGCTGTAATTCCCAGCAGGATACCGGTTTCTTTAAGCTTGCTGTCCAGGTGGATAGCCTGGGCCAAAACCGGTAAAGTGCGATGCAATTCCCTTATTATTACAGCCGCAATTTCGCCCGGGTTTGTTTTATCACCTAATAACTGTGCCAGATAGTCATTGTTTATATGGATATCACAAACTTTGCTGCCTATTTCCAGTGTTTCGCCCCAAGGCAGGGTTATTTTGGGTCCCAGGTACCGGCCTGCTGAAATTCTAAAGATTGTAGGTTTGCCGTCTTGGTCCTTAATATCACGTATTTTAAGAACTGCCCTAAATAAGGTATCCCACAATCTCCAGGCTCTCATCAGGAAACCTTTATGAACAGGGTTTGTTTTAGTTATGTCTTTTGAAAGGACCGGTTGGTAGCCCTGGTTTTTTAATGCCTCAATGATAGCGGGGAGGGCGGCAATCATTTTTTTGGCGGAACCCGGCGCTGCCCCAAACTCGGTGTCACTATCGTGAAATACCAATATGCTGCCGCTGTCAATTTTCTTTTTTACCTTTTCTATCATGCTCTTGGAGGTGGTTTTGGGGGCCCAATCCCAGCACATAAACGTCCACAGGAAGGCTTTCCGGTTTTTTTTCAATAGATAAATTAGTGAAGTAAGGTTGACTAACCCCCATGGAGGCCTATAGCCGATTAACGGGGAATCGCTGATTTTTTTTATAATATCTGAAGACTCTTTTATCTCTTTTAAAGTGGCACGGGGCCCCATAAACCAAGATGGCATGTGTCTAATGCCATGGCTGCCTATTTCATGCCCCTGGCCAACAATTTCTTTGATTATTTCCGGGTATTTTTCTGCTTTTTTGCTTAAGACAAAAAAACAGGCTTTAACCCCGGCTTTTTTTAATATTTTAAGCACTTCCGGGGTATACCTGGGATCCGGGCCGTCATCAAAAGTAAGGAGCACTTTGCCTTCTAACGGTATTTTCCGGATAGCACCAAGGCAAAACAGGCGGGCCGCCATGGTAGGCAGCAATAAATATATAAAAAATATGGATATAACGAGACAAACAATTATTAACAACAATTTGCACACTCCAGCTTAACTTTGTTATAGACGACAAATTTGTTTAAAAGGATAAAAAAGATAAAAAATTGACATAAGGGCCAATATGGCAGCGGTTGCAAAAAAGGCTGACTGCGGTGCCCAAATATCGGCTAAAATACTTCCGATGACAGGTCCGGCAGCTATGCCCAACCCTTCTATAGTTGAAAATAACCCCCACCCGGTAGACTGCATTTCAGGAGGAATCGCCTGGGCCAACAGGGTGTTCCAAGCCGGCAGTATAGCCGCATAAGACAGCCCGAAGGCAACAGCAAATAACAGGATATTTTTTTTATTGCCGATTAGGGCCGTTCCAGCCAGGACCAACGAGGAAAAAAGAAACCCGGCAATAATTACTTTTTTAAGGTTGCTGCTATCCACCAGCTTTCCCATGGGTATAAGAAACAGAACGGCAGCAGCGCCACCGGCTATAATTATAAAACCATAAGCGGTATGGTTAAGACCAATATAAGAACGGGCAAATACTGGCAGTACCGGCAGCAGTAAACCGGCGCAAAGGGTCTGAAGAAACATCCCGGGCAACAGGAATCTGGTTGTGGACTTATTTTCGAGCATTTTTTTAAAAGTTGCAAGCAGCAATGCAGTTGAATTAATACCAGAAGTTTGCTTTTTAAAATGTTTTGGGTAAAACAAGGTACTTATGACAACAGCCAGGACAAATACAGTGATAATAACGTCCAAAGCCATATGAAAACCAAGAGGTATTATAAAGTTTATAATTATCAAGCCGCTTCCCATTCCGGATAACCAGGCAGCAAAGACAAAGCTAATCCGTAAGGGGCGGTTTTTTATTCCATAAGGGGCAACTTCGGTAATAATGCCCAGCCAGAGGGGTGAATAGCTTACTCCGAACAAGACTGCAGAGCCTAAAAGCAAAGCCGGGTCAGGGTAAAGCCTGATGGCCAGCAATGAGACAAGGCTTAATATAAGCCCGGTAAGGATAACCGGCCTGCCAAACCTGTCCAGGTGAAGCCCGGCAAATGTTTTGGCCACTGTTTCAGCCAAATAGTGGAACGATGTGGCCATTCCTGCAACGGTAATCCCCCAGCCCTGGAAATCTGTGCTGTAGAGAGGAAGAAAGGTTAGGAAAAAAGCCCCCCTGGCAAATTCACCCAGAAATAGGGTTGCCAGTAATAAAATTACTTTTATGGAAATCATGGCTTATTATAACTTATCTCCTTAAAGTGTGCAATTTTTTGGCTTTATCTGGCTATATTGGCAACAAAATGCCATACCGCCAGAAAAAAGTTCTTGTTATGATAAATAATGTCGAAATATATGACAACATGGGAGGCGAAAATGAAGAGAAAAGCTGTATTGTTATTAACCATGACTGTTTTTCTGGTTTTGGTTTTAGCATCTCCTGCACTGGCAATTTCCACACCTACAACATCTTTACAGGTTGGCAGCAGGGGACCGTGGGTTACCGAGCTCCAGTACATGTTGAAGAAAAACGGGTTTTTCCCCGCAGCCCAAAATGCGACCGGTTATTATGGGTGGATAACTTATAATGCAGTAACAAGCTTTGAGAAAAAATACGGTTTAAAACCGGACGGAAAGTTAAGCCCCTATGAATGGAAAGTTCTTGCCGCACTCAATCCACCAAAGGTTGTCTTAGGATACTATGTCGAAGATTATCCCGGGGACAAGCTCTCATACAATTCCTTGGCGGGTTTGACTCCCGGGTCGGTTGATCAAGCAGCCATGTTCGGCTATTTTTCCGACGGTTCGGGAAATTTAAGGGGCAGCATATCCACCCAGGCACATCAATTAGCCAGGCAAAAAGGCAGTTCAACTCTTATGGTGGTACATAATATCAAAAACGGGACATATGACAAACAGGCAGCCATTGATGTGGTTTCCCAAAAAACAAGCAGGAATAATTTAATCAATAATATTGTCAGTCAATTGGATAAATACAAATTTGACGGCGTGAATATTGACCTGGAAGGATTGCCTGTTAGCTGCAAAGCACATTTTAATAATTTCTTGGAGGAGCTTAATGCTGTTCTAAAAGCCAAAGGCAAACTGTTGACGGTTGCAATTCCTGCAAAAACTGATGACAAAGGGAATGCCTGGTCTGCCGCTTATGATTACAAAACAATAGGCTATCTTGCAGATTATATTGTGATCATGGCTTATGACGAGCATTGGTTCGGAGGCCCTCCCGGCCCTGTAGCGTCACTTCCCTGGGTTAATAAGGTGATGGATTATGCAGTCAGCACAATGCCTTCGCAAAAAGTGCTGATGGGGGTTGGCTGCTATGGGTATGACTGGCCTGCCTGGGGACAAGCTAAAACCGTTAGATGGAAAGATGTGCAGGCACTGGCTGCCGCCAATGGGCCTATTCAGTGGCACAATTATTACAGTGTGCCTTTTTTAAAGTATTACAAAAACGGCGTGTTGCATCAGGTTTGGTTTGAGAACAGCTATAGCCTGGCGATAAAGCTTAACCTGGTAAATAACAAGAGGTTGGGCGGAATTGCTTTATGGCGGCTTGGCTTTGAAGATAATTCATTATGGAATGAAATTAATAAAGTCAAAAACAAAGGTGTTTGGTAATACAAAAGGCAGCTAACCGCTGCCCTTTTGTATGGCCTGTATTTTAGCCTTTATTTAACTTCTTTTGGTGACGGCAATAAGGTAAATCTCTTTTGAATTTTTATTGCCCGAGTTTATCTTTTTTTCAGCCTGAAGCAAAATGTTTAGTTGATTTTCGTCAATTGATGCTGGATCAATGCCGCTGAAGCCGGTGTCGCCCATTTTTTTCCCTCCAAGTTCAATTAAAGTGTTGTTTTAGTCTCTCCCGTTATAGAGAAATT
>CAYUXS010000016.1:14713-16195 GCA_964448915.1 uncultured Peptococcaceae bacterium
TTATTTGTTTATTTTTTCCCGGCTCTATAATATAATAATGATAATAATTCTCATTACTGCATATTGATGTAAGATGCAACGGCAGTTTAACTGCTGGAGGTGCTTGATCGTGACTCTCGACAAGGCGAAAAGAGGGCAGGTGGTTAGAATTGTTTCCCTGCCGGGCGGTTTTATGAAGATCGAGGCTATTCGCCTTGGTATTACAGAGGGCACAATAATAACTTGCAAAGAGTCGGTTCCCGCGGGGCCCATTATTATAAACAAAAAATCCAGGGATATCGCTATCGGCCGGGGATTGGCAAAAAATATAGAGGTAGATTTGCTCTAGGGAGTAATAGCCGGTTGCCGGGAAGCCGGACGCCGGCAAATAAATGAAGGGTGTGCAAGTTTTTTTGAACTGCCGGGAATTAAGAAAAAAATTGGGCACAAGTAAAGATTCCAAATGTATAGTGCTAGCGGGCAATCCAAATGTGGGTAAAACCGCCATATTTAATGGTTTAACCGGGCAGCATGGCGAAGTCAGCAATTTTCCCGGTACTACTGTAGATATAAGTTATGGGCGTTTGGGAGATAACATATTAATTGACTTGCCCGGTGCATACAGTATTTCATCTTTTTCAAATGAAGAAAAAATGGTGCGGGATCTGGTTGTATCTGCAGATTTGGCAATTAATATTGTTGATATTTCCAACCTTGACAGGGATTTGTTTCTAACGCTGCAGTTAATTGATATGGGCATTCCTTTAGTAATAGCTTTAAATATGGAAGATGAGGTCTTCAGATATGGAGTCCGGGTTGATGTAGACCGGTTGGAAGGGCTTTTAGGTGTGCCGGTTGTAGTTACTTCGGCTTTAAATAAGAAAGGGTTGGATACCCTGATCCGCAAGCTGCCTGAAGCAGCCAAAGGCAGGAGGGATCCTGTATTTGCTGAAAGGCTTAAAAAAATAGCGGGGGAACTGGGCACATCTGAAGCTGAAGCTCTGCTGCTTTTAGAGGGGGATGTAACAACTGCAAAGGAAGTAAACTTGACCCCTGGTAATGAAAGGATACAGATTTACAGGCACAGAAGGCATGCGGTAAATGAAATAGTTAAGCTGGTTGTGAATCAAAACACCACCGGGGCTTATTTGCTGGATCGCCTGGGGGATTTTATGGTCAGGCCTGTAACCGGCTTTCCCATACTGGTAATAATACTGTTTTTGGTCTACCTGGTGGTAGGAGTATTTTTTGCCCAAGTGGTAGTCGACTTTACTGAAAATACTATAATGCTTGGGTACTATGAGCCTGCGGTCCGTTCTCTGTTGGCCGCGCATATTGATACAAGTTCGCCTGTGTGGGAAATATTGGCCGGCCAGTTTGGTCTGGCAACAATGACTGTTACCTATGTTTTAGGTTTACTGGTACCGTTGGTAGCCGGTTTTTTTCTGGTGCTTTCGTTTTTGGAGGACACCGGTTACCTGCCCAGGGTTGCCATATTAATGG
>CAYUXS010000017.1:0-15286 GCA_964448915.1 uncultured Peptococcaceae bacterium
AGTTGAAAAACTGCAGCTGGACGGTAACCGTGACGAGATAAGAACAGCAGCTGCACTTAACGCCTTAATGTTGCTGTGTTAATATGTGCAAAACAATATGGCTGCATCAACATAGATTGATTGTGGATTATTTCAAAGGAGAGAAACTTTTTTTGCAAAATGAATACACTAATTTCGGAGAGCTAAAAATTAGCAGGAAAACAGCCCATGCCCTTGCAGATATGGGATTTGAGGAACCTACGCCAATACAGTCCAAGGCTATCCCGTTGCTGTTGGCAGGTGTCGATGTTATTGGGCAGGCGCAGACCGGAACTGGGAAAACAGCAGCTTTTGGCATACCAATTGTAGAAAAAATAAAGGCCAAAGAAGGGGTTCAGGCATTAGTGGTAACACCTACGAGGGAGCTGGCCATTCAAGTTGCCGAAGAAATTTCCCGTATTGGAAAATACAAAAGGATTAAAACCCTGCCAATTTATGGCGGCGAATCAATAGAACGCCAAGTACGGGCTTTGCGTTTCGGAGTCCATGTGGTGATAGGTACACCGGGCAGGCTTCTGGACCACCTCAGAAGAAAGACTTTAAAACTGGATCAGGTAAAAATAGTTGTCTTGGATGAAGCTGATGAAATGCTGGATATGGGCTTTATTGAAGACGTTGAAGCTATTATGAAGGCAACTTCTGAGGACAGGCAGACCCTGTTTTTTTCTGCCACAATATCTAAAGAAGTACAGGAATTAACCGGCCGGTATCTTAAAAATCCTGAATATATTACCGTAAGCCGCGATAATATTACTGTGCCACAAATTGACCAGGTTTACTATGAAACGAAAGAACATCATAAGGTCGAAACCTTGACCAGGCTGTTGGATGTTATGGATATCTCAAAAGCAATAATTTTTTGCCGGACTAAAAGAGGTGTAGACGAACTTGTGGCAAAAATGGAGGCGAGGGCTTTTCCTGTGGCAGGCCTCCACGGTGATTTAAGCCAATACCAGAGGAATCAGGTAATGAGGCGTTTTAGGAATAACCAGGTGGAATTTCTGGTGGCTACCGACGTGGCGGCAAGGGGCTTGGATATTGAAAATATTTCACATGTCATTAACTATGACCTGCCACAGGATGTGGAATTTTATGTCCACCGCATTGGCCGTACGGGCAGGGCAGGTAAAGAAGGAATGGCTATTACCTTAATCACGCCCCGGGATTACCCGCAGCTAAGGCTAATAGAAAAAACAACCAAGACCAAGATACGCAGGGAGCGCCTTCCCAGCCCCGCTGACTTGGTGGAGAAACAAAAAGAAGTGCTGAAAGATAGAATTCATATGGTAATCGAAGAAGGCAAATTAGGATATTACAGGACGTTAATTGATCCTTTGCTGGATGATTATGATCCCGTGGATATTGCCGCTGCATTGCTGAAAATGTATGAACCAACGGATTTAAGCAATTATGACAGTTATAGCGATGATAAATCCACTTTTAAAAATACCGGTGCCAAACCGGGAATGGTCAGGCTTTTTATCACTATTGGAAGGTTGGATAATATTAAACCTGCTGAAATGGTTAAATTAATTTCCGATGAAACAGGAATTCCTTCCGGCTTAATCGGTGACATCCAAATATATGACCGGTTTACTTTCTTGGAGGTGCCTGAAGACTGGGAAAGCTGCGTTATAGGTTATCTGGATAAACAAACTGTAAAAGGGCGTAGAATTAGCATTGAACCTGCCCGGTCAAGGCAGTGACGTATGGAAGACGGGTACTTTCCCGGGAAACTTTGCCAAGGCAGTGTGTATATAGTTTAATTGCTCTTAAACCATGTTTAAAAAGGAGTGGACTAACTGTTAAGTAATTAATACAATAATGCTAACAGTAATTACTGGTATCAGTTTGATAATTGCTTGCATAAAACCGGTACAATTAATATTAGGGGGCAAATTTTAATATGGCTATAATTGATAAAACCAAGGCGTTGGATACCGCCCTTGCCCAGATCGAAAGGCAGTTTGGCAAAGGTGCGGTAATGAAGCTGGGTGACTCTGCAGCTAAGTTAAACATAGAAACTATCCCTACCGGTGCCATTTCATTGGATATAGCTCTAGGTCTTGGCGGGGTTCCCAGGGGAAGGGTTATAGAAATATTTGGCCCGGAATCTTCCGGTAAAACCACGGTAGCCTTGCATATTATTGCAGAAGCCCAAAAGCGGGATGGCGTGGCTGCCTTTATAGATGCCGAGCATGCCCTTGATCCCAATTATGCCAAAAAAATCGGAGTGGATATCGATAATTTACTGGTGGCACAGCCGGACACAGGCGAACAAGCCCTTGAAATATGTGAACACCTGGTTAGAAGCGGTGCTGTTGATATAGTGGTTGTAGACTCTGTGGCAGCTCTGGTCCCCAAAGCTGAGATTGACGGGGAGATGGGTGATTCGCACGTTGGCCTGCAAGCCAGGTTGATGTCACAGGCATTGAGAAAGCTTACCGGTATTACCAGCAAGTCCAGTACGGTAGTTATTTTCATTAATCAATTAAGGGAAAAAGTAGGAATTATGTTTGGCAACCCTGAAACAACCCCGGGCGGGCGTGCACTTAAATTTTACGCATCTGTCAGGCTTGAGGTCCGCAAGGTTGATTCATTGAAGCAGGGGAACGACACAATTGGCAACCGTACCAGGGTCAAAGTGGTTAAGAATAAAGTTGCCCCACCGTTTAAGCAAGCCGAATTCGATATCATGTTTGGCGAGGGGATTTCTAAAGAGGGCACCCTTTTGGATTTGGCGACCGAACTTAACATTATTAATAAGAGCGGGACATGGTTTTCTTATGGCGATGAACGGTTGGGCCAGGGTAGGGAAAATGTTAAGGAATTGCTTAAAACCCGCCAGGATATATTGAAAGAGGTTGAAAACAAAATCCTTCAACATTATAATCTTTCCCCTGTGGTACAGCCAGACGAGGCTGCCAAAGAGGAAGATGGGGTTACAGAAAAACAAAATGCATGATGAACAATATAAGAAAGCCTGTCAAGCCGCATACAGGCTGCTGACATACAGGGACAGGACAGAATATGAAATAAGCAAAAAGTTGCAGGAAAAAGGTTTTGAGCCTGGTATTATCAATGAAGTTATTGAGAACCTGCGAGAATATGATTTAATAAATGATCGAAAATATGTCAAACGTTTTATTGCCAATAACAAGTTTTACTCAAAAGCAAAAATATGGGGTAAGCTTAAAAATTTAGGCATAGAGAATTCAATAATTGAAAATGCATTAGATGAGGCTGGCCATGATTTTGAATATCAAGCAGCTTTATCTTTGGTATCAAAAAAAATCAATCTAACGGAAAAATCTATGACGGGAATAGTCTCCTATTTAAAAAATAGGGGATTTTGTCATGACACGGTGGAAAGGGTTTGTAATTACCTAGAAACCAGGCAGGATGTAGATAATCTTGACAGTAAACATTTTAAAATGTTAAAATTATTTGTGGGAGAAAATAGAATTAGATTTCTACAACTTGTGGGTTTGAATATATATTTTTGATATTTAAATAGAATTTTCAAGTCCTGGCTGTAATGTGGTTAGCAAGGATACTTGCTGGAGTTTAATATTCAGGTTTTATTATGCTCCTCCTCGTTGCGGACAAGTTAAAGGAGATCTTTTTTTATTTTCTGCCGAGATAATCTCGGTTTTTTATTTATAAAATCGATTTTGATATATTTTTAATAACAGGGGGTGAAATATTGGAAATACAATATGTAATTATTACTGTTATTACAGTTTCACTAATAACTGGAATAATAGGATATCTTCTGAGAAAATCAATAGCCGAAGCTAAAATCATATCAGCAGAAGAGCAAGCAAAAAAGATTATTGAAGAAGCTGAAAAATCATCTCAAGCCAAAAAAAGAGAAATTTTACTGGAAGCTAAAGAAGAAAGCATAAAATTAAGAAACGAAGTTGAAAAGGAAAATAAAGAGCGACGCTTGGAACTACTGCGTACTGAACGCCGCTTAATTCAAAAAGAAGAAAGCTTGGATCGAAAAATCGAAGCTATTGAGAAAAAAGAAGAAGCTTTAAATATTAAGGAATCTGAAGTTGATAAAATTAAACTTGATCTAAAGGAAGTTTATAAAAAACAGGTGGCTGAACTGGAAAGGATCTCCGGATTGTCCTCGGAGGAAGCCCGGCATATCCTGCTTAAAGATATTGAAAAAGAGATTCAACACGAATCTGCCAAAATGATCAAAGATATTGAGGAAAGGGCTAAAGAGGAAGGAGAAAGAAGAGCCAGGGAGATTATTTCACTGGCAATACAAAGGTGTGCCGCCGATCATGTCGCTGAAACAACGGTAGCCGTTATACCCTTGCCCAGCGATGAAATGAAAGGCCGTATAATTGGCCGTGAGGGTAGAAATATTCGAGCTTTTGAAACGCTTACCGGAATAGATTTAATTATTGATGATACCCCGGAAGCAGTTATTTTATCGGGTTTTGATCCAATAAGGCGGGAAATTGCCAGGATTAGCTTGGAGAAATTGATAGTTGACGGCAGGATCCACCCGGCACGTATTGAGGAGATAGTTGAGAAGTCCAAAAAGGAAGTTGAAATTCAAATACGTGAAGCCGGGGAGCAGGCGACTTTTGAAACAGGTGTGCACGGGTTGCACCCGGAACTAATTAATTTGCTTGGCAGGTTGAATTACCGTACCAGCTATGGTCAAAATGTTTTAAAACATTCTACAGAGGTTTCCCATTTGGCAGGGCTAATGGCAGCGGAGCTGGGTGCGGACGTACAGCTGGCAAAACGAGGCGGGCTTTTGCATGACATTGGAAAAGCGGTTGATCATGAGGTTGAAGGCCCGCACGTCACCATTGGAGTAGACCTGGCCAATAAATACCGGGAGCACCCCGAGGTAATTCATATAATTGCCTCTCATCACGGTGATGAAGAGCCAAAAACAGTAGAAGCGGTATTGGTTCAAGCTGCAGATGCAATTTCAGCAGCCAGGCCGGGGGCCCGCAGGGAAACTTTAGAAAACTATATTCGCCGGTTACAGACTTTGGAAGAAATTGCCAGCACCTTTGAGGGTGTGGAGAAGTCATATGCCATACAGGCAGGCCGGGAAATTCGCATAATGGTTAAACCTGATAAAATAGATGATCTTGGTTCAATTAGATTGGTTAGGGAAGTTGCCAAAAAAATCGAAAATGAGCTGGACTATCCGGGGCAGATTAAGGTAACTGTTATTAGAGAAACCCGGGTAGTGGATTACGCAAAATAGAAAAAACCTTCATAACCAAAGGAAAAAGGGGTTATTCGCCAGGATAGCCCCTTTTGATTTAGGCTGGAAAAAGATCATTGAAAAAACATATGGTAAAAAATTTTACTTAACCTGCCTCTTTGTTTATGCAGGAATACCAAAGTTAAAAAAGAAACATTAGTTATCTGCATCTTAGGAGGATGACTTTTTTTGGGATTGATGTATAAAAGAAAAGAACAGGTTACTGATGGTGTGGGTTTGCTAATCTCATTGCTGGTCCGTTATCCCGAGGTAGCCTCAATTAATTTTGAACCGGATCAGCAGGTTATCAAGTTTAAGTTTTTTGTTGCAAAAACCATGTGTGACGATGAAATGGCTTTATTTGAGAAACAAATGACAGACTCTATTGAGGTGTTCCATAAGCTCCGGGGTAAGCCTGTAAAGCTTAGCGTAGTCAGATACCAGCATTTTGACAATTATACTATGATTGAAATTAGAAGAGATGTGGAAACCCTGGTTAGAGAAGAAATAGATTTGATTATTACTCTTTTCTGGCAGAATTTTAAAAACAGTTTAGTGCAGGATGACAATGGCAATGTTTATGAAGAAGACATTATCCTGCAGGAAGAAATAATTGATCATATGTTGGAAATAGTAAAAGATTGCACGGTTGATAAAAAGCTTTTTGCCTTTAGGGAAGAGGGAAGAGTCTTGGTATTTAACAAGTAGAGAGGTGCTTGCAGTGCGGTTGTTAATGATTGGAGATATTGTCGGCAGGTCCGGAAGGCGGGCGGTAAAAGATAACCTGCCTGGTTTGATAAATCAATTTTTGATTGATGCAGTAATTGCCAACGGTGAAAACGCGGCAGGAGGCAACGGTATTACCAGGGAAATTGCCAGGGAGCTTTTTTCCTGTGGTGTGGATGTAATTACAATGGGCAACCATGTTTGGAACCAAAAAGAGATATTTTCTTACATAGACCAAGAAAACCGGATAATAAGACCTGCCAATTACCCTCCCGGCACACCGGGCAGTGGTTCAATAATATTTAAAACCAAATCCGGTATTAACGTGGGTGTAATAAATGCTTCAGGGAGAGTTTTTTTACAGGAATTAGATTGCCCTTTTAGAAAAGTTGACGAAATCCTGAGTGATATGAAAGATAAAACTAATTTGATTTTGGTAGACTTCCATGCCGAAGCAACTTCGGAAAAAGTGGCTATGGGCTGGTTTTTGAACGGAAGGGTATCGGCAGTTTGTGGTACTCATACTCATGTCCAAACTGCGGACGAAAGAATCCTCCCGGGCGGCACAGCTTATATTACCGATGTAGGCATGACAGGTCCCAGGGATTCGGTCATAGGCGTTAAAAAGGAAACAGTCATCGAGAGGTTCTTAACGCAAATGCCCAGGCGTTTTGAGGTGCCTGAAGGTTTGTACCAATTCAATGCAGTATTAATAGATATTGATGAAAATTCCGGATTGGCCACAAGCATTGAAAGAATACAGAATTATGAATAGCCAAAACTGTAAGGTATTTACATTTAGTTTTAAATAAAAGGAATTATCAGGAGTACTATAGAATATAAATGCTATCAGGATAAAAACTAATTTATTGTAGCAGGAGGAGGTAACCACAGTGGATGTATTAAAGGTTTCAGCCAAATCTAATCCAAATTCTGTAGCAGGGGCCTTAGCCGGGGTAATTAGGGAACGGGGCTGTGCAGAGGTTCAAGCAATCGGTGCCGGCGCCCTGAACCAAGCTGTTAAGGCAGTGGCTATTGCCAGGGGGTTTGTTGCGCCAAGCGGGGTGGACCTCATCTGTATACCGGCATTCACCGACATTATGATTGAGGGGGAAGAAAGGACAGCTATTAAACTAATAGTTGAGCCCAGATAAAAATAAGCGAGTTACTTATGAATGAATACTTTGCAACCTACAGGGTTTATATCCGGGCAACGTCGTTTATCGGCGTTGCTTTTTATTTTTTTAAGAAAAGGGGGGAACTTATAAATTATTAAGGCGTCTAAACCTTTAGAGAAAATATCAATGTAAGGAGACGCAAAATGTTAAAACACCTGTTGTTTACTAAAAAGTTGACCAGAAGGATTTTTATTTTAACAGTGCTTTTGACGCTCGTGATGCTATTTCCCGGATTCGCCTCAGCCGGGCTGACAAATGAAAAAGTATTGGAAATAACACCGGTTACAGACGGGCTAATTTTGGAAAAAAGAGAAGGTTTAATTAACGGGCAGCAGGTCTTGATTTATATATTAAGGGCAGACTTGTCCAATAAATACTTGAAAGTAGATACACTTCTTGGTTCCGGCAACAGCATGGAAAAAAATTCTACGGTCACTAAAATGGCAGTTAATAATGGTGCAGTAGCTGCGGTTAATGCAGATTTTTTTCAAATGTCTGAGAGCGGCAGGCCGATTGGTATGACCTTTAAGAATGGTGAGATGGTAACAAGCCCTCCGCTAAGAAGTGACATGGGTGGTTGGGCTATTACCAAAGACGGCACACCGGTAATCCAAGTTTTTGATTTTCAAGGCACTGTGACGGCTCCAAACGGCGCTGTGTTTGCAATTTCCGGGGTAAATAAACCCTTTTATTATCAATCGGGGGGGCAATCATCCCACGATAATACAATCTTGATGTATAACAGCTATTGGGGCAATAACAGCAGGGGAAAAACCAGTGAAAGTGATAATGTGGTTGAGGTTTTTGTATCCGGCGGTATTGTAACCGAAATATTGGAAAACGCTCCGGGGAAACCTATCCCGGTGGATGGATATGTACTTGCCGGCAGAGGTGAGGGTGCCAATTACATAAAAGAAAATATAAATGTCGGGGACGAATTAATTGTAGATTATAAAATTTCACCCAATGATATATATACAGGAACAGGTGGCTGGACTTTCCTGGTTGATAACGGGCAGGCATTGAAAAGCTTTCCCAGTGATATAAATGGTGTGAATGCCCGGACAGCGGTAGGGTATTCAGGGAATAAAAGGTTTTTTTACGTGGTGGTAGTAGAAAAAAGCCCGTTAAGCAGGGGAATGACTTTAAATGAGTTGGCAAATTATATGGAGGGCATGGGTGTCGAACGCGCTTTAAACCTCGATGGGGGCGGATCGTCTACATTGGCGGCCAGGCCTTTGGGAGATGAGCGGGCGGTATTGGTGAACCGGCCTTCGGGAACAAGCCAAAGATCTGTCCCTACAGGGATTGGCTTTTTCTCAACAGCTCCTCCCGGTGAGTTAATAGGTATAAGAATCAGCTGCCCTAACCAGATGTTTCCAGGTGATGTTATTGAAGTTGGTTTAAAGGGTTATGATTCTTATTACAACCCTTACCCGGTTGTGCCGGATAATGCTGTATTTACTATAGAATCCGGGCCAGGCTCAATAAAAGATCGTGTTTTTACTTCGGCTTATACCGGGCTGACAACTATTACTGCCAACTTAAATGGAATAAAGACATCAAAAACTATTAGGATACTGGGTTCCGGTGATTTAAAGAAAATTACGGCTACTCCCGCTTCGCTCAGCCTAGAACCTGGGCAAACGGCAGAATTAAAGGTTATAGCAATAGACAATAATGATATAGAATACCTGCTGAATGCAAATAATTATACTTATACAGTAACCCCCGGAATTGGCAGTTTCAAGAATGGCCTTTTCGAGGCATCCCAAGAGCCTGGAGAGGGCGAGATTAAAATTGTTATGGGTGATTACTCTGTAACAGTACCTGTTAAGATAAGCTTAAAAGGTGTGTCTACTGTAAATTTTGTTCCAGGTAAGCCGGCAACATTGACTCTTGATGAAATGAGCTTGAAATTACCGGCTGGCGCTTTCGATAAAAATGTGAAAATTACTGCCAGTGTTGAAGAAGGGTTGACAGTAGTCCCGGATAGGTACAGTGTAATTTCTGTCATAA
This sequence comes from uncultured Peptococcaceae bacterium, assembly GCA_964448915.1. Classification (GTDB taxonomy): domain Bacteria; phylum Bacillota; class Desulfotomaculia; order Desulfotomaculales; family Desulfocucumaceae; genus JAAXTT01. The sequence goes on from CAYUXS010000017.1 coordinate 9,211, forward strand.
ACTTAAATACCGGGGAAGAAACCCATAGCCTTAATGAACACGCTGATTTAAGGTGGGAGTTTAAAGAAGATGTTTCAGGCAACCCGGTAATCCTCCAGCTCTTGGATGGTAAATGGCAGCAGGTCCCGTCCAGGTATGATAAGGAAAATAAAATTGTAGTGGGAAGTTTATGGGAAATAGCCAATATTGCTTTGGTTGTAGATAAGGCCTCTCCGGTGAGTTTTATAGATATGAAAGGGCATTGGTCCTTGGATGCAGTGTCAAAGCTGGCAACTGCAGGTGTAATAAGCGGTTACCCCGGCAATAAGTTTGAACCCGACAGGAAAATTAACCGCTCAGAATTTGTAGTCCTATTAAGTAAAGCTATGGGTTGGCAGTCTATGCAAGGAAAGGCTGATTTTAAGGATAATGGTAATATTCCAAGCTGGGCTCAGGGTTATGTATTGGCAGCTTATAAGAGAGGGATCGTTTCAGGTTATGAGGATAACACCTTCCGTCCTGACAAACAGGTAACCAGGGCTGAAATGGCAGTAATGATAGCCAATGCATTGTCCCTGCCTGAATCTGAGAATATTAAAGCTACTCAAGTCTTTGTTGATGGTAAAACAATTCCATATTGGGCACAAAGCCAAGTTAGCTCAGTTTTTGCGGCCGGTATTATGAAAGGTGACAGTGAGAAGAAATTTAGGCCTGATGATAAAGCTACCCGGGCTGAAAGTGCCGCAATGCTGGATAATTTAATCAATTACTTATTGAAATAAATAGCATTAAATGCTATAACATGTTAGTATTGGAATTAACAATTGTATTGATAATTATTTTTAAGGTTGTATATTTACTTCCGGGAGGTTATGCAATTGAAAATATTTTTAACCAAAAGAAGGTCTTTGAGCAGGATACTGCTTTTATTGGTGTGTGCCATATTGGTCATATCTGTTGTTTCCAGTTCGGGTTGCACCGGTGGCAACCAACAGGAAGAGCCAAATTTAAATTCAAACCAGCAGGAAAACCGTACCAAAATCACCCTGTATTTTTCTGACAGCCAGGCAGATAAATTGATACCTGAAGAAAGGGAAGTAGTAACCGGTGATGTTTCCCTGCCCGAAATAGCGGTTAATGAATTAATTAAAGGGCCGCAAAAAACAGGGCTGTCAAGGACTATTCCTGATGGAAGCGAATTGTTATCCTTAGAAATAAAAGATGGAATTGCACAGGTAAATTTCAACAATGAATTCCAGTCCAACCACTGGGGCGGGTCAGCCGGTGAAACAATAACAGTGTACTCGATTGTAAATACATTGGCAGAACTTGAAGGGATTGAAAAGGTTCAGTTCCTAATAGAAGGCCAACATATAGAGAGCCTGGCCGGCCATCTTGATTTAACCGGGCCAATTGCTCCCGATGCAACAATGATTGCGGAGCAGTAGCAATAGGTTTAAATTGCCGTTAGCCGGTTGTTCTCGGTGCCCCATAATATGAAGAGCAAGTATTCCGGCGGTGGTTGATAACCTTTGTCAACCACCGTTTTTAAATTTAAGCGCCGGGCATATAACTTATGTGGGGTGATATTTTTGAGAGAAGAAAAAAATTTTTCAAGTTTTCATTATAAAATTCCGGTAGTTGATGCCCACTGTGATACCCTTACGGCACTGGAAAAACAAAGCCGTAAACTGGGTTTAAAGAGTGACAGCGGGCATGTGGATTTGCCTCGCCTTATTGAAGGAGGCGTTAATTTACAGTTTTTTGCCGCTTTTATCAGCCCCGAATATAGAGATAACCCCCTGGCCCGGGCCTTGGAAGTTTTCGATATATATTTTACCGAAATACAGGAAAACAGTGATTTAATGGGGCCGGTGTATGGCTATTCCGATATAGAAAGGTTGTTTTCACAGGGTAAAGTTGCTTCTCTGTTGACTGTGGAAGGGGGAGAAGCCTTGGCCGGAAGGTTGGAGGTGTTAAGGGTTTTTTATCATCTGGGGGTAAGGGCAATGACCCTTACTTGGAACCATAGAAATGAACTGGCAGACGGTGCCCTGGAAACAGGAACCGGTGGTGGATTAACGGTTTTTGGCAAAGAAGTGGTTAGAGAAATGAATCGTTTAGGTATGTTGATTGATGTTTCTCATTTGGCACCCAGGGGTTTTTGGGATGTGCTGGATGAAACCGTTAAGCCGGTAATTGCATCGCACTCCAATTGTAAGGAGTTATGTGAGCATCCAAGGAATTTAGACGATCAACAAGTAAAAGCCATATCAGACTGCGGGGGAGTAATAGGGCTTTGTTTTTACCCGGATTTTGTAAATAAAGAACAACCATCCCTGGAATACTGGTTTAAACACGTAGAACACATAGCGGGTATCGCCGGTACAGATTGCATTGGAATCGGCTCTGATTTTGACGGCATCGATCAAGTAGTTTCAGGTATGGTAGACGTAACAAGCATGCCTTTAATAACTGAAGGTTTGTTAAAAAGGGGTTTTTCTTGCTCTGAAGTGGAAAAAATTATGGGAGGAAACTTCCTTAGGGTGCTCCGGCAGGTAATATGAAAACATCTGCCAGTGAGCCGGCAGATGCTGGTATTTATTCTATTTTTATTGGTTTGGTAATTTCGTTAATAGCACTACTTAAAGTACAACCGTCATTCGGGTAAATACTGGCTCATGTGAAAGTGGTTGTAATCAAGTCTAAGCTGGTGCCTTCTCCCACAAACTGGGCATTTCTTTTCTTCTCCGTTTTTAAACTTAATTTCCCCAATGTGTTTGCCGCAGCACTTGATTTCAACACTCAGATTAACATTGTTGTTAAAATTTACCCGGTAGTCAGTTTGACGGTTTGCCTGGTACAACGGTCATCTCCTCCTTTTAAATTATAGTTAAGGATGTCCGTTACTCATCTTATATCTATTATATAATGCAAATAGAATTTTCTAAATCATTATTTTAAATTTAATTTAATTTAAATGCTTTTATTGGAGGATAGAATCTTTTATTGATAAAAATCCTATAAAATAGTATAAATATCATAATGTGTAAGAAGAAATCAGGAGGAAGCAAAAGATTGTCGAATCTTAAAGCTAAGAAAAGGCCCCTGAGACGTACAGGTGACAAGGTTGTTGAAGTAGACATAACCCTTGACCCTTTTCAAAGGAAAGCAATTAAATCACTTTTGCAAGGGGAAAATACTTTGGTAGCTGCTCCTACCGGCACGGGAAAAACGATGATAGCGGAGAAGCTGATTGAAAAGGTTTTGGCCGGCAATAAAGGGGTAGTCTACACATCGCCTATCAAAGCACTGTCAAACCAAAAATACCGGGATTTTTCAGCATTGTATGGCAAGGAAAAAGTGGGTTTGATAACAGGGGATGTTTCGGTTAATGAAGGGGCATTGTTGCTGGTTATGACCACTGAAATATTTAGAAACTGGTGCTTTGCAAACCCAGAGATGTTAAGTAATATAACACACGTAATATTTGATGAGCTTCATTACCTAGATGATTTCGAAAGGGGTACGGCCTGGGAAGAGAGTATAATTTTTGCCCCGCCTCATATTAAAATATTGGGCTTGTCTGCTACTGTACCAAATGTTCAAGAATTGGCTTCCTGGATGGCTGAAGTCAGGCGGCAGCCTGTAAAGGTAATTGTCGAGGAAAACAGGGCAGTACCGCTGGAACTTAACTGGATTTCGCCTGAAGGCAAAATTTTAAATGAAAAAGAGGCACGAATAGAAGTAAAAAGGCGAATGGAAAAACGCCAGGGCCGTTGGTATGATTATAAAACGCAGTTTAACGGTGGCGATTTTTAAATGGCGATATCCAGCAGCAGCCCTTCTTGTTCAGAGGTTGTTAATACCATACAAGAACATCTCCCGGTGCTGTATTTTACTTTTAGCAGGGGAAAAACTGAGTTTTTGGCAGACGAATTAAGCAAGGAATGGAATTTTCTTTATCCCAATGAAAAAGCTAAAGTAAAAAGCATCATCGCTGAGGCGGAGGCTGTGCAGCCCGGTTTGTTTGGTCCCAGAAGGAGCAAACTAAAAATAATGCTTGGCCAGGGTATTGCTTATCACCACGCAGGCTTATCCCCGGCTTTAAAAGAATTGGTTGAAAGGCTCTATGAAAAGAGGCTTATTTTTGTATTGTTTTGTACCGAAACCTTTGCGGTGGGTGTAAACTTTCCTGCTGCGGCAACGGTTTTTGACACTTGCAGGAAATGGGACGGACGGGAATTCAGGGAACTGATGAATAGGGAATTCTTCCAGATGGCCGGCCGGGCAGGCAGGAGAGGCTATGATCCTGTTGGCAAGGTTTTTGTGCGGATTGATAATCGTTTTCCTGAACAAACCGGTTTTTATGATGAAAGTCAGGTTGAACCGGTAAGAGGACGTTTGATTATTTCCCCCAATACAGTGTTAAGTTTGCTTTTTTGGAAAACAGATGAAGAAATAAATCGATTGTTAAATCAAAACCTGGCCGTATACCAAAACAATCAGGAAGAAAGAAGGATAAAGAAGGAACTTGAAGATATACAGGACAAGCTTGACGCACTTCGTCAAACATTCTGTGAGCATGTTGATACAGCGCCTTGTTACATGTTTAGGTCGGACCTAAAAAAAGAATTAAGGGCCCTTTCTCGAAGAAATAAGCGATATAAGTCAAACAGCAAGGAACGCAGGGCTGAGATCCGAAACCTGCTGAAAACAACTCAAAAAAAATGCCATCATCGCCCATGCACTCAAGCCAGAAAGAAAATTAACAGTTTACTTGAGAGAAGAAGTAAACTGGAACGTAGGCTTAGGGCATTAGGCAATCAATCAAAGGATTATGAAAGAGATTTTAACCGCGTTTGGGATCTTCTTGAAGATTTATCCTATGTTGAAGGAAGGAATCTTCTGCCCAGGGGGCTGTTTTGTTTACATCTTCATGTTCAGGAAATTCTGGTTACCGAATTGGTATTCAACGGCTTTATAAGGGACGTCCAACCTTCTTTGGTTGCTGCTATCTTGGCAGGGGTGGATTATATTCCAGGCCGGGATGATTATGTGGTCCCAGGCCCATTTAATTTGACGGAAGTTGAGAAACTGCGGAAAACACTATTGCGCAGCGGAGTTCCGGAAAATATGTGCGTATGGTCTTCGTTACCCGGAGCCTTGGCTTATGCCTGGTATGAAGGGGCAACTTTTGAAGAACTGATGAATATGACAAACCTCCAGGAAGGGGATATTTTCTCTATAATCAGGCGTGAAATAGATTTACTTAGACAGATAGAAAGGGCTGCAGGGGATGATATTGAGCTTCGCAGCCAAATAAAGGAAATTAGGCTTAAATTAGACCGGGACGAAATTGCGGTGCCGGGAATTTAATGTGGTATAAAAAAAAGCCCCTTTGCGGGGTGTGGGAAAGGAGAGGTGGGTTATAAACTTAATGTCATAAATAATTAATTTGTGAAACAAATGTCAATTACAGTTTTAATTTTAACATTATCTTAACATATTTTCAATACATATAAATAAAAAACGCCATTGTTTATATATTCTGTAAATTTGTTAAACTTTTTTTCAAAATCAGATCCACTTCCTTAAAGCGAATTTAATATTCGCTTTTTTTATTATTCCCATGATCTAGGAAAGTGCAAAAAATTTTCAAGGCATTTACTTGTGTGTTTTTGTTTATACTTTTACAGATATTATTTGTATACCTTTTCTTATGTCCACATATAATGAAATACTCGATTTTAAAGGAGTGAGAGGCACCGTTGCAACAAGTATCCATCGGGGCTTCCAACCATATAGATGTGGTTAAAAACAGGCTGGCCTATGAGTTAAAAGTTCTTGAAAATCAAGGGCTTAAATTTAGTATAAAAGAAAAATCTGCCGGCAAATATGTATTTTTATCCTGCAAGCTAAGCGAGGGCTTAAATAAGTGCTGCTCGGAAAAAGAAGCCATAAATATATGTAAGCATTATATTGCCAAAATACTGGCAGATTTGATTTTAGAAAAATGGAAAGACTACATATTAAAAGACATTATCAGGGAAAACTATTATTACATTGGATGTTAACAATGAAACAAAAGAAGCAG
>CAYUXS010000018.1:0-12136 GCA_964448915.1 uncultured Peptococcaceae bacterium
GATTATTTGGGAGAAAAATTTTCTCATGCCACAGTCATGCGCAGGGTAAGCGAGATAGTGGGTAAAGGCAATTTATACCAGGTGGGCATAAGGTCATGTATCAGAGAAGAAATTGAATACGGTAGAGATAACACACATATTTACCTGGATGAAGTTTTGGCACCCATGAAGGAAATATTGCCGTCTTTAAAAGGCAGGCCTGTTTATATCACTTTGGATATTGATGTGGTGGATCCCGCTTTTGCACCGGGTACCGGAGCGCCTGAAGTTTGTGGCTGTTCCAGTGCTGAGTTATTGGAAGCGCTTTATCTAACCGGGGATTTAAATATTGTGGGTTTTGATTTAAATGAAGTTAACCCTGTATATGATGTATCGGGCCGTACGGCCCTATTGGCTGCAAAGGTGATTAGGGAAATGCTGCTGCTTTGGGATAAAAATTTTAACAGGTAGAAATAAAGGAAGGGCTGCCCAAAGGCAGCCCTTCCATAAATGTGTTTTTGGCATATTTATACGCTATATGTAAGCAGAGCGGTTTATGGACGTTGGAAAACGGTTGATATATAATTTTATTAAAAACTTAAGAAAGGATAATGGAAATGCAAAAACTACCTGAAAAAATTAAAGCCTTCTTCTTTGATTTGGATGGGACTTTATATTTTAAAGGCAGCCAAATTCCAGGCGCCGCTGACATGATTCAAGAACTTCGCAGCAAGGGATATCATCTGAGGTTTCTGACAAACACAGACTCAATACCTGAAAGCGGGATTCTTGAAAGAATGAAAAACAACGGCATAGAAGCAAATTTAAGTGAAATCTTTACACCGGTAACAGCAGTTAGGAATTTTTTTACACAAAACCCGGATTTAAAGTGTTATTGCCTGGTAACTGATAAAGTTGCCAAGGTTTTAACGGGATTAAATATAAGTGATGAGCCTGATTATGTGGTAATAGGCGATTTTAGGGATAAAGTATCATATTCTGAAATTGACAAGGTATTTAGAATGATACATAACGGCGCAAAAATAATTTGCACCAGCAAAGGCAAATTATTCTATTTGGAAGACGGCGTACATATTGACACAGGTGCTTTTGTTGCAATGTTTGAGTATGCTACAGGAAAACAAAGTGAGTTATTGGGGAAACCACAGGCAAGCTTCTTTAAGATAGCCTTGGACAGCCTTAAAATAACAGCGGAAGAAATGGTTATGGTTGGTGATGATATTAATGTGGATGTAGGGGGGGCCAAAGGTATTGGAGCAACCTCGATAATGGTTAAAACAGGGAAGTACACAGATGAGGCGGTGGAAAGCTCCGCGGTCAAGCCGGACTTTTTAATCGATTCGGTAGCTTATATTAGAGATCTTTTACCCTAAATTAGATTAATGCCAATTGTTCAGGTTAAGCCTATAACCAACTAAAAAGCAATAGATTAAAGGGTGATTGTCTTTTGTATATCAACACCCTTTTTTTGTAAATACAACCGGTTTAGAAAATCAATTGCACTTGTCCTCAATATGGCAGGGATATGAGTTGTTTTCCTTTTCATTCTTTTTATTGATGTAATTGGGAATAATCGGGCTGTTTATATTGAGATCACGGTATTTTAAGTCAAACTCGCGTAATTTATAGGTCAGGATTTTTTCTGAGTCTTCTATTATTGAATCAACGTTAATGAAAACTGAAATATCATCAGCCAATGCTTTGTAATTATTCATTGCGTTATAATGGGAATTTGCCTTGCCGCTTGGGTTAAGGAATGTTGTCAGGGCGGTCATAATAGATATTATTACTGCCAGCCCTCCGGCGATAAATTGATAATCCGATAAAGCAAATGCACTAGTAATTGCAGCTATTACAGTGGTTGGAATGCCAACACCATAATATATATTGGTCCAATGCTGGGCTGTCTGGTAATGTTTTTTTGCCAAATAAAGGCTGGATTCTTTAATCCGCATTGATTCCTGCAGGATTTCATTTTTTATCCCGTTCAAAGCCATACCCCTTTCAGGTTATTGCTTATTACCATATTATTGCTCCACCATTTTTTGGTTCCAGGCAAAAAAGATATTAATAACTTCAAGTTAAAGCAAAAAGCCCCGGGTTGTTGCCGGGGTTTTTTGTTGCTTATTTCCTGTTAAGTAACAATTATGCTTTAGAAACCATAATATAAAGAAGAAAAATTAAGGAGGTTTATTATGCAGGACGAAGTTAAAGCTAATGATACAGTTGAAAGAACAATTGAATATATAAATGAAGTGATGGAAGAGGCGAAAGATGTAGAGGCCAGGCTGCCAAAGCATTCAAAGGAAGATGGCGGACTGGAGTCCATAGTTGACAGCATTTGTGACAGCAGCCACAGGATCGGCATTGAGTTTGAGTGTGGGGATTGCTGCAAAAAAGTTACAAATGGCTTTAAGTTATTCATTGCCTGTGACTCCATAATACTGCTTCCAGCTCAATGTGAATCCTTGGTATTAAGAGTTTTTTGCTGTGGGAAAATTGTTGATAAACAATTATTAAAAGCCATAATAATTCCATTGGAGAAGCTTTGCTCAATAGAAATTCAAAAACCTTAATAATACTGTTATGCACGTTCATCGAATAAGGACGATCCGGACTTGATTCTGCTGCCGGGTCGTTTTTGTTTATTTTATGATAAAAAAAGGGTAACGAGGATAAATAAACCTCGCAACCCTGTTTATCCTGGTGTCGAAGATCGGATTTGTTGATGCAATTTCCCGTTTTAAACAAAACGCTGCAAATCCAGCAATTTCAAGGCTTTTCGGGATTTGTATTTTCCAAAAGAAACGCTTTTTTTGGTTTTTTCCGTCGGGTTGTTATGCGTTGTGTTATGGAATGACCGCTTAAAGTGTTGATTTATCTAGCTAAATAAGGTGTTGATTTTATCTACTGCCAGGTCCATTTGTTACGGCATAACGTGGGTGTAAACATTCATTGTGGTTGTTATGTCAGTGTGGCCAAATAAAGCCTGTAATATAATTTGCGACTGAAAAGGAAACTGGATTGTTGCCTTGGCCTATCAAAGTAACAGGAAAAAGTATCCATGCGACAAATATAAAGGAATATAAAAACTATTAAAGGAGGTTCGTTACATGGGTGCTTTTGTAGGGTTGTTGGGTGTTTTAGGTTTATAATAACTGCAGTCTTGCTGTTTATTAGAGTATTATTTAAGAAAGGTTGGACATACAAAAAAATAGGGGTATTGGCTGGCATAGCATTAGCGTTGTTTATTATTGGCATGGTCACCACACCTTCAACTAAGGAAAGTTTCGAGGCGGAGCGTAAAGCTGAACAACAAGCAGCACTGGAGAAAACAAAAGAAAAATATCCACAATCTCAGGAGCAGCAGAAACAATCAAACGACACTAAAAAAGACAAATCTGATATAATTCCTGGTCTTGAAGCTGCTGACATTAAACTTAACTTAGAATATACATGGGATTTAGTGTTTAGCGGTCCGAGAATTGGAGAAGATCTTGCTCAAGATAGTGGTAAAACTGTAGATCCTGATACTGGAGCAACTTTGATATGCAATATTTTTGAAACTTCACCACTGCATATTCAGTGGGTGGATTTTTTAATTGATGCTGCTATTGTTGCTGGCACCACTAGTGTTGATACAATAAATGCTTTGGCTAAAGGTTATTTTGGATATTGCGCTACTGTTCCCTATGATGGTGCAGAACCTGAAAAAGCTAAACAATGGGTTATAAATAATGTAGATAAAGCTGTCAAACCTGGGAATGTATTGTCAACACAGATTGGGCCAGTAACATTTGAAATGTTTGGAACCGAATATTTCCGTACTTTACGGATTAAACCAACAGGTACCTAAAAATAAATATTATGTATCGACAAAAAGCACTCTCATTTAGTGGATGCTTTTTATATTCCATAATCCACTTAAAGAAATTAGGAAGATGTTTTATCGTATAATTACTGCTGAAGAAAACAACCCGGTATTGCCGGGTTTATTTTTTTATTTCGGGTTGTGTTATTTGCATGTAAAAAACAAAATACCAAAGACTAATAAGCCTTTGGTACCAAGGGTTTAAAAGTTAAAATTTTTACTGGTGCCGAAGATCGGAGTCGAACCGATACGGGGTGTGAGCCCCGGCGGATTTTGAGTCCGCTGCGTCTGCCAGTTCCGCCACTTCGGCAATTAATATATCACTAGGTATTATAAAGCAACGCCTGACCGCTGTCAACAAGTATAACCCCAAATCCATTTAAGCAAAGTTTGCTGTTTTTAGCAAAAAAGCATTTATTTATGTTAAAAACAATGCTATAAAGGAGACATAGATTAAATTGTCGAACTTAGATATAACTGCTTAATGGTGATTGCATAGTGAGGAGGTTTCAAGTTGCATCTGGATGATACTGCACTGGTAAATCAAAGTAAATCCGGAAACCTTGATGCTTTTAATGAACTGGTTAAGCGTTATGAGAGCAAGGTATATACAATTGCTTATCGGTTTACCGGCAATCATGCTGATGCCAGTGATTTAGCCCAGGAAGCTTTTATCAAAGCCTATAGGGGGCTAAATTCATTCAGAGGGGATGCAAGTTTTGCAACTTGGCTTTATAAGATAGTATCAAATGTATGCAGGGACGAATTGCGCAAGCAGCAAAGGAAAAAAAACGTATCCTTGGAAGATTTAGTGGTAAATCCCGGTAATGCTCGACACCTGGAGTCTACAGAACAGACACCGGAGGAATACATAGAGAGTGATGAGATCCAGCGTTTAGTGCAGCAGCAATTAAACAACCTGCCAGAGGAGCAAAGGCTGATATTGGTAATGAGGGAAATACAAGGGCTTACATATGATGAGATAGCAGTTGCGCTGGACTGTAACCTGGGGACAGTAAAATCAAGGCTGAACCGGGCCAGGCAAAATCTAAAACAGAATGTAATGAAGTACAGGGAACTTTTCGACAGGGTAATTCGTCTTTCTGATTAAGATAAGGAGGGATAAAAATGCAATGCCAACAAGTACAAGAATTGTTGTCAACATATCTTGATGGTATGCTTATGCCCTCCGAGCTGGAGAAAGTTAAAGAACACCTGCAAAAATGCCGGGAATGCAATTCCGAACTGGATTTCCTTAATTATGTTGTTAAACTGGTGCATCAACTGCCGGCCGTTGAGCCTCCTAAAAGCTTTAGGGCAGATCTAATGGAAAAAATAATTAAAGAAAAGAATAAAGTTGATAATACTGGAGTTCATCGAAGAAAATTTTCATTCTGGAGATGGCCGGCAATAACTGCAGTGGCCGCCGGGTTTTTATTAATTGTAGGGTTGGCGGCAGCGGGTATAGATATTCCTTTTTGGAGCACCGGTAATATTAAAAAAGAAAGTCCCGTACCTGTAGGGCAGCATCAAAAAGAAATTACCGGCGAAAACCGGCAAACCCTTGATATTGATTTAAAAACAGGCTCTTCTCCGGTGGAATCTAAAAAAACAGCAGAGTCAAATGATGTTGTAATGGCCACAAATATTAACAATGGGCAAAAAAGCAACGATACCGGCAGGAACTCCAGCCGTTCATCTTCCCTGTTAATGGCTGCCGGCAATTTAGAGCAGCCGGAGGCTATGTTTAGCCAGCGTTTAAGGGAAGCAGGAACTGCCGGCGATGCTGCAATTGAAACAGGTCAGGCTTTTAGCATGCCACCTGCAGGTATGGATCAAGTCCATGTGGAAGTAAAAGTACGTGACAGGAATCAGGCTTTCCAGGAAATCAACGCTATTTTAACCAGTTTGGGAGGCAGCCACACGGGTTTATCCAACGGTGCGGATCTGGCCGTCAGTATTGACGGCAATAAAATAGAAAATGCTATATCCGGTATTGCGGAGGCGGGTATAATCGTTAACTACAATGATCTTCCCGTAGGCAATCAAACTGAGATAATGTTGAGAAAAGCACCTTCAACGGATGCGTACCAGGCTGCAGGAGAGCCGGTTTTAGTTAAAGTATTTTTAAAATAATCATAAACGGCCCTGAATAAGAATACCTTGTCAGTATGAAATAAAAGAGGTAGAATAATACTGCCGGTTTTCATTATACTGCCATTAAAAATTAATCAGTTTACACAGGTCAACAAATTAGCATAATAGTAATATGCTAAATCTTTTTTTATAAGGAGGGACACAAAATGGAACTAAAGCAAAAAGTTGAAGCTGTTCTAGATAAAGTCCGCCCAACCTTGCTTATGGACGGCGGCAATGTGGAGTTGGTTGAGGTAACACCGGAGGGGACTGTAAAGGTCAAGTTGGTTGGTGCCTGCGGCAGTTGCCCGATGTCAACTTATACGTTGAAAATGGCTATAGAAAGGACCATAATGCAGGAAATTCCTGAAGTTAAGGAAGTTGTACAAGTTTAGTTATATAGGAAATGGCGGCATTTGCCGCCATTTCTTAGCTTAGGCTATGGTAATCACCTTGTTTGATTGCACCAGGTAATCATTTATTTCAAACATGTTGCCTATTCTTCCCACCATAAGTTTGTCTTTCAGCTTATAATACTCCAAGCAGGTACCGCAGGAAATTATCTGGGTTCCTTTGGATTGCAAAGATTCCAACTGGTTAATAACCGGAGAGCCCTGGCTGGTTAGCATAACCCCGGTGTTTAAAAATAAAAGTGCCTCCGGTGCTTGTTCCATTTCGTTAATGGTGGTCATAAGGCTTTTCATTAAAACCTCTCCCAAATCCGGTGAACCTTCCCCCAGTACATTGCTGGTAATCAAGTATACCAATGAAGAAATGGAAGTTTGGATACTGCTTGTCCAAATTTTTTCTGTAATTTCCCCGGGAAAGTCTTTGCTGATAGTTAAATGGTATTCTCCTTCCATTGCTTCAACATTTACTTTATACCCGCTGTTTTCTGCAAACAGCTTAACATTTTCTTTTGCCGTATCATTGTCCACGATTACTAAAACAGTCCCTTGGCCTATTTGATCAAGTGCTTTTTTAGTATTAATAACAGGTTGCGGGCAGGCCATTTTCCGGCAGTCTATTTTGGTTACAGCCATATATAACCTCCTTAAATTAATTCTAAGGCGAAAGATCCTTTTACTTTAACCCGGCCAATAATGCAGGCATTAATACCCTCTTGCTGCATCCTGCCGGCCATTAAACCGGCTTTGTTTTCCGGTATGGCGATAAGCAAACCACCCGAGGTTTGAGGGTCGCAAAGTATTAATTGCCTTTCGGGCTTGATTTTTCCTTGTTCAGTCATCGTTTCTTTAAGATGGTTCCGGTTGGCGTAAGCCCCGGCCGGGATTAGGCCCATAGCTGCCAATTCATGGGTCCCGGGAAGCAGCGGGACTTTTTCAACCCATATTTCAAGGGAAACGCCACTGGCAGAAGCCATCTCGGCTGCATGCCCCAAAAGGCCAAACCCGGTGATATCGGTACAGGCGCTAACCGGGTATAAAAGCATGGTTTCAGCAGCTTTACGGTTTAATTCCAGCATATTTTCCAGGGCGGCCTGGATAGTATCTTGTGAAGCCAGGCCGCCTTTTACGGCGGTATTTACTATGCCTGTTCCCAACGGCTTGGTGAGTACCAGCAGATCTCCCGGGCGGGCCCCGGAGTTGGAGAGAATTTTTTCCGGATGCCCTGTTCCGGTTACCGCCAGCCCGTATTTGGGTTCATCATCTACTATGGTATGCCCCCCAGCAATTATAGCTCCCGCTTCAGCTGCTTTAGATGCCCCTCCCCTTAAGATTTGCTCAAGTATTGAAGCAGGCAGGCAACTGGGAAAACAAACGATATTCAGTGCAAGCAGGGGTTTCCCCCCCATGGCGTAGATATCACTTAAAGAGTTGGCGGCCGCAATCTGGCCATATAAGTATGGGTCGTCTACGATAGGCGGGAAGAAGTCAACTGTTTGAATGATCGCAATTTCATCACTTAGTTTGTAAACTGCTGCGTCATCAGAAGTTTCAGGGCCCACCAGCAGGTTGGGATCAGTGATAATGGGTAATTGCCGCAAAACTTGCGACAGTTGGGCCGGAGCCATTTTAGATGCTCATCCTGACGCAGCAGTCATTGAAGTTAGCTTGATCTCTTCCATATATTATCCCCCCTGCCTTTATTTTTTTAAATCCATTATATATTACCACTGGAAAATTTAAAAATTTAATAAATAACATTTTCAGTTGAAAGTGCCTTTAATAAAACCAACTAAACGTAATAAAAAGTAATGTTTTTCCAAAATCATACATATATTCTCTGCAGGAGGGGTTTTCATGGCTTGGCAGGATTTTAAGAAAAAAATAAAAAAGCAGATGGCCGATATATTGGAGATTCCCAACGATATAGTAATGGATTTGCCAAAAATTGTAATTATGGGTGATATGCAGCTTTTTATAGAGAACCACAGGGGCATTACTGAATACACCGCCGAGAACTTCCGGGTTAATGTGGGTGACTATGAGGTGGCTGTGGTAGGAGAGGGGTTAACGCTAAGAAATATCCTGCCAGATGAAATATGCCTTGAAGGCCGGATCATTAGCATTCAATTCATCCGGTGAAAAATATGTGTCAAGGAGCTGCTAACTTCCAGCATTAATCAATGGACAAACTATGCCGGGAAAAGGAGATTAGTTATGTTTCTTTTTAAACTGGGTTCTTTTATTTTTGGTTTTGTCAGCATGATTGTTAAAGGTCAAAACCTTGAAAAATTTTTAAATATGGCTTCAAGCAGGGGAATCTACCTTTGGGATATAAAAAGGTTGGGCAGCCATGAGATAATGGTCAAGGCCAGGTTGAGTGCGGTCAGGCCTTTAAGGCATATTGGCAGGAAGGTGGGTTGCCGGTTTAAGTTTAAGGACAGGGAAGGGCTGCCGTTTATTATCAGCAGGCTGAAAAAAAGGAAGTCGCTGCTAATTGGTTTGATTGTATTTCTAGTTGGGCTGTATACACTTAGTTCTTTTATCTGGTTTATTGATGTAAAAGGCAATCAAAAGCTGGAACAAGAAGCTATATTAAAAATTGCCGCCGAGGCCGGGCTGAAAATCGGGGCTTTTAAGTTTACGGCCGATACATCTGAAGCTGAAAACTTAATCAAGGAGAAGCTGCCGGAGGTTTCATATGTGGGCATCAATATAAATGGCACCAGGGCTGTTATTGAAATAGCCGAGAAAACCATTATTGAAAGGCCGGCGGCTGCCCCGGCAGATATTGTATCCAAAAAGTCCGGCTTGATTAAAGAAGTCCTTGTTCTGGCCGGCAATCCAATGGTTAGTGAAGGTGATACCGTAGTCCCCGGCCAGGTTTTAATATCGGGAGTAATCCCTCCTGTCCAGCAGGAAAATCCTGAAACGGGTGAAAATCCCGAAGCGCAGCAGTTGGAGCCGCTGCCCCCGGTTTATGTACAAGCCCGGGGTGTTGTCAGGGCACGGGTCTGGTATGAGGGTTATGCTGAAATGCCTTTGGTACAGGATATGACTGGTGAAACAGGGAAGAGCTTCACGAGAGTTTGTATTAAATTCCGGGGTAAGGAAATAATTTTATCAGGTAAACAAGAAGTGCCTTTTGAAAACTACAGGCTTGAAAGGTCTGTTAAAAAGCCGCCGTCCTGGAGGAATCTAACGATACCCGTCGAACTAGTAACTGAGAAATACCTGGAGATACAAAAGTATAAGAAGCAGTATAGCAGGGAAGAAGCAGCCAATCTGGCCAAATCGAAGGCTTTAAGTTTGGCTAAAGCCGGTATTGACGCAAAAGCAATTATTCTTAATGAACATGTAAGAGAAATAGTCACAAAAAACCCAGACAATCTGGTCAGGTTTAAAGCTTATATTGAGGCCCTGGAGGATATAGGGGTTGAAAGGCCCCTGAACTACCGGGAAAATTAGGGAGGACTGTTTATTGCCTGAAAAAACCGAGGCTATGGTTGCACTGAAAGACATTGGAGCAACAGCAGAAATACTGGGCCGTAATGACGAACATTTAACCTTTATTGAAAAAGCTCTGGATGTCAGGGTAGTGGTCCGCAGTGAAGAGCTGGTTATTATAGGCGAACCAAATAAAGCAGCAATAGCTAAAGATGTTTTTAACGAGCTGCAGGATTATTACTTGGCAGGCAACAGGCTCACTCTCCATGAGGTTAATTATGCTTTAAGATCGATTAATGCAGGTATCAAGGAGCCTTTAACCAGGTTGTCCACCGATATTTCACTGGTAACTTTCAGGGGTAAGCAAATTAAACCTAAAACATTGGGCCAAAAGTTTTACCTTGAAGCCATGAAGAAACATGATATTGTTTTTGCAATAGGGCCTGCGGGCACCGGAAAGACTTATTTGGCGGTGGTAATGGCTATCAGGGCATTACGGGCTAAAGAAGTGCAGCGATTGGTACTTACCAGGCCGGCTGTAGAAGCCGGGGAAAAATTGGGTTTTCTGCCGGGGGACCTGCAGGAAAAAGTGGATCCCTATCTAAGGCCCTTATATGACGCCCTTTATGATATTTTAGGGTTTGAAAACACGCAAAAATACCTGGAAAGGAACACAATTGAAATTGCTCCCCTGGCTTATATGAGAGGCAGGACATTAGATGATGCCTTTATTATTTTAGATGAAGCCCAAAATACAACTGTGGAACAGATGAAAATGTTTTTAACCAGGTTGGGGTTTGGTTCAAAAGCAGTTATTACCGGTGATATAACCCAGATTGATTTGCCGCGGGGACAGTCGTCAGGACTGGTTCATGCCCAAAAAGTACTGGCAGGCATTAACAATATTTCATTCCAGTTGTTGACTGGGGAAGATGTTGTCAGGCACCCGTTGGTTCAGGATATCATTAAAGCTTATGAAGAAACAGGCAAGGGATATTAATAAGGTTAGTTGATATGGTTTTAATTTATAGGTAGTTCCGGTTTTTTAAAACGGCCGTTGATCATATTAAATACAGGCTGTCATAGTCAAAGTCAATGCGGCCTGATCCAGAGGAGTTAAAAATGCCCTCTTTCAGTAAGTTAAGGGTATATTTTCTTAAAGGTTTTTCTTATTTAATTCAAAAAAGAAAAGTCCGCAGGGGCATTGCTGCCGTCCTGTTTATTTTAGTGTTGACTTTTTTTGTTTCGGCAGAAGTTGTTCCGGGCAAAGCAACCTTTGAGTTGGGGCAGGTTTCCCGGGATAATGTTTTTGCCCCGCGAACGATTGTTTATGAAGATAAAATTGCCACCGAGCAGAAAAGGGCTCAAGCTGCGGAAGATATCCCTACTTTGTACATTAGAAACGATGAAGTAGCCGCAAATGTCCAAAAAGACATCAGCTCGGTAATACAGTCGATTGTCGCCATCCAGCAAGATATTGAAATGAATGAAGAAACAAAGATCAACAGCATATCTGCTGCAGTTCCTTTTGAGTTGTCGAACCAGGCAAAAAAGATTTTGGCTGTACCCGATCAATCTTCTATAGATAGGTTGTCAAAAGAGTTAAATAACCAGATTAACAGCTTTATGAACCAAAAAAATGGGGTTAACATCGATAATATAGATTCTGTAAAGGCGGCTATTAATGAAAGCATTGCCGGCCTTGGCCTTTCCAATGCATATATTGAGTTTGGCCAGGGTTTGGTGGGGCATTTTTTACGGCCCAATAATTTTGTCGACACTGAAAAAACCGAGCTGCTTCGTGATGCCGCCCGGGAATCTGTAGCC
This sequence comes from uncultured Peptococcaceae bacterium, assembly GCA_964448915.1. Lineage (GTDB taxonomy): Bacteria > Bacillota > Desulfotomaculia > Desulfotomaculales > Desulfocucumaceae > JAAXTT01. Next base: position 11,689 of record CAYUXS010000018.1, read on the forward strand.
CCTGTAATGGTTACTATTCGCAAAGAGGAAAAGATAATCGGTGCCGGTGAAGTAATAACCCAAGAGCATATGCAAAAGCTTGAGGCTTTAGGGCTGACTAAAGGCGGGATACCACTAAGGGCTGTTGTAGGCAACCTATTGTTGATAGTTCTGCTGATGTCGGTGGTGTTGTTTTACCTCTATCAACAAAATCCTGAGATATACAAAAATGCCGGGCTGCTTTACCTTCTGGGCATTATATCAATAGGTGTTTTAGCCATAGCTAAGGCTCTTTTTATGGTTGATTTAACCAGATCACCGGAACTGGGGGCGCTCATGGGTTATATGGTGCCTATGGCTGCAGCCGGTATGTTGATTACCATACTGCTTGATTCACGCCTGGCAGTGCTGGTGGTAAGTATAATGAGTATTTTAGCAACAAGTATCATCACCGCTATTGTGGACGTGC
>CAYUXS010000018.1:12146-14971 GCA_964448915.1 uncultured Peptococcaceae bacterium
TTAAGTCAGCGCGGTGATTTGCTTAAAGCCGCTGTATACATTAGCGCAGCAAATGTCGTAGCTATTATGGTTATGGGGATAATTAACGATTCTTCCCCGTTGTTTGTTATGGGTTCGGCATTATTGCTGGGGACTACAAACGGGATATTGTCATCAATCCTTACCAACGGTTCCCTGCCCTACCTGGAGAACGCGTTTGGCATTACTTCTCCGGTTAGGCTCCTGGAATTATCCCAGCCCAGCAACCCGCTGCTAAAAAAGCTGCTTACTGAGGCGCCGGGCACATACCACCACAGTATCTTGGTCGGGAATTTGGCGGAAGCGGCGGCTGAGGCAGTAGGCGGGGAGAGCCTGCTGGTACGGGTTGGCGCGTATTATCATGATATCGGAAAAATCAAAAGGCCGTATTTTTTCATTGAAAACCAGTTTGGTGGCGATAACCCTCATGATAAAATTGCACCCAGCCTGAGCACGCTTATTTTAACTGCCCATGTGCGGGACGGCTTGGATTTGGCCAAAGAATACAAACTTCCCCAGGCGATAATAAAAATTATCGAGCAGCACCATGGTTCATCACTGGTAACATACTTTTATCACAAAGCTTTGGAATGCTGTGTCGATGATAATTTGAACGAAGACGATTTTAGATATGAAGGCCCCAAACCCCAGACTAAAGAAGCCGCTATTGTAATGTTGGCTGATTCAGTAGAAGCAGCGGTCCGCTCCATGCAAAACAAAACCCATGGAAGGATCGAGGGGTTGGTTAGAAAAATACTCAGGGAAAAACTTCTTGACGGGCAGTTGGATGAATGCGATCTGACCTTTAGAGATCTGGAAGATATAGCCCAGGCTTTTTTAAAGGTTCTCAGCGGCATTTTCCATTCAAGGGTAGAATATCCGGATTTGACTAAAGAGATGGAGAGGAGAAAGTCCAGAAGTGCAAATTCTAATAAGCAGCCTAATGGTAGAGGAACCTCTTGATCCTAAATTGAAATCCCTGGTGGAAAAGGCTGCATTGGTGGTTATGGAATCGGAAGGCTGCCGGGATGGAACCGAAGTAAGCATATTATTAACCGGCGATGCCTATATTCACGAACTAAATAAGCAGTACCGGGGTGTGGACAAGCCAACTGATGTGCTTTCCTTTGCCCTTGACGAAGGGCAGGCAATGCCTGATCCGGGTGAGGAAAGGCTATTGGGGGATGTGGTCATTTCCCTGGAGGCCGCTATGAGGCAGGGTAAGGAATATGGTCACGGCTTGGAAAGGGAGTTGGCTTATCTTGTCGTTCACGGGGTACTGCACCTTTTGGGCTATGACCATTTGCAAGAGGAAGACAAGGCTGTAATGAGAGAAAAAGAAGAGGCCGCCATGAACCGCCTCGGACTTACCATAGATCTTTAATGATCAGGCTAATGCTGGCAGTTGCTGCAGCAGTCCTTGGCCTTTTAAAATATTAATAAGGAGCGGTAAGATGCCGGATAAACATGAGGCTGTAGTTGTTGAAGAACTGATAAAAAGCGCGGCGGGGGCTAAAAGCCGTGCTTATGCCCCTTATTCAAACTTTAGGGTGGGGGCTGCACTACTTGCTTCGACAGGTAAAATATATACAGGGTGTAATGTTGAAAATGCGTCTTATGGCTTAACCTGCTGTGCTGAAAGAGTTGCTTTATTTAAAGCAGTCAGTGAAGGGGAGAGAGAATTTAAAGCATTGGCGCTTGTTTCCGACAGTGAAGAATACTGTGCCCCTTGTGGGGCTTGCCGGCAGGTGATGGCTGAATTTGGGCTGCAAATGCCTGTATATATGGGGAATAGTAAAGGATTGTACAGGGTAAAAACTGTATCGGAGCTGCTGCCATTTAATTTTAGCTTAAACAGGTAAAGCTGGTAGTGTAGGGGTGAATAATACCATGACAGAAGAGAAATTTAAATCGGGTTTTGTTGCCCTGGTGGGCAGGACAAATGTAGGTAAATCTACCTTAATGAATAAATTGGTGGGTAAGAAGATTGCAATAATGTCCGATAAGCCTCAAACCACCAGGCATAAAATTCATTCCGTGCTTACCGGCGAAAATTATCAAATAGTTTTTTTAGATACCCCCGGAATCCATAAACCCAGGCACCGTTTGGGTGAGCACTTGGTAGAATCCGCTCTTAGTTCGTTTGATGAAGTTGACCTGATTTTATTTTTATGTGAAGCCCAGCAACCGGGGCCGGGAGATAAATATATCATTAATCAGTTTCAAAAGGTTAATACGCCAATTATCCTGGTATTAAACAAAATTGATTTAATCCCCAAAAATGAAATATTGCCTCTGATAGATGTTTACCGCAAGTTATATGATTTTAAGGAAATAATACCGGTTTCGGCTTTAAAAAATGAGAATCTTGACCGGCTTAAAGATTTGATTTTGGGTTTTTTAGAGCCGGGCCCCAAGTATTATCCTGATGATATGGACACTGACAAGCCCGAAAAGTTTATTATGGCGGAATTAATCAGGGAAAAGGCCCTCCAGCTTACTTCCCAGGAAATACCCCACTCGATTCTTGTGGAGGTTGAAGAAATAGAAAGGCGATCGGATAATTTGGTCGATGTAAGGGCGATTATTTATGTCGAAAGGGATTCACAAAAAGGTATTGTAATCGGAAAACAAGGCAGTATGCTAAAAGAAATAGGTAAAAGGGCAAGGCAAGAAATGGAGGCATTATTGGGCTCTAAAATATACTTGGAACTCTTTGTTAAAGTAAAGGCTAACTGGCGTAATAATGATAAATATCTGAGAAATTTCGGTTTTTTTGAATAAACCTTGTGTTAAAGTCGCAATCT
>CAYUXS010000019.1:0-7801 GCA_964448915.1 uncultured Peptococcaceae bacterium
ATGCTATATAATGTGCCCGGCCGTACAGGCGTTAACATGCTGCCTGAAACAGTTGCCCGGTTGGCTGAGATACAAAATATTATCGCTATAAAGGAAGCGTCCGGCAATTTAGATCAGGTTAGCGAACTACGCAGCCTTTTACCAGACGATTTTTACATTTACAGCGGGGATGATTCCCTGACCTTGCCGATGTTGGCTTTGGGAGCCAAAGGGGTGGTAAGTGTTGCATCTCACTTAGTGGGTGATGCGATGCAGCAGATGATCAATTCCTTTAACACAGGCAACACCACTTTGGCAACCCAGAAACACCTGGAACTCTTACCCCTGTTTAAGGCCATGTTTATAACTGCTAATCCCGTGCCTGTAAAAGTTGCCATGAACCTGCTTGGACATGGGGTTGGCATTCCCAGGCCCCCGTTAGTGGAGGCTTCCGATACTGAGAAAAAGGTCCTTAAAGAAGTTCTTGCAAAAGCTAATTTGATTTAGTTAAAGGGGGATGGGGCTATCCTCCTTTTTTTACATATTTTACCGTATTAATTTAGTATTGCAGGGAAAAATTATATATATTTGATTCAGGCAGCTATTGGCTAAAGATAAAAGATTTGGATATCCGGTAAAAATGGAATATAATAACAATAACTTACTCCAGGTTTATTTCCCCACCTTCTCCTAATTTCTCTCGCCGGTAAGTTTTGTTTGTTGTTTTTTTGAAAAAAGATAGGAGGTGTGGATTTGGCAAAAAATTCAAAGATTGCTCTAATTCCTCTGGGAGGGTTGGGCGAAGTTGGTAAAAACATGATGGCGGTGAGATTTGGGGAAAGTATCCTGGTTATTGACTGCGGATTGATGTTTCCAGAAGAAGAAATGCTCGGTATTGATGTGGTGATACCGGATATTACATTCTTACTGGAAAACAAGGAAAATGTGCTGGGAATTGTGCTTACTCACGGCCACGAGGATCATATAGGGGCTTTGCCATATGTATTAAAGCAATTAAATGTCCCGGTGTATGGCACCAAATTGACACTGGGGCTTTTATTGGGGAAGCTTAAGGAGCACGGCTTGGATCGCAATGCCCAGTTGCATACCGTAAAACCTCGTGACAATGTGCAAATAGGCCCTTTCAAGATTGAATTTATCCGGGTTTCCCATAGTGTGCCTGACTCAGTGGCTATAGCTATCCATACTTCATTGGGAACCATTGTTCATACCGGTGATTTTAAAGTTGACCATACACCGGTAAACGGTGAAATAATGGACTTCTATAAGTTTGCTCAAATGGGCGAAAGAGGTGTTTTGGTGCTTTTGTCGGACAGCACCAACGCAGAGCGGCCCGGGTTTACTTTTTCTGAGAAAGTTGTCGGCAGTACGCTTGAGGATGTATTTAGAAGGGCCAAAGAGCGGATCATTATGGCAACGTTTGCTTCTAATGTACATCGTTTACAGCAAGCAATAACTGCTGCATATAAATATGATCGCAAAGTGGCAATAATTGGGCGCAGTATGATTAATGTGGTAAGTATTTCCCATGAACTTGGTTACCTGTCCATACCTGAAGGAACCCTTATTGACCTTGAGGAAGCATCCAGGCTTCCCAAAAACAAAGTATTGCTGATATCGACAGGCAGTCAGGGTGAGCCCATGTCAGCATTGACCAGAATGGCAATGGGGGATCATCGCCAGGTTGAAATTATGCCGGATGACACTATAATTATTTCTGCAAATCCAATACCTGGCAATGAAAAACTGGTTGGCAGGGTTATCGACCTTTTATTTAAAAAAGGAGCCGACGTGGTTTATGACTCAATCTCGGGAATTCATGTAAGCGGCCACCCAAGCCAGGAAGAACTTAAGCTGATGATAAATTTAACCAAACCAAAGTTTTTTGTTCCCATCCATGGCGAACACAGGATGTTGATTAAACATGCGGAACTGGCCAGGGAAATGGGTATACCGCCAAAAAACATATTTGTTTGTGAAAACGGGCAGATTTTGGAGTTTACCCGGCGTACGGGAAGAATTACCGGCCGCGTTACTGCCGGCAAGGTTTTGGTTGACGGTTTGGGAGTTGGTGATGTAGGCAACATAGTGCTTAGGGACCGCAAACAACTCTCCCAGGATGGAATATTAATTGTGGTAGTAACCATTAGCAAGGAAACCGGTGCTATTGTGGCAGGACCGGATATTGTTTCAAGAGGGTTCGTTTACGTGAGGGAATCCGAAGAGTTAATGGATGAAATTAAAGACAAAGTTAGGGCTGCACTGGAAAAATGCTTTGACAACAATGTCACCGAGTGGTCAGCCATAAAATCACAAATAAGAGATGTGCTCTGGAAATTCCTTTATGATAAAACCAGGAGAAGGCCAATGATTTTACCAATCATCATGGATGTATAAAAAATTAACAAAATACACGGGTTAAGCCCGTGTATTTTTTGTTTAATTAAGCATAATAAGAAAGACCTGTTTATAAGGAGGATATACATGCCAAAAAAAAGCTTTTATGATGACGAGCCGGGGGTTTTTCCTTATTCCCCCGAAATTGACCCTGAACCAAGTGTGGAGCCGGATCACCAGCCTGACCGGCATGAACCCTCCCACCATCCTGATGAGGATCACCAAAAGGAAAAGAAAAGGGTTCAAGGCCGGCAGAAGTCTATTGATTCTATAAAGGAGTACGGGACTACCCAAATCCCTGAGGTAAAAAGCAATATCCATACACTTACCATAGTGGGTCAAGTGGAGGGTCACCTGGTCTTGCCCCCGCAGAATAAAACCACTAAATACGAACATATAATTCCACAGTTGGTGGCTATTGAGCAAGCAGAAGACATTGAGGGATTATTAATAATATTAAATACTGTTGGAGGGGATGTTGAAGCCGGTTTGGCCATTGCTGAAATGATAACCAGCATATCAAAACCTACTGTTTCCATTGTACTTGGCGGCGGCCATTCCATAGGTGTCCCGATTGCTGTAGCTGCCGATTACAGTTTTATAGCCGATACAGCCAGTATGACGATTCACCCGATCCGGCTGAACGGGCTTGTTATAGGAGTGCCCCAGACTTATGAGTACCTGGATAAAATGCAGGACAGGGTGGTAAATTTTGTTACCAAACACTCAAAAATTGATGAAGCCAAGTTTCGTGAATTAATGTTCAGGACCGGGGAATTGGCAAGGGATATTGGAACGGTATTAATAGGCAAAGAGGCGGTTGAAATAGGCCTCATAGACGAGGTAGGCGGGGTTAGCAGCGCTGTAACAAAGCTTAGACAATTTATACAGGAAAGAAAAAATGATAAAGAGGTGCCTTTACAGTGATACTATGGACACCAATGCAGTTGGAACTGGTTTTTGACGGGCTTGAGGGAATGAATGCTCCAAAATATGAGCATTTAATAATACAGGGAGTCCCAATGCTGGTGGAAAGAACCGCGGATGGCCGTAAAAAAATTGTAAAGCTGTTAAGTACCGATCCCAACCACTATTTAAAAGAAAATTACTTTCCCGGTAATTACGTAAAAATATGATTGTCAATGCCGCCAAATGTAAAAAAAGGCGGCTCTTTCACTTATTTAAAGGGTTTAGCCGTTAATTCTTCAATCAGTTTTTGCATACATATAATTAAATAATTTTTTGATACCAGTAGTGATAACCAAGCATATATATATAACAACTGAAAGGAGGATAACAGTGAATTTTTGGAAAAAGCTTGAGGAATATCGTACAATTGAAAAGGAACTTTCCTGGGAAGGAAGTTTTAGTGATTATTTAAAAATCGTTCAAAAGTCCCCGCAGGTTTGTCAGATTGCGCATTCAAGGATTTACGAGATGATCAAGTCTGCCGGTGTGGATATTATTGATGGACAAAAAGTATATAAATTTTTTTCCTCCGAAATATATGGCATTGATGATACTTTGGAAAAATTGGTAGAAGAGTATTTTCACCCAGCAGCCAGAAGGCTTGATGTAAGAAAAAGGATATTATTGTTAATGGGTCCGGTAAGTGGGGGGAAGTCTACTCTTGTCCATATGTTAAAAAAAGGCTTGGAGAAATACTCACGGACTGACGAGGGAGCCGTTTATGCCATAAAGAATTGCCCAATGCATGAAGAGCCCCTGCACCTGATTCCCAAAGAGTTAAGGGCTGATTTTGAAAAAGAATATGGTGTTTATATTGAAGGGGAATTGTGTCCATCGTGCCGTCTAATGGTAGAGCAAGAATACCAGGGAAAAATCGAAAATGTTATGGTAGAACGGGTTTTCTTCTCCGAGGAAAATAGAGTTGGAATCGGCACCTTTACACCGTCGGATCCCAAATCCCAGGACATTGCGGATTTGACAGGGAGTGTTGATTTTGCAACGATAGCGGAATATGGCTCTGAGTCCGACCCTAGAGCTTACCGTTTCGATGGAGAACTCAATATTGCCAATCGAGGTATTATGGAGTTTCAGGAGATGCTTAAGATCAAACAACTAAATACTGTCCGGTGTTTGTAAAAGTAACCCGCTGACTGATAAGGGATAAAGTTCCTTTTATGGACAAGCTGCATTAATATTACTTTTTACTGGAGGAAAAATAAGATTAATGTAGAATGATTTATTAATAATAGCAAACAACACAAGGGAAAGAATTAGACACAAAAATTTTCTACTTGACAAAAGTTAATATTTTAGTTACTTTACTATAAAGAGGAGTAATGGGGAGTGGTTACAATTGCTTTATAATGCGCTTAATTTTCCTGTTTGTAGTATCCAGGGAGTAAAAATTAGCGGAAGAGGTTGAAAGTATGAGGCCAGGTACTCCTTCTTTTGTGGGTGCGAGATTAAAGGAAGCGCGTGAAGCAAGAGGTTTGACAGCTATATCACTGGCAGAACTGATCGGCGTAAGCCGTCAGGCTATATCACAGTATGAGCATGGAAGTGTAACTCCCCATCCGGCAGTTATGAGCCGGATTGCTTCTGCTTTAAATCTTCCCTATGAATTTTTCTGGCAGCCTTCCAGATCGGTATCCGGAAATGTTTTTTTCAGGTCAATCAGTACAGGGGAAAAAAGTTGCAGGATTCGTGGAAACTGGCGTGTTCAATGGTTGGAGGACATATGCGATTACCTGCAAAAATTTGTCGAGTTCCCGCCTTTAAATCTGCCGGATTTTGATATCCCTAAAGATATTCATGATATTACTGAGGAAATGATTGAAACTGTTGCTCAGAATTTAAGACGTTATTGGGGCTTGGGCAACGGGGCAATTAATAATGTCATCAGGATTCTGGAAAAGAACGGCATAATTGTGTCCATAGATACGGTTAGCACAGAATCGATTGATACTTTTTCTTGCTGGGATGAAAGCCATAAACCCTGTATTTTATTAAATCCCGGCCCTGCCGTCAAAATAAGGTTTGATGCGGCTCATGAGTTGGGGCATATTATTCTTCACCAGAGCATATGTGAAGATGTTATGTGTAACCCCGAAATTTTTAAACTAGCGGAAAAGCAGGCCGATTATTTTGCCGGTGCGTTTTTATTACCCAAAGAAACTTTTATGAAAGAATGCAGCTGTGTAAAACTTGAGTATTTAAGGGCAATGAAAGCCAAATGGAAAATGTCGGTGGCAATGATGCTGCAAAGGGCTAAACAATTAGGCCTTTGCACTGATGAGCAGGCACGCAACCTGTTAAAGTCATATTCCAGGAGAGGATGGAAAGAGAAAGAGCCATTAGACGACGAATTGCCAGTTACCAAGCCTGATCTATTGCGGCTGGCTTTTGAATTGATTTTGGAGAAAGGTATACAAACCAAAAGCGACATACTTAATAACCTGCCGATATCCAGCACTGATATTGAACAATTGGCAGGTTTGCCCGAAGGTTTTTTAGATGAGGATCCCCTGGTAATTAAATTGACCCAGGATGCGGGTGAAATTTTGGAAGAAGAAAATACCGGAGACTTAAGCCTGGCAGGAAAAGAAAAAGTAAAAGGCTAGGCAATTGACATGATTGAGGCAAATAAATCTGGATAGACCGGAGATTGATATCCACTGGATATCAATCTCCTTTTTTTATCAGCTGCCGGCTGCCCATGAAAACTCCTTATTAGCATTTAAACGCTGGTTGCCGGCTACTGTGAATGGCATGCTGCCAACTGTTTTACTGTTGGCAGCCAATTACAGCCAATTGGCAACTGCGATTATCCATTGGAGGTAGGCTATAAGCAATAATTTAATTGTTTTCATATTATAAAAAAAACAACCAAGGTGAGCGCTATGGATATCAGACAGTGTTATGGCTGCGGTAAAACCCTTGAAAACACATATTCATGTTTAACCCCGGAATCTGAATGGCTTTGCATAAAATGCCTGTTAAGCTACCTGGGCCTGGAGCCGGTTTTTTCAAACTGATTTAGCAGCGATAACAAAAACTGCACCATACCACAGGTGGAAAAACCTGCTGGATGTGCAGTTTTTAATGGATAAATCCAGTTTTTAAATAATAATTATTAACCGGGAAGATGTTTAAAACCGGTAACATTTTTTTCGCTGCTACTTATTAATAGCAGCAGGGCTTTAACAATATATTCGCTATCCTGGGGATCTTCGCTGTAATGATTTTTAATAATCAATATTTAACCCCCTTTAATAACAGCATTTATCAGAAATATATGCATATCGAGGAAAGGGGTTTCTATAATTGAGAGTGGCATTTTATGGCAGGGTAAGTACGGAAGAACAGGCGGATCGGGGAAATATAACCAGTCAGGTGGCTTTTGCCCATGAGTTTTTTAAATTGCATGCGGATGCTGATAATATTACCGGTTATGAACTTTATTTGGATGACGGTGTTTCCGGCACCTTGCCGCTGGATCAACGCCCTGAAGGGGCAAGGCTTTTGCGTGATGCCCGGTTGGGCAAGTTTTCAGCTGTGTATTTTTATCGTTTGGACAGGTTGGCACGCTCAACACAAGTGGTTTTAAATACTTATTACGAGCTTGAAAAGTTTGGGATCAGTATTAAATCCATGACGGAGGCTTTTGATACCGGCACTCCTGTGGGAAAGTTTTTTATGACCCTGCTGGCCAGCATAGCAGCCCTTGAAAGAGAAACGATCCTGGAGCGCACCCAGATGGGAAAGGCAAGAAAGGCCAGGGAGGGGTGTTGGACTTCCGGCCCCCCACCATTTGGTTACCGGATTGGAGCCGATAAAAAACTGGTTGTTTTCCCCCCGGAGGCCGAAACAATAAGGCTTATTTTTAAACTATACAATGAAGGAATGACTATGGCATCAATTGCAGGATACCTTAACGCCATAGGGGCTGCAACGCCCAACTTATCAAAGAAAAATAAAACAACCAGCACCGGTCTTTGGCAGGCGGGGCATATCAGTATAATATTAAGATCCGCCATATATACGGGAACATATAACACCATGCAGAGATCCAAAAAAGAAAAAAATTTCGAAACAATCCGTGTCCCTGCAATTATCCCGGTTGATGTTTTTGAAAAGGCCAAAGAGATAATAAGGGGCAAAAGCAATGCCGCCAGAAACGCCAAGGGCCGCAGGTATTTGTTGAGGGGGCTGATTTATTGCGGGCACTGCGGGTTGGCTATGGTAGGCAATAGCAGTGGAGGCCGGAGGTTTTATTACCGTTGTACCGGTACGGTTAACCGCGGGTATGGAAAAACCTGCAGCAATAAACAGGTAAGGGCTCAGGATATAGAAAAGGCGGTATGGGATGAAATAAGGTCGTTTGTAAAATCTCCGGGAAGTGTAGTGGAAAAAGTTAAAGAAGCTTTACTAAACA
>CAYUXS010000019.1:7811-8390 GCA_964448915.1 uncultured Peptococcaceae bacterium
ACAGCCAAAAACTATATTCAAAGCCGGAAAATGAGTTGGTTTTAATAGAAAAACTAATCCTACAAAAAGTTATTGCCAGGGAAAAACTCCTTTCTTTGTTGGCAAAATCCGTTATTTCAGGCCAGGAAGCTGAAAAACAACTGAAAATACTAGCTTCAGAATTGGAGTCGTTAAAATGCCGCAGGGATTTAATAAAAGCTCAAAATTTAAACTTGTCAAATTTAAGTTATAAAACCTCCCAGCAAATACTGGATATACTTTCCTGTGTAATTGAGCAAATTGAGCCCAGTACCGAAATAATAAAACTGATGGTAAAAAGGATTGAAATTCGAACAGAGAACCAGGGTGGGAAAAGAATATCTTGTTGTGATGTTTACTATCGTTTTTGATCTACAACAGAACCTTTTTAAAAAAAACTGAATAACCTGTAATAAAGCTAAAGTATGGGGAGGTTATTCATAGATGGGATACGGATTTGGAGGCGGCGGTTGTTTTGATGAGGAAACTTTCATACTCTTCTTGATTCTCATCTTGTTGGTTTTTTCAATACCTCATTGCAAATATTACGGAGAGCCTCAA
>CAYUXS010000019.1:8400-14497 GCA_964448915.1 uncultured Peptococcaceae bacterium
CAAGTATCGAAAAATCCCAAGCCCGGGCAAAAACGGCCCGGGCTTGGGAATGGGTTGGACTGGGTTTGGGTTAAAAGTTAAGCGTTTCAGGAGATGCTTAAGTGCGATGAGAAGTTCTTGTGGAACCTTCTTTCTTTATCTCAGGAGGGCAATTTTAAAGCGGGGCGTTTTGCTCTTATTTACGCCGATGAGATGATTATTGCACACACCAATGAAAGTGAATACAAGGCATTTATTGCCAATAAAAAGAATGAGGCTCTCCAGTCCAGGATTATTGTATTAAAAATACCTTATAATCTAAAAGTCAGTGATGAGATTAAAATTTATAAAAAACTAATTACTCAAAGTGATTTAAAGGACATTCATATTGCTCCCCATTCACTTAGGGTAGCCAGTATCTTTTCTGTTTTATCCAGGCTTAAAGAAAGCAAAAAACAAGGCATGGATATTGTTAAAAAGATGAAACTTTATGATGGGGAGGATGTAGAGGAATTTAAGCAGAAAGATGTTTCCGAGCTTCGAAATGAATATAACGATGAAGGTATGAGCGGGGTTGACCCAAGGTATGTTATAAACCGCTTGTCATCAGCCCTGATACGGACATCTACCCAGTGCATTAACCCTTTGGATGTACTTAGGGCATTAAAGGACGGCCTGGATCAGCATGCCTCTATAACCCAGGAGGAAAAGGACAGGTTGCTTAACTTCATCTCAATAGCTCGCAAGGAATATGATGAACTGGCTAAAAAAGAAATCCAAAAAGCTTTTATTTACTCTTATGAAGAATCGGCCAAAGTGTTGTTTGAAAACTACTTGGATAATGTGGAAGCTTTCTGCAACAACATTAAGATTAAAGACCCGATTTCCGATGAAGAGCTGGATCCCGACGAAAAGCTGATGCGTTCGATTGAGGAGCAGATAGGGATTTCTGAAAATGCCAAGAGGAGTTTCCGTGAGGAAATACTGATAAGATTGTCTTCCTATGCCAGGAAAAATAAAAAGTTTGATTATCGATCTCATGAGCGCCTTAGAGAGGCGGTTGAAAAGAAATTATTTTCCGATCTTAAAGATGTGGTTAAAATCACAACAACTTCAAAAACGCCTGATCCAGAACAGATCAAGCGTATTAATGAAGTAACAGCCAAATTGATTGAAGAATACGGTTATTGCCCAATTTGTGCCAATGAACTATTAAAATATGTGGGCAGCTTGCTTAACCGCTAAAAACATGATTACAAGCCCGTTTGTAAACGGGCTTGTAATTATCCGGTTCCCAGGAGGGATTAATATGTCGGCAGGATACAGGGTTTCAAAAAATGACTGGTCTTTACACAGGAAAGGTGAAATAGACCGGCAGCGTCACCGTGAGAAGGTAAAAGAAGCAATTAAAAAAAATTTGGCGGACATTGTAAGTGAAGAAAGCATCATAATGTCGGATGGGAATAAAACCATCAGGATTCCTGTCCGTTCTCTTGATGAGTTTAGTTTCCGGTATGACATGGGTAAAAAGAAGCATCCGGGGCAAGGTGATGGAAAAAGCAAAGTAGGGGATGTGCTGGGTTCCGACCCGCAACCTGGAAGCGGCAGCAAAGAGAAAGGCGCGGGGGACCAGCCGGGGGTTGATTATTATGAAACCGATATATCTATAGAAGAACTTGCGGAGATGATTTTTGAGGATCTGGGCTTGCCAAATTTGGAGCAGAAAAAGAAACCGGAGCTCTCATCAGAGTCTATTGAGTTCAGGGATATAAGAAAATACGGCATTTCCAGTAATATTGACCGCAAGAGGACCATTTTTGAAGCCCTTAAACGGAATGCCTTAAAAGGCAAACCGGGATTGCATGATATTACGAAAGAAGATTTGCGTTTTAAGACTTGGGAAAAAACCTATAAGCAAGAGTCCAATGCGGTTGTCCTGGCCATGATTGATACCTCGGGTTCCATGGGTACTTATGAAAAATATGTATCCAGAAGCTTTTTCTTTTGGATGGTGAGGTTTTTAAGAACTAAATACCAGAACGTACACATCGTGTTTTTGGCCCATCATATGGAAGCTAAAGAAACTACAGAAGAGGAGTTTTTTACTAAAGGTGAAAGTGGAGGTACCCGTTGTTCATCAGTATATGAATTGGCTCTTGATATTATTGATAGTAGGTATAGCCCTGACGATTACAACATTTATGCATTTCATTTTTCTGACGGCGACAATATCAGTTCGGATAACGACAGGTGTGTCAGGCTAATCAAAGAACTGTTGAAAAGATGCAACCTGGTTGGCTATGGCGAGATTGAAGGCCCTTATTACTATACCAGCACCCTGAGATCTGTTTATAAAAATATAATTGACCCCAAATTTACTACCGTGGTAATTAAAGATAAGACCGGTGTTTACCCGGCTCTTAAAAAGTTCTTTTCACCTTCCAATGGAGAAATTAAAGAATAGCATTGTATAAAACTACCAGCCGCCTTTATAAATGGCGGTTTTTTTTGTTAAAAAATAGTGACAAAAGGAGGAATTTATGATATTAATACATTCAAGCAACTGTTTTAATGAGGTGGCATATAATGAATGATACGTGTGATATATTTTGTTCAAATCGTGAAAAGGTAAATAAAATTAAAGCCATGGTAAATGTTACAGAAGGTATGTCACAAATTTTCAAGGCTATGGCTGACGACACCAGGTTAAAAGTGATCTATGCCCTTTCCCTGGATGAGTTATGCGTGTGTGATGTGGCTTCGATTATAGGCAGTACGGTTGCAACGGCATCCCACCATTTAAGGCTTTTGCGAAATACCGGGTTGGCAACCTGCCGCCGGGAGGGCAAGATCGTTTTTTATAGTTTAAAAGATGAGTGTGTTAGAAAAATAATTAATGCAGCCCTTGAACACCATAATCATTTTAGGAGTGGTTCTTAATGAACGGGGTTTATGATCTTAATGCTGCCGCCACCAGTTATATACGGGTTGAGGGTTTGGATTGCTCTGACTGTACTGCCAAGCTGGAAAAGATTGTTTCTTCTATTGCTGGAATAGATTCAGTCAGCATAAATTTTGCCACCGGAAAAATGGTGGTAATTCATAAAATTCCTTTGGATGATATTTTGAAAGTTATCAATGGCGCCGGGTACAGGACTACATTTTGGAATCCGGGAGAAAAGAGCTTTTCCACTTTGGATAAAGATAAAAAGCTTAAGTTAATATTAACCGGTTTATCGGGAATCCTTTTGGTTGCGGGATTTGTTTTTAACGGTAATTTTGAAACCATTTGCTATATACTGTCAATATTGGTTGGCGGCGCCCCGCTTTTTAAAAAAGGGCTTATCTCAGCGAAAAATTTAAGCATGGACATGAACTTTTTAATGACTGTTGCGGTTACCGGCGCCATGGTTATCGGAGAATGGTCGGAAGGTGCTGCAGTGGTTTTCCTCTTTTCTTTAGGCAGCCTTTTACAGTCGTACACTATCGATAAAACCCGGAGTTCGATTAAATCATTAATAGATATCGCACCCCAGGAGGCTACAATCAAACGGGGCGGTATCGAGCAGGTTATCCCGGTAAATCGGATAAATCCGGGGGATATAGTGATTATTAAACCGGGACAGAAAATTCCTGCGGACGGAAAGGTAATAAACGGGGGTTCGCTGGTAAACCAGGCACCTATTACCGGGGAATCCTCACCGGTGTATAAAGGTGCCAGTGATAAGGTCTTTGCCGGTTCAATTAACGGCCAGGGGGTTTTGGAAGTCGAGGCAACCCGCCATTATTCTGACAGCACAATTTCCAGGATAATCCGGATGGTGGAAGAAGCACAAGGGCAAAAAGCCCCCGTTCAGGTATTGGTAGACAGGTTTGCCCGTTATTATACTCCCTTTATCTTATTTATAATTCTCCTTATAGTGGCTGTACCGGTTCTGTTATTGAAACAACCTTTTGTGCCATGGTTTCAAAAAGCCCTTATATTATTGGTTATTTCTTGTCCCTGTGCCCTGGTGATTTCCACCCCGGTTTCGATTGTTTCTGCCATTGGGAGTGCCGCCAGGCACGGTGTTTTAATAAAGGGCGGCAGCCACCTTGAGGAGGCCGGGAAAATAAAAATAGTTGCTTTTGATAAAACAGGGACTTTGACAGCCGGGAAACCCAGGGTGATCGAAGTGCTGGCGGCCCCGGGCAGTAGCAGGGAAGAAGTATTGTCCATAGCTGCTTCTGTGGAAAAGTTTTCAGAGCATCCCCTGGCCAATGCCATAGCAGAGAAAGCCCGGGAAGAAGGCTTGGGGCTATTGCCGGTTACCGGATTTAAAAACTTCCCGGGAAAGGGTGCATGCGCCAGCAATAACGGGAAAGTTTATTATGTAGGAAATGAGGCGCTTTTTTCTGAATTGGGTGTTGATACAAAAATATGGCAACCTGAAATAAAAAGGTTTAGAAACAGTGGAAATACTGTTATTATAGTGGGTACAGGAGAAGCGATCAGCGGTATCATCGTGACGGCTGATACAGTAAGATCAAGCAGCCGTGAATTGCTGCCGGCCTTGTTTAGGGCAGGAATTAAAAGGGTTGTCATGTTAACCGGAGATAATTACAATACCGCTTCCGTAATTGCACAAAGCATCGGAATAAAGGATTTCAAAGCGGGGCTGTTACCCCGTGACAAACTTGATTCTATAAAAGAACTTAAAAAAGAAGGAAAAGTTGCCATGGTTGGTGACGGTGTTAATGATGCCCCAGCCCTTGCTTTGGCAGACGTAGGGATTGCTATGGGGGGTGCAGGCACCGACGTAGCCATTGAAACAGCCGATATTGCTCTGATGGCTGATGATTTGTCCAAACTTCCTTATGCTATTAAACTTAGCCACAAAACATTAAATGTTATTAAGCAAAATATTGTGTTTTCTTTATTGATTAAAGCATTTTTTGTGGTTGCAACCTTTATGGGATTCTCCACTCTTTGGATGGCGGTATTTGCCGATACCGGTGCAACTCTGTTGGTCACATTAAACGGCATGAGATTAATGGTGCTTAAAGATAATGTCTAAGGCCGGCCGGAAGGGGTATTTGTTTGAAATTAATAGTAGCAATTTGCGGGGCCTCGGGAGTCATTTACGGTATACGAATTTTGGAAGAGCTAAAGAAAAAAGGGATAGAGACCCACTTGGTTATTAGCCGTTGGGGCAAGGAAACTATTTCAACTGAGGCCAATATAAGCTTTGAACAGGTAAAGGCCCTGGCAAATTATTATTATGAAAACGATTCGTTGGGTTCTGTTATCGCCAGCGGTTCTTTTAAGTGTGACGGCATGATCATTGCCCCATGCAGCATGAAAACTTTAAGCGCAGTGGCAAACGGTTATACCGATTCCTTAATTTCTAGGGCTGCGGATGTTGCCCTTAAAGAGAAAAGAAAGCTGGTATTGTTGGTAAGGGAGACACCCCTGAACATCATCCACTTGGAAAACATGCTTAAACTGGCATACGCAGGGGCTGTTATCATGCCTCCGGTTCCTGCTTTTTATCTGAAACCTTTGACAGTGGATGAAATGGTTAATCATACTGTATGCAGGGCATTGGAAATATTCAATATTGATTTTCCCGGGCAAAAAAGATGGCAAGGGTTACAGGATTAATTATACAGTTAGAGCCATTTTGCCAAAGGAGGAGAAAAGTGTCCCCAGATAATAAGGGAAATAAGGCACTCAATAATCTGGATATTGACAAAATCAAGCTTAAGCCATATAAGGGGGATCTGGTTGGAGTAGATGGATGGCTGTCACCCGATGGTGTCTTTTTTGCATGCAATTATTATGACCATATAATAGTCGCAGATTTATTAACCGATAAGTATGGGTATGAAAAGGTTGACAACAGCCCGTCAGAGCTTAACGGCGAATTGACCTTGGAGCAAAACGGCTGGGTTAAAATAAGTTTGGCAAGATTGGTTCATTTTAGGGATTTGCGTTTAAGCAAAAGGCAGGTTGACTTTCTTTTTGATTACTATGTTATCAACGGGATGGAGGATGAGTTCCAGGTACTGCTGGAGAAGTATTATAAAAACTAAACAGAAGAAATATAATTTGATCTTTGGCAATTAACACCCCTCT
>CAYUXS010000020.1:0-2062 GCA_964448915.1 uncultured Peptococcaceae bacterium
CTATGTACGCATTTTAGCTCTTCAGGTCGAATAGACAAATCGGTGGTAATACTGGAAACCCAGAAAAACCAAGGCTTACATCCTTGACATCGATACCACACACTCCACATGCACCGTCCAGGGAAACATGTCTATTGGTTGGACTTCATTTGCGCGGTAACCCATTTGGCTAAGGCGTCCAAGATCACGGGCCAAGGTTGCCGGGTTGCAGGATACATAAATAATTGTAGGAATTTTTACGGCTGCTGCAGTTTGCAATACTTCCGGGGCACAGCCTTGCCGCGGGGGATCCAATATAAGGATGTCGGGTTTAAGGTCCTTATCGACGATTTTAGGCAACAATTCTTCAACTTTTCCCTGGTAAAATTCAATATTGTCAATTTTATTAATTAAAGCGTTCTTTTTGGAATCCTCTACAGCATCAGGGATTACCTCCAATCCAATCACCCTGCCGGCCTTTTTTTGGCCTGCCAAATAAAGGGCAATTGTACCTGTGCCGCTGTATGCATCCACTATTAAAGGAAGAGTGGAGTTATTTAAATTCGCATATTCCAATACTTTCTGATAAAGTTTTTCTGTTTGAATAGGGTTTACCTGGTAAAAAGAGTGGGGGGAAATCATAATTGATAGATTCCCCAGGCGATCTGTTATATGTTCCTTTCCATGGAGTAAATAATTATGCTTTCCCATAACCGGGCCGGGTTTATCATTGATATTCCTGACCAAAGATGTAATTTGGGGAAAAAGCTTCAGGAGTGCCTTTGTGAATAGTTCTTCTCCGGGCCATTTTTGAGATCCGGTTACCAGGATAACCATAATTTCTCCTGTAAAAAAAGCTTTTCGAAGAACCAGGTGCTTAAAAAAACCATTATTGGGGGCTTTAGATTTTAATTGATTTAAGAGGTCTTGAGCGCCGCCGGCAATTAAATTTAATTCCTTGTCTACTAATAAACAATCTGGATTTTCTTGATCATTTTGATCAAATAATGAAATGAGCCGGTGGGTGCCTTCCTGGTAAAAACCCAGTCTTATCCCCAAAGGGGTGTCTTTTATATGAAAGTGAACTTTATTGCGGTAGTTCCAGGGGTGTTCCATGCCGGTGGTTTCATGGATTGTCACATTATCCAGTCCTGCTATGCGGCTGATATTGTCACGCACCAGATTGGTTTTTAGGTGTAAATGTTCCTGGTAATCAACATGCTGCAGGCGGCAGCCACCGCAAGTCGAATGGTATTTGCAAAGCGGTTCTACTCTAGATGGGGATTTTGTATCCAGTTGAAGCAAACAGGCCCGGGCATAGTTTTTCTTAATCTCGGTCACTTGAACGGACACTGTTTCACCGGGCAGGGCCCCTGGCACAAATACTGCAAAGCCATGCCATTTCCCAACCCCTTCGCCATTGTGTGTGAGTCCGGTAATGGCCAAGCTTATTTTTTCATTTATTTTTAATGGTAGTGTTGTTTTAGACACAAAACGCCTCCAATGCCTTATCACTTTGGATAGTTCGGTGAAATGTGACAAAAGACATCGTCACAAGTATTATATCCTTATAAATGGCTTTTTTCGCTATAGGATGGAGGAATAACTTAAACAGCCTAGAAAAATAATCAGTAGGTTAATTTTGGAGGTGCTTGAATATTTTTCAAAGTGTTAAAAAATACCCGGCCACAATTTTAAAATGGCTGGTTTTTATCTTTATTGTGACGGTATTTCTTTTAATTAGGCCGTCATTCCTTTTGGCCCTGGAAAAAGGTGAACAGGAGAATTACAATTATACCTTGGGGCAGGAAATCGAGCCTGAATTATTGGAAGGGGCTATATCTGCCAGTGCCAACCAATTATTAACCTTGGATGATGAATACAATTTGTTTTTTAGCAATGTGCCGGAAATGCCGGTGGAACCTGGTGTGCTTTGCCGGGTTGACGATGTGCTGTCTTCTTCGGGAAAAGTCAGGGTTCTTTTCAGCCATTTAAACCTTTTGATTGACTGGACGAAGAATCCTATTGAAAATATTCCCGCAACAGTCGGGTTTGCGGTAGAAAACCATAGCAACAGGAAATT
>CAYUXS010000020.1:2072-7446 GCA_964448915.1 uncultured Peptococcaceae bacterium
CCGATGGTTTTTATAATTTTAAAGAGGATGCCGCCCCGTTGAAGCCGGGCAGTACAGAAACGTTGTATTACGGGACGGCTGTCGGTAACTATATGGTCCAGCAGTGGTACTTATCAGAGCTGCGGCCTCCTGTTTTTTTAGGGACAATTGAGCCGGAGGGAAGAATTATAGTCAGTGGGGATGTAGGAGCCAGGGGCTGGATTACCGGGATGTATGATCTGGTGTTTATTGATCCTGATACCGGCCGGCAGTTTATTAAAGATGATTTTCAAGCTGGTGAGTCTATAGGAATCAGGACATTTATTTCAAAGATCGGGGAAGACTTGGAGTCTTTCCTGGATCAGAGGAATACTAAAAATGAAGTTCTCCAGCCAAAAACCGGTTTACATATGAGGGGATTGTTTAGGGCCGGTACATATCCTGACAGCCCAAATGGGGAGGCAGTCACAAAGAAATTCAGCATTAATTATGATGCATATGAGGGCAGTATAGTAAATTTTGCTTTGGCTGCCGGGAAGAACGGGCAAGATGAGGATGTTTTCTTGAATGATTATATGTGTAACGGTATCGATCCTTACGGGATGGGAGCCAAAGGCGAAAACAGGGGAAACTATGGCGCGGATTATACTGTTGAAATTAAAATAAATGGTCCTGCGGCTTTGATCCTGCAGGGGGCTTTGGATGATAACGGCCCTGAAGACGGCTCATTTATCGATTTATACAACCAGATTATTACATATCGCTTGGACGGACTGGTAAAGACTATTTTTCTTAAGGACCCAAATTACAGTCAATACTATGACAACCCATCTGTTTTACGCCCCCATGGCTATGGGAAGGTAATAGGGGTATACCCTTTTGAAGGGGAGCATACCCATCGCTTGAACTTTACTTTGCCGCCCAACAGTTATGGGCCGGTAAGGTTTTATCTTATGCCACTGATAAAAGGTTGAAGTTTCCATTTGAATACATTACCCTGCGGAACCTGCCCTTGTTATTTTTATTATCTTTTTATTTTATTTAAGGTTTAAAAAAATTTTTAATATGTTATTATATAGAGAAATAAATAAAAAATTTGACACCCTTTGGTATATTATAGTAAACTTAACTCTGAAACAAGAAGACCTTTAAAGCGGTCCTGTGAGGCCGGGAAGGTATATTAATAAGCAACAAAAACCTGACCGTGCCTTAAGTGAATATGGTCAGGTTTTTTTAGGATTAAATAAATGAAGGGAAGTGAGGGTTTGCGAAATTCTGTCCAGCAAAAAGCGGTGATCCTTGATAAAGAAGGAATTCGCAGGGCATTAACCAGGATTGCCCATGAGATTATTGAACGCAACAAGGGTGTCCAGGATCTTGCTTTAATCGGCATTCGAAACCGGGGAGTGCCTTTGGCGAAGCAGCTTGCCCAAAGGATTGCACAAATAGAAGGCAAGGAAGTGCCGGTGGGGATACTGGATATAACCCTTTATCGCGATGATTTAAGCACCCTTTTCCCTCATCCCCTGGTTAAAAAAACCGAGGTGGATTTTCCTATCGAAGGGAAAAATATTGTACTGGTTGACGATGTGATATTCACAGGAAGGACTATCCGGGCCGCAATGGATGCGCTTATAGACTTGGGCCGACCAAAGTCAATCCAACTGGCAGTGCTGGTGGACAGGGGACACAGGGAACTTCCCATCCGCGCAGATTATGTAGGCAAGAATGTTCCAACCTCTAGAAAAGAGGGTGTATCAGTATTTCTTCATGAAACTGATGGGGAAGACAAAGTAATTATTCATGACATACCTGATGAAAAATGAATAGGAGCTTCTTTAAAATCGGTCCCGTGAGGCCGGCAAGAGGCAGGTGAAGGAACTTGAAGCCAACCTCACGGGAATAACGGTGAATTATTCTAGTGAGGTTTTTTTTACCACAAGAATCAGGTTTTTAAGAAATATTAAACGTCATCGGGAGGGATATCATGGCTGTGATCAAAAAAGACCTGCTAAGCCTTGAAGGTGTGGGGGAGGATGAAATTACCCGAATTCTTGACTTGGCGGTTTCGATGAAAGAGATAATGGGCAGGCAAATTAAAAAGGTACCGGCACTTCGGGGCAAAACAGTAGTAAATATGTTTTATGAGCCAAGTACCCGTACCAGGATCTCTTTTGAATTGGCAGCAAAATTCCTTAGTGCGGATACTGTAAATATTTCAGCTTCTGCAAGTAGTGCTGTTAAGGGAGAAAGTTTGAGGGATACAGCCAATACCTTGGAAGCCCTCGGCGCTGATTTGGTGGTGCTTCGCCACTCAATGGCCGGTGCTCCTCATCTTTTGGCAAGTGTAGGCAAGTTTGGCGTTCTTAATGCCGGGGACGGGTTCCATGGGCACCCAACCCAGGGCTTGTTGGATATGTTTACCATCAGGGAAAAGAAAGGAAAAATTAAAGGCCTTGAGGTTGCTATTATAGGTGATCTGCTCCATAGCAGGGTGGCCCGTTCAAACATATGGGGATTGACTACTATGGGGGCATCGGTGAGGGTATGTGCTCCTCCTACAATGCTTCCGGTAGGTATTGAAAAAACAGGAGTCCGTGTTTTTAACAATATGGATGAAGCGGTGGAAGGCGCGGATGTGATTATGATGCTGCGGATGCAGCTGGAAAGGCAGCAACAGGGGCTTTTCCCAAGTATCCGTGAGTATAACAGGCTATTTGGCCTAAATAGTGAAAGAGTGAAATTGGCCGCTCCGGACGCATTAATCATGCACCCTGGGCCAATGAACAGGGGCGTTGAAATCTCACCTGATGTAGCCGACAGTGCCCAGTCGGTAATTAAAGAACAGGTAACCAACGGAGTTGCGGTAAGAATGGCCGTACTATACTTGCTGGCAGGAGGTGGTTCCGGTGAAGTTACTCATTAAAGGCGGTACCTTGGTTAACCCGGTATCAGGCGGGCTTGAAATATCAGATATTTTGATTGATAACGGAATAGTGTCAGAGGTGGGTAAAAATATTCAGGTTTCCGGAGCGCAGGTGGTTGATGCCCAGGGTAAATTGGTAACTCCGGGACTTATAGATATGCATGTTCATCTTAGGGAACCGGGACAAGAAGAAAAGGAAACAATTGAAACAGGTTGCAGGGCAGCTGTCCGGGGAGGATTCACCGCTGTTGCCTGTATGCCCAATACCAATCCTGTTGCCGATAATAGTTCAGTAATTCGCTATATACAAGAAAAAGCAAAAGAAGCAGGGTTGGCAAAGGTATACCCAATAGCAGCCCTTACAAAAGGAAGTAAAGGTGAAGAACTGACCGAAATGGCAGATTTGAAAGATGCAGGAGCAGTAGCACTGTCTGATGACGGCCGTCCTGTATCCAACCCGGCAGTTATGAGAAGAGCTATGCAGTATGCCGGGATGTTGGACATGCCGGTTATATCCCATTGTGAAGATCTTTTACTGGCAGCAGACGGGGTCATGAATGAAAGTTTTAATGCCACCAGGTTTGGCTTGCGGGGAATTCCAAATGCAGCGGAAGAAATTATGGTGGCCAGGGATATTATTTTGGCAGAGCTTACCGGTTGCCGTTTGCATATTGCTCATGTCAGTACGGCCGGTTCCGTAAGGTTAATCAGAGAAGCTAAAGCACGAGGCATAAAGGTTACTGCCGAGGTTACCCCTCATCACTTTACACTGACTGATTCGGCAGTAGAAGGGTATAATACCGCTACCAAGGTTAACCCCCCTTTACGGGGAGAATCGGATATAGCTGCAATTAAAGAAGCAATCGCTGACGGTACAATTGATGTTATTGCTACTGACCATGCTCCCCACACCGAGGAAGACAAAGACAAGGAATATGACCTGGCGCCTTTTGGCATGGTAGGTTTGGAAACTGCAGTAGGGTTGGTCTGGACCGAACTGGTAGGGCCCGGCATTATCAGTCCGGCCAGGGCTGTTGCTATGATGACAGTAAACCCTGCCGGCATACTCGGGATCCAATCCGGGCCGCTGGCCCCGGGAGTTCCGGCAAATATTACAATTATCGATCCCAAGCTGGAGGAAACAGTAAACCCTGAGGACTTTGCAAGTAAAGGCAAGAATACCCCATTTAAGGGAAGACTATTAAAAGGTTTACCGGTTTTGACAATAGTGGACGGTAAAATAGCCTACCAAAGATAGTTAGGTGCACCCGGTAAATGAGGATGTGGCATGGTTGTATAACAATAAGTACATTGTAGTGAAAAATCAAGAGGTAATTCCGGGCCACTTTTTAATGTGCTTTGAGTCCCGGGACATCGCTGTCAATGCGGTTCCCGGACAGTTTTTACATATAAGATGCAATGAAGGCTTGGATCCGGTTCTCCGGCGCCCTTTTTCAATTCATTTTATCCGCCAGGATAAAAACCTTGTTTATATCCTTTACAGGGTGTTAGGGCGCGGGACAAGCCTTTTGGCAAAGGTTAAACCGGGAGAAAAAATCGATGTTTTAGGGCCCTTGGGGAAGGGTTTTACCCTTCCCCGCAAGGGGGAAAAGGTTGCTGTGCTGGGTGGCGGCATTGGAGCTGCCCCATTGTTTTTTCTCTTAGACGAGATAAGGAAGGAATACCACGGTGAAATTGATAATGTGGCGGTTTTATTAGGTGCAGTTAATAAAGATATGATCCCCGGTATTCATAAAATTACAGAGATGGGCTTTAGCGTTCATATCGCCACCGATGACGGTTCATGCGGTTTTAAAGGTACGGTTGTTGATTTGTACCGGCAGGTTGCTGGCAAAAACCAGGTGCAAAGAGTTTACGCATGTGGACCAAAACCAATGCTGAAAGCGTTGGCTGCAGCAGTGGATCCCGGGATAGAAGCGGAAATAAGCATCGAAGAGTATATGGGTTGCGGCTTGGGAGTATGCTTGTCCTGTGTTTGTAAAGTCAAAGGATATAAGGGGGAAACTGTTAATGCCCATGTATGTACTGATGGACCGGTATTTGAGCTTAAGAAAGTACTGCTCTAGAGAGTTATAGGTAATAAGTTTTAAGTATTAGGTTAAAAACCTAAAACCAAACCTATAACCTAAAACCTATAACCCAAAACCTATAACCCAAAATCTAGAACCTAGAACTCACAACTTACACATACAACCTACTACTTGCAACATATAACCTAAAACCTAATTTGCAACTTATAACTTGCAACAAATAACCTAGAACCTAAAACGTATAACCTATAACATCATGCATATTACATTCATAAGTTCATAAGCTGAGGGGTTTTTATGAATTTAGCAGTTAATATCGGCGGTATTAAAATGAAAAATCCGGTTACTACTGCCTCAGGCACTTTCGGTTATGGCCGCGAATATGCCGGTTATGTAGATCTAAACAGGCTGGGGGCAG
>CAYUXS010000020.1:7456-10338 GCA_964448915.1 uncultured Peptococcaceae bacterium
AACCCAGGGAAGGAAACCTGACTCCCAGAATTGCTGAAACCCCTGCAGGAATGTTAAACTCCATAGGCTTGGAAAATCCGGGTGTAGAAGTTGTAATAGAGCAGTATATCCCTTATCTGAGGCAATTTGATGTGCCGGTGATTGTTAATATTGCCGGTGATACCATAGATGATTATGTTGAACTTGCTTCCAGGCTAAACAATGTCAAAGGCGTGGCCGGCATAGAGGTAAACATATCCTGCCCAAATGTGAAAAAAGGAGGGCTGGCCTTTGGAAGCGATCCCGGAAGTGCATTCGAAGTTATTAAAGAAATCAGGGCGGCCACCGGATTGACCTTGATTGCCAAGCTTTCTCCAAATGTGACCAGCATTACCAAGATGGCTGAAAGTGTAGTAAGAGCCGGTGCCGATGCGGTTTCGTTAATTAACACCCTGACGGGCATGGTTATTGATATTAATAAAAGGAAACCGTTTCTGGCCAATATTATTGGCGGCTTGTCGGGGCCTGCAGTGAGGCCGGTGGCTGTGAGAGCAGTTTGGGAGGTTTACCGGGCAGTTGATGTACCGATAATCGGCATGGGGGGCATAGTTTCCGGCCAAGACGCTTTAGAGTTCATTTTGGCGGGCGCCAGCGCTGTTGCCGTTGGCATGGCAAACTTCATCAACCCTATGGCCACCATTGAAGTTTTGCAAGGAATAGAATTATTTATGAAAGAAAATAATATCGAAGATATTAAAGAGCTTATTGGAGCAGCTCATGTTTAGGGAGAAACCAATGGATAACAAAGAGCGGTTGATTATTGCTTTAGATGTTTATGAACAAGATAAAGCCCTGGAAATTGTTGATTTGTTAAAACCTTGTGCAGGTATGTTTAAGGTTGGAATGGAGTTGTTTTATGCTTCCGGGGGAAGTATTGTCAAACAGATAAAGGATCGGGGCTGTAAGGTTTTTCTTGATTTAAAGCTGCATGATATACCCAATACTGTTGCAGGCGCCGCCAGGGTTTTAACCGGGTTAGAGCCGGATATTATTAACGTTCATGCATCCGGGGGCTCTGAAATGATGAAGGCGGCTGCCCGGGCAATAAGAGATGAGGCTGAGAAATTATCAATTACCTGTCCAAAGATAATTGCAGTAACAGTGTTAACAAGCATTGATCAAGGAATATTTGACCAACTGGGCATAACCGGGGAGGTGGACAGGTTTGTGGTTCATTGGGCAAAATTGGCTAAAGATTCCGGGCTTGACGGGGTAGTTTCATCACCGGAAGAAACATTTGCAATTAAAAATGCCTGTGGTCAACAATTTTTAACTGTTACTCCGGGAGTTAGGCCGGAGTGGGCTGAAAAAGGCGATCAAAAAAGATTTACCACACCTGCGGCCGCAATTAAATCCGGTTCGGATTATATAGTAGTTGGCAGGCCTATCACCAAAGCGGCAGACCCTTTTTTAGCGGCAAAGAAAATTATTGAAGAAATAAAGGGATGTGTATAAAACCACATCCCTTTACCTCAACTGCCTATGTCAATCAGCGGTTACCTTAGTGGATAGTTGCCCTTTCCGCACGTTGTATAGCTAACTTAACAAGGTTACCACAGTCTCTTGAGGAAACGTTGCCAAAATTTCCATCCCGGGCTACGATATCTGCCACACCCAGTTCCTGGGCCAATTCGAATTTAAGCCTGTCAGACATTATACTCCGGTTGCGAGCCATTTTGTCAACCTCCTTTTTTTAAGGCAGTGAGGCTTGAATGATTCATATTTAATTGTGGATACGTTTTATTATTTGCAAAAAGAAAATAATAATTCCCGGGATACTCTGGCAAAAACAATAAGAAAAAGTGAAATTTTTATAAAAAAATAACAAGTAGAGCAAATGTTAGTTATGTTGAAAAAATAAAAAACGGGGGTAATGTTATTGATTAGTAAAGATCAAGTTTTGAACATATTTCAAAAAACCGGGGCAATGTTAAAAGGCCATTTTAAACTGACTTCCGGCAGGCATAGTGACAGGTATTTTCAATGCGCCCTGGTTATTCAACATCCACAGTATTGTGAGGGGTTATGCAGTGAACTCGCCGCCCGTTTTATTGATGATGAAATAGATGTTGTTATCGGGCCCGCCATGGGTGGAATCGTCATGTCATATGAGATGGCAAAAGCACTGGGTGTGCGAAGCTTATTCGCAGAAAGGGAAGAAGGGGTGATGAAACTCAGGAGAGGTTTTGAGATTCTTCCCGGTGAGCGTGTGTTGGTGGTGGAGGATGTAATTACCACCGGCGGCTCGGTTAAAGAAGTCATGGATTTGGTTGGGGAATTAGGCGGTGTGGTGGTTGGAGTAGCAGTACTGGTAAACCGCAGCGGGGGTGAGGCAGAATTGGGAGTCCGTACTGAGAGTTTGTTGGATATTCCCGCAGTATCGTATAGCCCTGAAGAATGCCCTCATTGCAAGCAAAAAATCCCTTTTGTCAAACCCGGCAGTAGGAACGTATAATTAACTGCCCTGGTGGAGCTTCTCAACCAAGGATGGGTCGGGATTGGCAATTATAGTCTTAAAATTAGTATAGGTAACAAAGCCGGGTTTTGCCCCTTTCGGCTTATTTACATATTTGCGAAGTGTATAGTCTACCGGAACCTTGGTAGAGCCTCTTGCCCGGCTAAAGTAGGCCGCCAGTGAAGCTGCCTGTTCAATAGTTGATGCAGGCACTTCTTTGTTTCCGGTGCGGATTACTACATGACTGCCGGGAATTTCCCTTGCATGCAGCCAAATATCGTTGGGTTGGGCCAGCTTCATGGTCAGGTAATCATTTTGACGGTTGTTTTTTCCTGCCAATATGGTGATGTTGTCACTGGAAATAAAGACTGAGGGTGCCGGTTTTTCC
>CAYUXS010000020.1:10350-14082 GCA_964448915.1 uncultured Peptococcaceae bacterium
GTATCCGCCATTTCAGCGGAACTTTCAACCCCTGACAGGTAAGCCAGCTCGCTTTTGGTGGCTTCGGCATGTGCAGTGGCATTTTCCAGGATTTTTTTAGCCTTGGCATATTTTTGAAACAGTTTTTGAGCGTTTTCTATTGGTGTTAACTGGGGATCTAGCTTGATTTCTACCTGAGGGCAGCCATTGGTAAAATAATCATCCAGCAGGACATGGCAGTCTCCTTTTTTAAGTTTATGGATATTTGCTTTGATGATTTCACCATAGTGCCGGTATTTTTCAGCATCCGAAGCTGAATGCAAATCCTCCAGCTGGGCGGCAAGCTTTTTATTCAGGCGGTTTGTTTCTTTTTTTACCAGGCTAATTATTGAATGTTTTAAATTATCCATTTTATAGATGTTTAAGCGTTGTGTATAAAAATTTTCCAGAACCTGGTTCATCCCACCGCCGGATTGCTGGGGGTATTGGAGATGGTAGATCGGCAACGCCGCAAAGTCTTTTGGGGTTTTATTGTCATAAATAATTGTGGGTTTAAAATCTCCTACTTCGGCAAGCAAAAATATGTCCTTTAAGTTACGGTAAACAGAGATTAAATCATGGTGACCAAGCAAATTCAAAGGGCAATCTATATCCAGGCCGGAACGCCAGACAACTTCCTTTGCTAAAAGAGGGCTAAGCCCTTCGAACTTGCGTTGTATTATTTCCCATATTTTGTTGTTCAGGTCGTTATCCATGATTAGATTAATAAAATCATCTTCCGTGAGGTCAAGAGGGTTTGATTTTTCCTGGGACGGTGCAGGCACATAAGGCTGTCCCGGCAAAATTTCCCGGTACCTGCTTAAAGCATGGGAATACCGCTTTATCCCGTCCAGGATGGTGCCGCTGCCTGGGTCCAAAAGTATAATATTGGAGTGTTTTCCCATTATTTCGCAGATTATATGTTTCTCTGAAGGCCTGCCCAGTTCATCCCTGGTATCGATCTTTAAAATCAAAATACGATCATAGCCCGGTTGATATATTTCTTTAATCCGGCCGCCTTCCAAATGTTTTCTCATAACCATGCAAAAAACCGGTGGTGACTGGGGATTTTCCGGGGATTGGCCGGTCAGGTGGATTCTGGCCATCCCGCTGTCGGCGGAAAGAAGCAGCCGGGCTTTGCCGCCGGGTTTGCTTAAAATCAAATGTATTTCTTCCTTAAACGGCTGGTGTATTTTATCTATTTTTAAACCGGTTATTTTTTCGGAAAGTTCTTTTTTTACTGCAGCAAGTACAAAACCGTCAAAAGGCATATCTTCACCACATTCTTAAATATATTGCCTACAGTATAGCATTGCTTTATTTACAGGGTCAATTTAAGGAGTTATGCCCGGGTAAGGCACAATTAATGTTATAATTTTTTTAAAACTATGGAGTGAGAGAATGAAAAAATTTGATTGGGCAGAAGTTTACCAACTATTGGAAGATGTAACTCCCTTATTGACTGACTGCGGCCGGCTGTGCAAGAAAAAATGCTGTTCACTGGAAGAAAGCGGCCGGGGGGTTTTTTTGTTTCCCGGTGAGGATAAATTATTTGCTAAAGAAACATCCTGGTGCCGGGTAAAAGGTTATACGGGTGATAACATGCACTATACCGGCAGTGAGCCGTTAATGTTGGATTGCTGTGGCCGTTGCCCAAGGGATAAAAGACCATTGGTATGCAGGCTTTTTCCAATGGCTCCGTATTTAAACCGGGAAGGATCGCTGGAAATTATTTTTGACCCGGATGCATATTTTATCTGCCCGTTGTCCAGGTTGGAAGATTATGAAGTATTAAATAAACACTTCCTTGATAGGGTGCGCCAGGTATGGTTGTTATTGATGGAAGATGAAGAAATAGTGGAAAATGTCAAGGCATATTCACAAAGATTGGATATTGAGGCCAAAGAGCCTTGGAAGAAACTCTTGGGGTAGGTTAATAATTAGATGAAAAAGTTGCTTAATAAAGGTGATAAAGTGCAGCTTTGGCCAAAAGATACTTATGCCAAGTTTGCAGTTGTCAGGGAAATTACCGCAAATTCAGTAACATTTGAAATTACTTGGGTTGAACCGGGAGAGAAGCATTATAAAGCGGGGGATTTGATTACTCTTCCACATTCTCATATTATTTTAGCTTCCATTGATAATTTAAGAAAGATTTAAATAATTTAATATCTCGATAATTGAAATATTTTTTATAATTGTGTAAAATAACTTAAATTTTTGTAAAAAAATTAAAATTAATTAAAAAACGCAATTTTTTATAAAGGAGGCAGTTAGGTGTTTTTTTCAAACGGCAAGTTAAACAAAGCAGCTGAATTGTCTGCTATTGAAACAGCGATGACGGTATTGGCGCTAAATCTTTTTACAGCAACATATAATGAATTAAATGCTTTTAAGACCGAAAACAGGGTCAAGACAGTTAACAACAAAGCTGTGAATCTTGCAGCTGCCGCAGAACAGTTATCTGCTTCCATACAAACAATGACCGGAAGCTTTGATCAGGTTTCCAATGATCAGAAAGTTATTGAGGGTAAGATAGCAGGGGGGCAGCAGGCCCTGTTGGAAGCTATCAGCAATTTGGGCGGGGCGGAAAAATACATAAGCAATTTATCGGAAGTAGTGAACAACCTGAGTAAAAGGGTTTCAGAAATTACCTCAGCGGTTGAAATCATTACTAACATAGCGGATCAAACCAACCTTTTGGCTTTAAATGCGGCTATCGAAGCTGCCAGGGCAGGAGAACAGGGGCGAGGTTTTTCTGTTGTGGCGGATGAGGTTAGAAAGCTTGCGGAGATGTCGGCTAACTCTGCCAAGGAAATAATGAGCTATGCGTCTTATTTAAGCAAGGGAATG
Organism: uncultured Peptococcaceae bacterium; assembly: GCA_964448915.1. GTDB lineage: Bacteria > Bacillota > Desulfotomaculia > Desulfotomaculales > Desulfocucumaceae > JAAXTT01. The sequence continues at coordinate 13,222 of CAYUXS010000020.1, forward strand.
TCAGAAACACTGGAAAACATGAAAAGTGCACAGGATGCGGTAAAGGCCGGCATTATGAGTGTTGAGGCGGCAAGCAAGCCCTTTGAGGAAATAATGGAAAACACAAAGGATTTAACCGTTGTTTTGGAGGAGTTAACCGGCACGGCTCAAGAACAAACTGCGGTTACTGAGGAAGTCGCCGCCAATGCTTCGGCAATAACTTCCATCTCAGATTTTTCCAAAGAGATTAGTATTGAAACTATTGAGCACTGTCTTACCATGCGGGGGTTGTTTAATGACAAATGGCCCGAACTTTAAAAAAGAGACGATACCGGTATGGTAGCCTTTTTGGCCCGGAGAATTGTCGATCATTCACGCTGGTTGGATAATGTGGTAGGTGTTTTGAGCGGGAAAATCAAACCCGGTGAGGTTAAGTTGCCCGATCAGTACAACTGCCAGTTGGGCAAATGGTATTACGGAGAAGGAAAAGAGATTATCAAAGGTTATTCGTCCGAAGTCCAGGAGCTTTATAATATGTTGGAAGAACCGCATAATCGGGTGCACCAGATAGGGCTTGCAGCAGTGGATTTTTATGAGAAGGGCGATGAAGAAGCAGCTTTTTCGGAGAGCATGAAGCTTACAGAAGCAGCCAGGAAAATCATTTACACATTTTTAAAACTTATTGAAGCAGTAAAAAAAGAGTCAAGTAAATAAGAAAAAGTTATATATTTTAAATATAAATCATGAATTTAGCATAAAACACCTTTAGATGGTTGTTTTATGTTAAATTATTTTTTAAGTAGTTTTATATTAAACTGGAAATTTAGTTGTATTTAAGATAATATAAAAATATAGAATAAAATAGTTTTTTACCCCAAACGT
>CAYUXS010000020.1:14148-14378 GCA_964448915.1 uncultured Peptococcaceae bacterium
GATATTATGTTGAGGAATTCTATTGAAATAATTTTCTTAGCTGACGAATTTAATGACAGCATTCCTATGAAGGATATTATCAAATCCAAGGTTAAACAGGTGGAAGAAGAAATCGGGAGAATAAATGAAAATACACCGACTATTATTCAGGAAGCATTGTTTAATTTCTTGGCTTTATTAAAAACAAAGGAAATAGAATTGGAAAACGGAGACGGATACATGCTGTTGAA
>CAYUXS010000021.1:0-5980 GCA_964448915.1 uncultured Peptococcaceae bacterium
GGAAAGAGAAAACAGGTTGCAAAGCATACCAACCGTGCTTTGGAGTAGTCACCGACAACCACTTTGATTTATTTTTTGTAAATTATGGATAAGTTGTTCAACCTCAGGAGCTATATTGTCCAGCCATTGATAAAGCGCATCTTTAGTCAGGGCCTCCGGCCTTTTCAAAGCACCTGCGTACAAGGCGTCAAACAATGCATCATACAGCTCTCCTGCGATTGCTTCATGATAAAATACTTCCTGCAGCATATAAGCCAGCCAGCCAATTTTGCCGTTTAATAGCCTGACTTCATTCAATAATTCTTCTGCTTCTTTCTTGCTTATTCCAAAAAAATATACACTATCCCCGTCAAAAGTAATCAAGTTTGGATGGTCGGCTATCTTTACCCCGGCTTTTCTAAAACCGGCACCAAAAACCTCCGGTTTATCAATTCTTATTCCAACAACTATAGATTTCCAATCCATTAAAAAATCCCTGCCTCATTATTATCTATCTTAAACTTAACAAAAAACGTTGTGCCTTCCGGGCCGGTCTCAAATTCCAGCTTGGCGCCGTGCCTTTCAGCTATGCTGTAGCAAATAGCCAAGCCCAATCCTGTACCATCATCTTTTGTTGTTACAAACGGGGTGCCCAGCTTGTTTATTATACTTGGATCAATGCCTGGCCCCTGGTCTTCAACCGCCAGCACCACACTTTCATTTTCAACATATGTTTTAACTGTAACACACCCGCACTGTTCCATTGCTTCCAAGCCGTTACGGACCAAATTCATAATCAATTGGTTCATTTCCTTTTCATTGACTTTTATATCAGGAGTGGGTTGGTTCTCTATGATTACATGTTTTCCCATAATCGATGCATCTGCCTGCAGCAAAGGGCTGACATTGTCCACCAGATCGCCCAGGTTTGCTAACTGCCTGTCGCTGGAAGTGTTTTTTGTCAAAGAAAGAAACTCTGTAATTATTGTATTTGCCCTATCCAGTTCACTAATCATAAGATTAAAATACTGGCGATCCTCCTGGTATTTTGATTTGGTGCTCATTAACTGGAGGAACCCTCTGACTGAAGTCATAGGATTGCGCACTTCATGGCCGATACTTGCCGCAATTTCGTTAATAAGTTTTAATTTATCAAGCCTTTGCATTTCCTGCTCATGGTGCACTTGACTAGTTATATCGACAATAACGTTTAGTATGCAAGGTTCATTATTTAGCATTATTTCCTGTGCTGAAATCATCGCTTTGCGAATCTCACCGCTTTTGGTTTTAAAATCAAACCTTTTATTTCTTAACTTCCCTCCCCCGGCCTCAAACTCCTTTTTAAATTCTTCTATGGCTTCCTCTGAATACAAACCCATCTCCTGAATTGTTTTGCCGATAACTTCCTCTTTATTGTAACCTGTTACCTGCAGCCAGACATTATTGACATCGATAAACCGCTTATCCCTTATTGATATTATTGACTCCATAGTTGGAGAATAATGAAAAATCTTATAAAACCTCTCTTCTGAAGCTTGGATCATTTTATAAGGAAATATTATAAAGCTGTAAACAACCGCCTTTAACAGGAAAAAGTAGTAGCAAACCTTTAGAAAATTGCCCAACAAGTGAAAATAATCATTACTATATAAACAATAAGTAAAGCATAATTCTGCCGGAACAGCAAAAAGGATTGCCAGAAGTAAATCCTTTTTAAGCATAATAGCCGGTTGAGGAAAACCTTTTAATAACCTGACCAGGAAAATAATGAACAAAATAATAATTGCATTTCCAATTATTATGCTGATAATTGGTAAAGCATTTTCAGTGAACACATAATAGGCTTGGTGCATTAAATATAAAAAAGCTACCAGGAATAATGAAGCCGCCAGGGCCAAACCCAGCCCCAGCCACCTGCTTATCGAAATTTTCTTAGCCGGCAGCGTATTTATTAAAAGAAAGAAGGCTTCTATAAACCTGCCTGTCAGCCAAAATAATGTAGAAAGAACAAAGTAATTACTTTGGAAAACCACATACTTATGCCAAAAAACAATATGAGCGGTATGCAGTATGGATGCGCTAAAAAAGCCGTAACCCAGCAAAAGTGTTGCTTTCCTTATACTGCTGATACTCCAGATGAATGCAAATATTGAAATAGCTATCAAGATGCCCAGGCTTTCTAAGACAATATGGGTAAATTTATAATATTGCCATCCTGGTGATAACAAATAAGTAATAATAAATGCAACTACCGTAATTGTTACAAAATACGCAAAAACCTGGAAGTAATTTATATTTTTCGACTCAATATCACTATTTTTCAAACTCATTCAATCCTTCCAGTGTAATAAGTTAATAATGGTAATTGAAGTTTATTGTAATATTATTGAAATTTCAAGCATTATTAACAAGACACAGAAATAGTTGTTTTTTGATGAGTTGCGAATACCCGCTCCTTTCCTTGACACTATTAAAAAAGGAATATATATTTATGTTGTGTGTTTTGACTAAATAAACAGTCTTTGTGAGGTTTTAATTATGCAATTACAATTATTTGACGATTTACAATACCGCGGCTTAATTAACGATATGTCCGACCCTGAAGGGATTAAGCAAATATTATCCAGTGAGACGGTTACGTTGTACTGTGGTTTTGATCCAACCGCCGACAGCCTGCACATCGGTCATCTGCTTCCCCTGCTTGGGCTGCAGCGCTTTCAACAGGCCGGGCATAGACCTATTGCACTGGCTGGGGGTGGTACTGGGTTAATAGGAGATCCAAGCGGCAAATCTGTAGAGAGGACTCTAAACTCCAAGGAACTGGTGGATTCATATCTAGTCAAAATCAAAGAGCAGTTATCACGTTTCCTGGATTTTAGCTCAAAAACCAACCCGGCAATTTTATTGAACAACTACGATTGGATTTCAAAAATTAATGTTATTGAGTACCTAAGGGATATTGGCAAGCATTTTTCAGTTAATGCCATGCTGGCAAAAGACTCGGTTAAATCACGGATTGAAAATAAAGAAGTTGGCATATCATACACTGAGTTCAGTTATATGATCCTCCAGTCCTATGACTTCTATTATTTATCCAAACATTACGACTGCAAACTGCAAATAGGGGGCAGTGACCAGTGGGGCAACATTACCTCAGGAATCGAATTAATCCGGAGGACTTTGCAAAAACCCGCTTATGCCTTGACATTCCCACTGATTACTACTTCTGAGGGTAAAAAATTCGGCAAAACGGAGGCCGGGGCAGTATGGCTGGACAGTAAGAAGACGTCACCCTACCAGTTTTACCAATTCTGGGTTAACGTTACCGATCAGGATGTAATAAGGTTTATTAAATACTTTACTTTCCTCGATCCGGATACTATCGGCAGCCTTGAGCAATCTGTCAGCAAACACCCGGAAAAAAGGGAAGCACAGAAAAGGCTGGCCTATGAAATGACAGCCTTGGTACATGGCAACCAGGAAGCCGAAACAGCTAAAAAAATAGCAGAGGCACTTTTTAAAGGTGAATTGAGATCACTTACAGAAAGCCAATTCATAGACGCACTTGCCGGTGTGCCTACTACAACTTTAAATTATGACCAGATTAACAGCTATACCTTACTGGACTTGGTGGTTGAAACCGGTCTTTCACCTTCAAGATCCAGGGGAAGAAATGATATCGAAAGCGGGGCCATCTATATTAATGACCAGCGGCAGTCGGATCCCAACCTGCAACTGGCAGCAATGGAAAACTTCTTTAACAAATATATTGTTGTTCGCAAAGGGAAGAAAAACTACCATTTAGTGATTTTAGCCCGCTAGCATTCTACCGGGACGAAATTGAAGCAGATCAAAAAACGGCAAGGCACGTTAACAGTGTGCCTTGCCGTTAATTAATGCATTCGCAGCTATCCACCCAGGGTTATGTCTTGCCCTTCATACCATTCGAGAGCCTGGTAGAAGTGTTCCGGCTTAAAATCCGGCCACATTTCATCCACCACATAAAAATCTGAATATATTGCCTGCATGGGAAGAAAACCGCTCAACCTTCTCCTTCCCCCCCAGCGCACAATGAGATCTACCCTGGAAACATCTGACGAGGCAATTCTTTTCAACAAATTAATTCCTCTTCCCCTGCCGGGTGGTTTTACGCCCAAAAGGTGTTTTAAATCCCACTTCCATCCATAATTCACTAAAAAATTAACACGTATCAAACCTTTGCCGAATGTTTTCCTGGTAGTAAACTCTTTTAACTCTTTAGGAAAAAACCTTGAGTTGCTGTCACCCACTACCAGCAAAGACGCATCCCGGTTTGAAAGCATATTTACCGCATCTACACAAGCTTTCTGGAAAGCTAACCGCTGCTCTTCAGGACGCTTGGTATTATCTTGCGTAAAACCATAAAAGGTTATTTCCGGGATCCCCAGTTCCAAGCACATCTCATACAACATAAGGCCGGGCTCTAAACCACATTGGTATCCGTCTTGTTTATTTAAACCTCTTTGAACTGCCCAGCGCCTGTTTCCATCTGGAATTATCCCTACATGCTTGGGCATTCTTTTATACTTTCTGGCCTGCATAACGCCTCCTGCTGATAACAAATGTTTACCTTTGTATAGAATACCCATTTTAAGGATTTTATACAGCTGGAAGGCATAATAAACATACATTTTGGTAATAAGGATATCAACAAAAAAAGCATGTTACAGATCTACAACAGTACAGCCCGTTCCCCCTTCTCCTATTTCACCTAAACGAAAAGATTTAATCCGATCTGATTTAAGAAGGTGTCCCTGGATTGCTGCCCTTAAAGCTCCGGTACCTTTGCCATGAATTATATAAACCCTGGGTAGCCCTGCCAAACGTGCATCATCCAAATACTTGTCCAATTGCTCCAGGGCTTCGTCGGCAGTTAAACCTCTTAAATCAAGATTTATTGATATTTCCCTGGCTTTTTCCTGCATTATTTTGGCTACCTGCGTTTCGCCGCCTTTCTTTGGAGACTGGGAGGTTTGCCTTAATTCAGAAAGTGGCACAGTCACTTTCATTATTCCTATCTGAACCTGGACCTGATCATTTTCGGCCGCAGACAGCACAAAACCTTTTTGATTAAACCTGGGGATATAAACCTCCTGGCCGGGGAAAACTTCCTGCAAAGCTTGGCCTGGTTGACAGTCCTCATCAGGCCCCGGTTTATTGTCGCTTTCCATTTTAAGTAATTTTAGCCTGGCTTCCTGAATGCCCATTTCCCTTTCCCTGGCAGTTGAACTGGCCAGTTTTTCCCGCAATTCCTTAATTAAATCCTCAGAATCCCTGCGGGCCTTCCTAATCATTAAACCGGCCTCTTCTCTGGCTTTATTAAGGATTGCTTCACGTTTATCCTGAAGGGCTTTTGCCAAATCTTGATGGCGTTCTTTATAAATCCGGGCTTCCTCCAAAGCCTTGGCAGCTTCTTCACGATCTTTGGCAGCTTCCTGGCGCATTCTTTCCAATTGAACCATTAATTCATCGGCTTTTACCTGATCAGCCGACATAAACTGCCTTGCCCTTTCTACCAACAAAGGCTCCATTCCCAACCTGCGGGCAATTTCAAAAGCATTGCTCCGCCCGGGCTGCCCGATTAAAAGCCTGTAAGTCGGCTTTAAAGATACCGCATCAAACTCTACACTGGCATTTTCTACACGCTCATTTGCATAAGCGAAATTTTTCAACTCACTATAGTGGGTAGTGGCTACTGTTTTAGAACCCGAATTATGCAGCTTTTCCAATATTGCTTTAGCCAAAGCGGAGCCCTCGGCCGGATCCGTCCCGGCTCCCAATTCATCCAACAGCACCAGGCTGCCTTGCCCGGCCTTGTTTAAAATACCTACTATGTTGGTCATATGGGAAGAAAAAGTACTCAGGGACTGTTCGATGCTTTGCTCATCGCCGATATCGGCATAAACTGAATTAAAAACACCAATAACCGAGCCGTCATCCACGGGAATATGCAGGCCGGATT
>CAYUXS010000021.1:5990-6326 GCA_964448915.1 uncultured Peptococcaceae bacterium
CGGATTGGGCCATTAAAACCAAAAGCCCGATTGTTTTTAAAGTAACTGTTTTCCCTCCGGTATTAGGACCGGTGACAACCAAGGTGTCAAACTGCCGGCCTAAATGTACCGAAATTGGAATCACTTCGCCGGTTAAGAGGGGATGGCGGCCGTTTTTTATGTCAACAAAAGCACCGGGTTTAATCACGGGTGACCAGGCATCCAGCTTCAAACTATACCCGGCTTTAGCCATAATAAAATCCAACCTGGCTGCAGCCTCAAGGGAAACTGTCAAATCATCCGCGACCTGGGATACTGCATTGGAAAGCTCGGTAAGAATTTTATTAATTTCCTGCT
>CAYUXS010000021.1:6336-11364 GCA_964448915.1 uncultured Peptococcaceae bacterium
AGCAGCCTGTAGCCGCCGCACTTCATTGTTTGCCTCAACCACTGACATCGGTTCAATAAAAAGAGTTGCCCCGCTGGCAGACTGGTCATGGACAATACCGTTTATTTGATTGCGGTATTCCTGCTTAACAGGTATAACAAAACGGTTCTCCCGGATTGTAACGATAGGATCCTGGAGATACCTTTGATATTTTGCCGATCGGGTATAAGCTTCAAGGCTGGATTTAATCTGGGCTTGGGCATTAATAAGCCTCCTCCTGATTTGTGCAAGGGTTGGAGAGGCATTATCCGATAGTTCTCCTCCAGGCATGATCGAATCATTTATTCTCTGGTCAAGATCCCGGAAATTACCCAAATGACTTGCAATTTCTGACAATAGAGGATACTTTCCCGGCCTTTCTAAAAAAAACTTCTTTACTCTTTTTAAAGAATAAACTGTCCTGCCGACAGCAAGTAAGTCCTCCGGTGTAAGCATTATCCCCAGGCGGCTGTTTTCCACCTGCATTCTGATATCATACCAACCGCCTATTTCCGCGGATGGCTCAAGGCGCATCAATTCCCTGCCTTCGGTAGTTTCGGACTGCCATTTTTTTATTAGCTCGATATCATCAGTCGGTAATAACTTTATAACCAGCTCTCTCCCCAGGGGAGAACCCGCATGCTCAGCCAACTGTTCAATTATCTTGTGATATTCCAGCCTTTGCAGGGTCTTTGCATCCATAATTATGCTCCTCTACCGCCTACTGCTTTTAGCCCAACATTATAAGTTGTAATAGGTTATAGGATATCTGGATTTATGTCTCCAGTCTCCTGTCTTCTTATTTCTGGCTCCTGACTCCTGTATCCTGACAATTTGGGAATACCCTTTAGGGTCATTACACTCCCCGGTAGAAATGCCCCTTGGTCAAGCCTGCCGGGCTCAAAGAAAGCATTTTTTTACGGGCATCTTCAAGATACTCAATATCTACTTTTCCGTTACGAATTGAATCAATAGTCCTGCGGTAAACTTTTACCGTCTCACCCACATAACCGGGATCTTCACGCCGGGCCTCAATACGAACTGAGGAAACGCCACTGTGGTACAACTCCGGTAAATCATCCAGTAAACACAAATCCCTGGAATTAAACAAATGCATCCTGCAGTCCCGGTCGGATTCAACTGGGAAAAATGCACCTGTACGATCTTTTAATCGATATCCTCCGCTTTGGCAAAATGGGCCGGAACACTTTTTATCGTCCTCACTGTTTACAGAGCCTATAACACAGTGTTCAGACACCATTAACTCCAGTGCCCCATGAACAAGTACCTCAACAGGATATGCTTCAGCCAGTTCTTTAACTTGTCCGATGGTAAGTTCCGGTGACAAGGTTACCTTCTCAATCCCCGCTTTTAAAAGATATTCAACCGTATAACGGTTAAATGCATTAAAACCATAATCAGTAATCAAAGGCACATCCGGCATCTCTTCAAGCAAAACTCTCATTATGCCCAGATTGCCTGCCAAAGCGCCGTCAAAAAAAACCTCCTGCAACATTTCTATATTTTTATTAATATCTTTATCCTTGGTTATCCTGGGGGTATGGAATATCAACCGTACACCGCTGTTCCGGCAAATGTCAAAAGCCCGGTGCAATTCCGCTTTCCCGGCAAAAGGTTTTGAACGAAGGTAACCGGCCTCAAAATAAACAATGTCAGCCCCCTGATCAACAGCTGCCTCCAGTGACTTCATATCCCCCACCGAAACCGACAAAAGCATTCCTTTATTTTCTTTCTTGAAACCAAATGCCGGAACTTTATTGGAAAATTCCTTCAGCCTGGACTCAAATATTTCCGGTTTAAGGGGCAAAGTACGCCGCTCCTGAAGTATCATATCCTCCATAAGCGCAAGGGCTTTTCTCCGGACCTTATTTATTTCACTTACAGGATAAATAACTTTTCCTTCAATTTTACAGGTTAACGAATTTAGTTCAAAGGGAGTATTGCCCAACCTGCCTAATTGCTTTGATAAAAAACTTTCATCCAAAGGCCGGTTCCCGGCGGGCTGGCCTAAAATTTCGGTAGATGCTTCAACAACATGTCCTTCATTATCGTGCACCTTAATCGAAAATGGTTTATCGACCCCGGCCTGCACGTTAAAAACTACCGGAATCTTTTTACCGGTTCCCCTGGCAGTGGTAAAGCTGGCTCTGGCCCATCTCATCAGCCCGGTATCAAAAATCTTAAACACCCGATCCCCGGGTTTCACTGCCCCACTGGCAGGAATGACGGCTATCTCACCGGTACCGGCTTTATCAACCTTTTTCCCATTAACGAAAATTTCATCTGCTGTAAAGCCTATTCTTCCCCCGTCAGTCACCCAGATTTCCAACCCGTCACCTTTGTTTAGGGTTCTTTCCAAGCTGATTTCCACTAAACCTTTCCGGTGATCTATACTTTTAACCCTGCCCAATCTAAGCCCCCGGTTGTTTGGCCTTTTAAAGCTCATCATCTCCCTGCCTTGACTGCCGAAAAAATATCCCGGGGTAAAACCCCTGTTAAAAATCTGGGCAAGGTTATCCCTTTCAAGTTTGTTGACCTTATAAGGCTCTCCAGATATTGCACTTGCGCGATCAATCAGTTTGCGATAAATATTCACAACCGTAGCAACATACTCCGGCCTTTTCATCCTGCCTTCAATCTTAAAGGAATCAATCCCGGCAGCTATGAGCCCGGGCAAAATATCGCTGGTATTTAAATCTTTGGAGCTTAATAGGTATTCCCCAATATTATTTATTTCAGATACCGGTTTCCCCTGCTTATCCAACAGGCGGTACTTTAACCTACAGGGCTGTGCACACCTTCCCCGGTTGCCGCTTCTCCCTCCTATCATACTCGACAACAGGCATTGACCTGAGTAAGAAAAGCATAATGCTCCATGAATAAAAACTTCCAATTCGGCACCTGTAGTTTCTTTAATTTTTTTAATTTCTTCCAACCTCATCTCCCGGGCTAAGACAATCCTGGAGAAACCGGCTTCAAGCAATTCATTAACACCCGGACTATTATGAGCGGTCATTTGAGTACTGGCATGCAAGGGAAGTTCGGGTAGGATCCTCTTGGCCAAATAAGCCAAACCGGCATCCTGAATAATCGCCGCATCAACTCCAAAGGCTTGCAACCTGCCAAGAAAGCGCACTGCATCATTTATTTCCTGGTTGGAAATCAAAACATTGACTGTTACATATACTTTTACTCCATGTAAATGCGCATACCTGACTGCCTGCTCAAGCATACTCTCGTTGAAATTAATAGCCGACTGCCGTGCATTAAACATCTGCCCGCCCAGGTAGACAGCATCGGCCCCATTTTCCACTGCTGCAACCAGGGCTTCCCAACTTCCGGCTGGCGCTAATAATTCAGGTTTTTTCATGTCCTCTACCCGTAATACCCCCATACCAAAACTTTATTCTTAGGATCTTTTATACCGGATTAAGCCTGAACAAGGCAGCACCTCTACCCCCTTGGCTTCAAGTGCATCCAGTATAATGTTCATGCCAATGGAATCACTGGCCATATGGCCTGCAATAATAACGTTGATATGGTTCTTTTCAGCTTCTTTACGGTGTTTTTCCCCCATGTGCATGACAATAAGGGTTCCTACCCCGGCCTGGGACAATTTGCTGTATGCATCCTCAGAACCACTGGTCCCCCCGGTCATATCTACTAGAACCTTTCCTGCCCTGCGTTCCTTTGAGCCTGTTATTATCGTGGGTCCGGCCCCAACTTTTACTGCTTCTGCATACTCATACTCCTCTTTTAATACCTGGATTACATCTCCCACTGTTTCCGGGTTTTTTTGGTCAATTTTCTTTTGTAATAAAGATACTACCTGGTTATCGGCCGGGGTATGCACGCACATAATTGGGAATCCCAATAATTTAGCGGCATCAACGCCCCTATTATGGTTTAAAGGCAGAAGGTTACGCTTTACTTCACCGATCCTGGCTGACAAAATTCCTTCGGCTACGTTGATAGGGACTCCTGCTTGAGCCAAGATATCTTCCTGTAAATTCATAACCTTATATAATCCTGCCAAAGCTTTTCCTTCAGGGTGATGGGAAATAATCAAATCAATGGTTTGGCCTTTTTCAGAAAGGCGATCGGCCAGCAGTACCTCACCGACTTCTATATCGATGCCTACCAAGACTCTTTTTACTTCTTTTTCAGGATCCCCGGCAAGTATTCTGGTATCGCCATATGGATTGGTAAGACAGTCCAAATCAAATTCTTTCTTTTCTTCCTCGCTCATATCTTGATACTTCTTTGCTTCTTTTGCCAATAAACCCCTCACGAATTCCGCTCCCCTGGGATCGGCTTCAATACCCATGGATACTGCCATCTCGTAAATCTCCCTGATTTTCAACTAACGCCCTCTCCTTTCAGCTATTTCTTTGATATAAATTTATTACCTTTTATATAAAATCTTAATGGTAAATGTTCCGCTACACTAATTCCTATCCTGGTAGTTGTAACTATATTTTCTTCAGGTATATTGTCTCCGCTTACAATAAACAAAGGCTCTTCTGTAAGGTCATGGCCATACTTATCCGGTTTTATCCCCATAGCCTGTACCAGCTTGCCGGGGCCGGAACATAGTTCCCTGATAATATTCAGGCCCCTCCTACGGCTCATTAATTCCAACCCGGCCACCGGTTCCAAAGCCCGGATCAATACAGCTTCTCCGACACCCTCCGGTGCGGTAACCACATTAAATAAATAATGCATCCCATAAGTAAAGTAGATATAAGCATATCCCGGCGGCCCGAACATTATCCTATTGCGTGGGGTTAATCCTTTTGAAGCATGACAAGCTTCGTCCCCCTGCAAATATGCTTCAGTCTCCACTATTATACCTGCTGTAATACCATCTGAAGAATTGTTCACCAGGATTTTCCCCAATAATTCTTTTGCTACTGTACAAGTATCTTTTTGATAAAAACTTTTCGGCAAGGTTTTCCATTTCATAAGCATGCTTCTCAATTATTTATT
>CAYUXS010000021.1:11374-11783 GCA_964448915.1 uncultured Peptococcaceae bacterium
ATCCAATTCCATAGTATTTACAATATCTTCAGGCCCCAAGCCAGCCCGCCGGGCAATGGCCACTCCATACTCAATCTCATCCAGGTGCTTTAAACTGTGTGAATCGGTATTAATCGCTATTTTAGCACCAAAGTCAACTGCCATCCGGGCATTTGCCTCATTTAAGTCCAGCCTGTCAGGAGAAGAATTTATTTCCATAATCTTTCCGGACCGGCCTGCTGCTTCCAATACCTTTTCAATATCCACATCATAGGCTTCCCTTGAGCCGAGGAGCCTTCCGGTTAAGTGGCCTATTATATCAACATGCTTATTCTCTATTGCCTGAATTACCCTGGAGGTAATGGTTTCCCTGTCTTGTTTAAAACCGCTGTGTACTGAGGCGACAACCACGTCTGCCCGTTCCAATATT
>CAYUXS010000021.1:11793-13621 GCA_964448915.1 uncultured Peptococcaceae bacterium
ATCCTGAAATTATCGAATTTTTCATTGAGGTTGTCAATATAGTCATATTGCTTGCTTAATCTTTCAATATCTAATCCACCCGCTATTTTAAGGGATTGTGAATGGTCCGTTATAGCTATATACTCATACCCTTTTTCCCTTGCCCGGTTGGCAATTTCATCTATCGAGGCTGTACCGTCACTCCAATTGGAATGTATGTGCAAATCACCTCGAATACATTCAGTTGTCACTACTGGAGGTATATTACCCGATCTGGCCGCTATTACTTCCCCTTTGCCTTCTCTCAATTCAGGAGGGATATATTGCAGGTTTAAAAAGGAATATATTTCAGCTTCTGAATTAAATTTTTTCCGGTAATTATTGTCCTTACTTTTAAAACCATTAATCGTCGGCTCCCATCCTCCTGAATATTTTACCAACTCTTTAAGGTGGTCTTTGCTGCCGGTTTTGTAAAAAAGTGCATATGCATATTCATCGGGTGGGACTACAGCCAATTCAACCTTAATTCCCCAGCGGGTCTGGCAGCTTATAAAATTGCCCTCCCGGACCAATATTTTGGTGAAATAAGGGTGATAGGCAAAGTTAGACAGGACTGCTTCCTTTTCAGAAGATGAAACCAAAAGATCCAAATCCTTTACTGTTTCTTTCCAGCGCCGGGTACTTCCTACAACAGATACCTTTTCTACCCCCGGAAGACCCTCAAGATAACCCTTAAGTTCCTTAAATAATTCTCTCGCCAGGGAAAGCTGGTATTGCCCGGCCTTCCCCTTTATCATCTCTATATTTCTAAGTATTTCCAATTCGGTTTTTATTCCCATGCCTTTTAAGTCTCTGATCTTTTTACTGCGTGCAGCTTCCTCCAATTGTTCAATACTTTGAAGACCCAGGCTCTTATATAGAAGGGCTGCTCTTTTTGGACCAATTCCCGGTAAAGTCATAATTTCCAATAAACCGCCGGGTATTTCAGCACGCAGCCTTTCCAGTTTGTCCATTTTGCCCTTCTCCAGCAGTTCACCGACCTTGGCCAATATTTTGCTGCCAATTCCCGGAATACTGCCAAGAGCTTTTTGTTTATACATGATTTCTATGGGTTTTTCCAAGGATAAAAAAATTCTGGCTGCTTGGCGGTAAGCACGGATTTTAAAATAATCCTCACCTTTTAATTCCATCAAATCCGCCAATTCACTGAAAGCCCAGGCAATCTCAGCATTATGCACCAGGTATCCCCACCATTTGATGTTTTAATTAAACCAGGTATTATGTATGATATATTAATATAGCCTTTCCAACAAACGCACTTGCTACCCTTGCTTTTTTAAATAGCCTAAGCCCTCTTCTTTAAGAAGAGGGCTTGCCCGTATTATCTTCATTTTATTATAACTCTAAGATCTCAATTCCACACCAAACTTTTCTGATAGGGCTTCTGCCACGGCTTTTAAAGTATCGTTTATTTCCTGATCTGTTAAAGTCCTGTCGTCGGCACGGAAGTCCAAAGAAAAGGCAATGCTTTGGCAGCCCTCTTTTACTTGTTTCCCGCGGTATACATCAAATAATTTTACATTCCTTAGATAAGGGCCGCTGTATTTTTTAATGACTTTGATAATATCTGCAACTTCCACATCGTTATTCACTACCAAGGCCAAATCCCTTTCTATGCCTGGGTATTTGGGTAATGGACGGTATTTTACCGGTTTTCCGGCGTTTTCCAAAAGAATATTAAAATCCATCTCCATTGCTACAACTCCTGCCGGGAGATCATAATTCTCTATAACATCAGGGTGAAGCTCACCAAACACCCCGGCAGGCGTTCCATTAATAATTATCCGGG
>CAYUXS010000022.1:0-6242 GCA_964448915.1 uncultured Peptococcaceae bacterium
TATTAATATGGCAGCTTAATAATGCCTGATAATGCAGTTTGATGGTGTAACAATAGGTATTACCTGTATAAACAAATATTTAATTTAAACAGTTTTAATAACAAAAACTAAACGCAATTATTTATAATAAATATAAAATAATCAAGCTAAACCTTTTGGTAAAAAGAAATAATTCACTAATTATTATAAACAAATCAAAAATCTAATTGTAAGCTAAAAAATAAATTGTTAAAATATTATTGACAAACTATTTAAACATATTTTAGAATTAGCAGGTAGGATTTTTTGTTATTATTTAGGAAGGGAGAAATAAAAATGGCCTTCGAAGTTTACAAACCTAGAGGTGAGAGACAAGAAAAAGCACCTATAATATCTTTGTCCAAAACTTCAATTGTACTTAATAATGTTGCTAGAGAAAAAATAGGAACTTCAAGAATAGAGTTGGCCTATGATAGAGAAACCCAAACCATCAGAATTCGTGGGGTTAACGAAGGTGGAATGGAAATTAAAAAGACAAAGGTATTTGGTAAGGGCTTCTTTAATCAATTTGGTATTGATAAAAAAGGTAAATTTGAGGCAATATATGAACCTTCCGAAAACGCACTTTATGCCAAATTATAACTAATTATAAGAATAATCAACATAAAAATAAAATCCGCTTTAAGGCGGGTTTTTATTTTAAAATGTTTTTATTTTAAAATGTTTAAGTAACCTTTTTTTTATCCTTTTTTTTTGCTGCTTTTCCCCCTTTGGGGCTCTACTTCAACCAGCAAAGACGGCTGTTGAATTTCTGTGCCAAATCTTTTATTGTAACCGACTCCCGGGTATTTACGCATACTCAAAACCCTTTTATAATCGAACCTTGCTTTAAAGCATATATATCTAAGAAGGTTATCTTTATTGATAAATTTAAATTGAGCCGCACTATGCCGCCTAAAGAGCCCGTGATAAGTAGTAACTACTTCCAATCCCGCTAATGATTTAAAATCCTGAATTATATCCTTCTCATCGGTATAAACTACCCATTCTCCTGACGGCAGCACCCAAATATCATTCAATCAATTATCACTCCATCCCAAATATAAATAAAAATACTTATTTATTATTATATAATACCTTTTGAACCTTCGCAGGTGTCTTATTGGCCATGACTGTTTTAGTTGGAGTCGTTAAAATCTGATAGCCGGCGAGTATTTAAGATATTCAAATATTTGGAGAACTTCCTTATATTTTTTTTGGAGAAGGGTCATGGAAGAAGGTTATTGAAACTATAAGGCAGTATATATTGTATAATTATATATGGAAATGTAAACTGGTTAGACATCTAAAAAAGTGGCAATTATGGGGGGTTATTGTTGGATATCATTGAAAAGATGAAGCAGGAATACTACAACAATATATCGATTATAAACAATGCTGCGGAGGAACTGCTCACCGATTTCAAGCTGTTTTTTAAAAAACACCAAACCGAGTACAGGTTGCAAATCAGAAAGTACCCTCTATACCGTTTTGAAATCAGGATTAAATCCTGGGAAAGTATTGCGGATAAAATTACACTCAAAGATGAATACAAGAATGCCTCCTCGCTTAATGATTTGCCCGATCTCATCGGTTTTTTGATTATTGTGGAGTTGGAAGAAGATGTAGAGAATGTAATTGAACTTCTTAAAAAAGAAAAAAAGGAGCTTTTCAGGCTAACGCAGGTTGCATCGCTTAAATATCTCCCGACAACGCATGAAAACGGAAAAATGAACCATCATTATGACGGGATTTATGTTTGGGAGGGGCGTAAATTCAATTTTGAAATACAGGTACGCAGCGAAGTGGAAAACCTTTGGTCAAATATTGAGCATATGTCCTTTTATAAGAACAAGGTTAAAAGCCGCAATGACCGGATACTCAATAGGCTAAAGGAACATTCATATAACTTGCTGCACCAGGCAGACGATGTATTAAGCATACTAAGGCGCGAAAGGGTTAAGAACGATATCCTGGATTTAAAAGAAAAAATGATGGATGCTTTGGAAGCGCTTTTTGATGGTATCAAATTCAGGGATGTAGTGGCAATTTCCGGATATATGTATGATTGCTGGGCTTTGCCTTATGAGAAAATGACGGTTGAGGATTTTGAAAACTTTTTTGTTCCACCGGCAAAAATTAATGACAAACAAGTATTGGAAGCCCTCGAAAATTACACTCCCGAGAAAACCCACTTGAGGCTGTATAAATACCTAAAAGAAAACCTTACTCTTAGTGACATTATAATTTTAAAAATAGGTATCGCCAATGACCAAGCCTTGGATTCTATAGAATACCTCTTAAGAGAAATGGAAGAAACACGTTGCAGTTCCTGTGGGGAATGGTTAAATTATGATGATTCCTGCTTCTTTGCCAATAAGGTGAAGACACAAGGAACTACTTGCTATTGCAAAGACTGTGCAAGTAAAAAGCTCAAACCCTGTGAAGTATGCGGGTCAGTATTGACCAACGAAAAAATATGTTTGTCATGTACATCAAAAATTGTAAAGAGTAATTCTTAGACAAAACATTTTCCTGCCGGCCGGTAGCGGCCGGTTCGTTTTAGAAGCCGGCAGCCTATATCTAACCCAAAGCCCATTATACTATATACTCATATTATCGTTAGCTTTCCTCTTCTCCAGCATTGCTTCTATTTTATTTGCCCATATCTCTTCCAATTCAACTTCCACCCGCAATCCTTCAGGAAAGTGTTCCTCCTTAATAATCTTTCCTTTTTCATGTAATGCTTTTAATAGGCCGTAGTCTGAAAAACTAAGGGTATAACTTTTAATAACCCTCCTTTTCTCTATTTTGGCGGCGATTTCATTCAACAGCGTATCCAAACCAAATCCTGTCAGGGCGGATATAAGTATGATATTTGGCTCATGTGAAAGGGAGTGTAATTGTTCGATTGACAGCAAATCGCACTTGTTGTAAACGGTGATCATAGGCTTTTCCCCCGCCCCCAAAGACTTGAGCACATTCATTACAGTCTCTGCCTGCCTGGACGCATTGGGATGGGAACTGTCAATTACATGTAAAAGAACATCTGCTTCCACTACCTCTTCCAAAGTAGCACTGAATGCCGCAACCAAATGGTGAGGAAGATTATTTATAAAGCCGACTGTATCCGTTAACAGTATTCTTTCATTGTTGGGCAATAACAACCCCCTGGTTGTAGTGTCTAAAGTAGCAAACAGCTTATCCTCGGCTAAAACAACCGCCCCGGTGAGTTTGTTCAGCAGCGTGGATTTACCGGCATTGGTATAACCCACGATTGATACCTGGGGTATATGGTGTTCCAGCCTCCCCTTTCTCAATATTTGCCTATGGCGCTTGACTTGCTCCAATTCTTTACTTAAATCAGAGATCCTTTTCCTGATTTTCCTGCGATCCATTTCCAGTTTTGTTTCACCGGGCCCCCTGGTTCCTATACCCCCTCCCAGGCGGGACAACGCCATGCCTTGCCCGGTAAGCCTGGGCAGCAAGTAATTCATTTGGGCTAACTCAACCTGAAGCTTGCCTTCACGAGTTTTAGCCCGCAAGGCGAAAATATCCAAAATTAAATCAGACCGGTCAATAACCTTCAAACCGGTTGCTTCTTCTAAATTCCTGATCTGAGTAGAAGACAATTCGCGATCACAAATAATTGTATCGACTTCATTCTCCAAGCAAAAATCAGCTATTTCTTGAACCTTGCCTTTACCCAAGAACGTAGCCGCATCAGGCCTATCCCTTTTTTGAACCCACTGTCCCACTACAACTGCCCCTGCTGTTTCGGCCAACCTTGTAAGCTCGTCCATAGATTCTTTTATGGCTTCAGTTTCATCTCCCGGCAATTCTATTCCAACCAGCACGGCTTTTTCAGTTTTTGCAATGCCTTGCGCCACGCTCTAAACCACTCCATTTCACTCTTTTGTTTATCACCATGTTCTAACAACAAAATAGAAAGTTCAACGTAATTCCAAATTAAAAAGGTATAATTTAATAATAAAAAGAAATATTACCAATGTAAAACTATTTTACTGTTTAAAAGGTGAGCATTATGCAGTTCAAACTTTTAGGACAAAGTTTTGCGCAAAATCAAAAAATACTGGTCAGTACTAAGGAAAGCAATGCTATTGAATATATATCTACAATAAATAATATTGATACCGCTAATTTAACCATAACCATGCCCTCATTGGACCAGACACAAATGCCGCTCTCTATCCAGCAGGAAGTATTTATTAAAGCCGATACCTCATCTTCGGTGATTGGCTTTACTTGCCTGGTAAAATCCATTGTTTACAGCAGTTTGACTTTAGTTAACCTAACCCTTCCAACAGAGTTTCACAAAATTGAGAGAAGAAAATCCTTCCGCATTGAAGTTTTGTTAAGGGCACAAATCAGTCATAAAAAAGGCTTTAACTCAACTGCTGCATTTAATGAGGCAACGGCGTTGGAATTAAGTTCTACCGGCATGCTGGTAGTATGTCCCAATTATTATTCAGTGGGAGATATCGTGCTGGTTAAATTCGAACTAGTCATAGATAAGGAAAAAACTGTCCATATAATCGAATCTAAAGTAGTTAGAACTATTGAAGAGTATCCTAATTTAAAAATAGCCCTTCAGTTCATAAATATTAGTGATAAAGATGCCGATATTATCACTAGATATATTTTTAAAAAATTAGTATCTAATTTTACTGAGCTTGACAGTGTTATCAACCAAACTTTAAGTGCAATAGAAAATGGAAAAAAACAAGTATTCGATATTTCTGAAGAAAGCAGGTTTGAATACCAGCGACTTAAAAATGAACTTGAGGAAACCCGGGTTGAACTGGATAAATTAGTTCGTCAAGTAGACCAGTTGACCTTGGAAGAGAAAAAAGCCCGTCTTAACCTGGTTAATGTCAGTAAAAATTTTGACATTTATACCGAAGAAGACATTAAAGAGTCTTATGCTATTGCCCAAGAGAAGCAGGTTAAATTAGCCGAACTTAGAGGACAGGAAATACTTCTTCGTTTTAAAAGAGACAACCTGGAAAGAAGCTTAAGAAAGATGGACAGCTTAATTAAAAAAGCTGACTCTCTAGCTTCACAATTTTCTGTTATAACTAATTATTTAGCCGGTAATATCATGGATTTATCCAAAACATACGGCGAATTAAAACAAGCCCAGCAACTGGGCATAAGTGTCATTAAAGCCCAAGAGGAAGAACGTAGGAGGCTATCCAGGGACATACACGACGGCCCGGCACAGTTAATGGCAAACATAGCAATGCGGGCAGAGTTTTGTTTAAAACTCATGGATATTGATCAAAAAAGGGTTCGCAACGAGCTTTTTGAAATGCAGGATATGGTCAGGAAATGCCTAAAAGATGTCCGGAAGATTATCTTTGATCTGAGGCCAATGGTGCTTGATGATCTGGGACTGATACCGGCAGTCAAGCGATATGTGGAAGAATTTAAAGAAAATTGTTCAACAGAAATTGATTTATTTATTATAGGGGAATCCAAAAGACTGCCCACGGCGATAGAAGTCGCACTCTTTAGGGTCATCCAGGAATCCCTTAACAACATTCAAAAACATGCCAAAGCTAAAAATGCCATGTTAAAAATAGAAATAACCGACCATAGGATAAACGTCATAATTAAAGACGATGGTGTTGGCTTTAATTTTGAACAAACAATTAATAACAGGGATCGTGAATATTATGGTTTATTGGGTATGAGAGAAAGAATCCAAATATTAAACGGGAAAATAAACTTTAGCACATCCCCGGGTCAAGGAACCACAATTGCTATATCAGTTAAATATGGAAAGAAAAACGACGATTTGGCAAGGAGGTAAAAGATGGTTCCGATCAGAGTAATGATAGCTGACGATCATATGCTTGTCCGTGAAGGTATAAGCAAGATTTTGTCGCTGGAAGAAGATATTAAAATAGTTGGTGAAGCAGAAGACGGTAAACAAGCAATCAAATTGGCACTGGAAAAGGATATTGACATTGCCATACTGGATGTTAACATGCCTTACATTGACGGTATCCAGGCATGTAAAACGATCAAAGAAATAAAACCCCAGATTGGAGTAATAGCCCTTACTATACATGAACAATCCGAATACCTGATTGAATTTATCAAGGCCGGAGCCAGTGCTTATCTTTTAAAAGACATAAGCCCCGGTCAACTGGTAGATACCATCAGAGGCGTTTCAAAAGGCCAGTCCTATATGCCCA
>CAYUXS010000022.1:6252-13471 GCA_964448915.1 uncultured Peptococcaceae bacterium
AAATCGCCTTTCTAAAAAAAGTCGAGACCAGATGGCCAATGAATTGACATCAAGAGAAATTCAAGTGCTGCAACTGGTCGCCCAAGGTGACTGTAATAAAAAAATAGCTGAAAAATTATTTATCAGCGAAAAAACTGTAAAAAATCATTTATATCATATATTCCAAAAACTAAATGTCGAGGATCGCACCCAAGCTGCTCTTTATGCAATAAAAAATAATATGGCCGATATATAAACCCCCATGGCCTAAAAATAAAGCCATGGGGTTTTTTTGTCTAAACTAATACTATAGTCCCATAAATTTGAGTCTAAAAGTTGAAATAACAATGAGAAATTAGTAAGATGTAAAAATTTTTTTCTTAACTTAAAATAGGATTAAAACAAAAATGGGGGGGCTAACCTTATGAATATGTTAAGAAAACTATGGAGTGATGAAAGTGGTCAGGGAATGGCTGAATACGGTTTGATTCTAGCATTGGTTGCAGTTGTTTGTATCATAGCGTTTCAGACCCTCGGACAAGGTATTTCTGATAAAGTTGGCGAGGTAAACACAGAGCTTCAGTAATTATTGAAATCATAATTTAATAGGTAATCTATCACTAAATCTATAACTTCCCAGTTAGATAACCATCATGCCCTACTTAACCCTAAGTAGGGCATGTCCCTAAAAAGGAGAAAAACAATGGAATTAAGCCACTACCTGCTATTTACCTTAATTATTGTATGTATAATAACTGATCTTAAAAGCAGGCGGATATATAACTTAATATTAATACCTTTTTTAATAGCCGGTCTCTCAGCAGCTTATTTAAATAATACCTGGACAGGGCTTCTTGAAGGAATTAAAGGTTTCACAGCAGGCTTGATTCTTTTACTTATACCGTTCATTAAAGGCGGATTAGGAGGCGGTGATGTAAAGCTTTTGGCAGTAACCGGCTCTATTATGGGTCCCGCCTTCGTATTCAACACTTTTATTTACGGAGCGCTGGCCGGAGGTGTCATGTCAGTAATCCTGCTTATTTTTCACAGGCGTTTTCGCTGCACGCTTACCCTTCTTCTTGCCAAGCTTACAACAAAGTTATTTGGTTATAGCCCTTTTATGGTTGATGCCGTTAACCATGAGCAAATCAAAACACTGTCTATTCCATACAGTCTAGCAATTGGAGCAGGTGCATTTATTTCTTATTACTTAACTATAGGCTTAGCAGGGTGATACTATGAATTTTTCTGTTCTGAAAAAAGATCAACGCGGCCAATCAATTGTTGAACTTGCTTTGATACTGCCGGTACTGCTTATCCTGTTTATGGGCGTAATTGAGTTCGGAAGAATTTTTCACAACTACCTTATAATTACCAATGCATCCAGGGAAGGTGCCCGTATTGCTATCTTGGGTAAAAGCGACCAGGAAATAAATAATAGAATATCTTCCGTTTCATTTGGGCTAAGTGAAGAAAATCTTCAAACCCAGATAACACCAAGCCCGGAGCAAAGAAAAACCGGCATACTTACAACTGTAGAGGTTCGCTATAATCTATCCCTGTTGTTCCCGTTGTTTAGCTCGATTTGCCCGGACCCACTGACCCTGACATCAAAAACCACCATGCAAATTGAATGAAAAGGATGATCTATTTTGGTTGATTATATTAAAAGATTGTTAAAAAATGAACAGGGTTTTGCTCTTGTCCTGGTCAGTATCGGGATGGCCTCATTATTGGGCATAATGGCTTTAGTATCAGACTTTGGCCGTTTAGCCCTGGCCAGGCAAAAACTGGTTAATGCAGTAGATAGCGGTGCGATAGCCGGCGCACTGGAACTGAGCAGCAGCCAAAATCCTGACTTGGCCTCACAAAAAGCTACGGAGCTGGCAGTTGTCAATGGCGCCCCTTTCGAGGGAGTTTCGGTAAGCATTGATGGTAATAAGTTGACTGTTGAAGCTGTAAGGAATGTAGAGATGATTTTCTCCAGGTTATTTGGCATTCAAAACCGGGATGTCAGCGCCAAAGCAACGGCTGCAGTTGGTGAATTAACCTCCTATCGCGGCATTGCGCCTTTAAGTATCAGAGAGCAACCTTTGGTATTCGGTCAATTGGTAACCATAAAATTCGGCTCTCCCGATTCTCCCGGCAACTTTGGTGCCCTTGCCTTAGATGGCAAAGGCGCCAGTAATTATAAAAAAAATCTGATTTATGGTTTTTCCGAAGAAGTACACATAGGGCAAAAACTGGCTACCGAACCCGGGAATATGTCCGGCCCCACTGACGGTATTGATCAAAGACTGGCAAGATGCACCGACGGGTGCACCTTTGATAACTTCAAGCCTGATTGTCCCAGGGTTCTGGTTATTCCTATGTACAATAATGATATCCAAGGGAGGGACGAAATTATTGTAACAGGTTTTGCCGCCTTTTTTATAGACAGGGCTATCAGTGCAACAGATGAAATAAAAGGTTATTTTGTCAAAATGGCTTCGGAAGGCAGCATAAATTTAGCCAATACGCCAAAAAGTTTGTATGGTGCAAAACTGGTTGAATAATTACTTAATTGGAGATGACAAATATGAAAAATAGAATAGTTGTACTTATATTGGCATTACTTTGCGGCCTGGCTGCATCTTACGGCGTTTATTATTATATACAAAAACTGGAAGCTACCTATTCGTCTTCCAATAACTTTGTACCGGTGGCAATCGCCAAACAAACAATTCCGGCAAGACAAGTAATAACAGAGCAAATGCTAATCTTCACCAAGATACCTTCCAACTACGTGAGCCGGGAGGTTTTGGGAAAACCCGGCGATATCGTCGGTAAAGTTAGCCGTAGTGAAATTTACCAGGGTGAACAGATACTTAAGAGCAAATTAATTAACCCGGGTGACAGTAATGAAGGGTTGTCAATGATTGTGGAAAATGGGCGCAGGGCTATGACAATTGCCGTCAATGATGTCAGCGGGTTAGCCGGAATGCTGAAGCCCGGAGACCGTGTGGATGTATTGGGTACGATAACATTGGATAATAACAACAACATCACTTCAACTCTCGTTCAAGATATCAGGGTTCTTGCCGTCGGCAAATCTATTGAAAGCATAAATGTTGATGAAAAAAAACCTCAAAACGGCACAGTTACTCTTTCAGTAAACCCATTTGAAGCCCAACACATTGCAATGGCTGCCGAAAACGGAAGCATACAGCTGCTGCTTCGCACCCCCACAGATAATGTCAAACTGGATTTACCGTCTACCAGCGCAAGCCATCTTATTAGATAACCGGGAGGGTGTACCAATGAGCAAAATAACAGTTATGATTGTAGATGATGTCGCGGCAACCAGAGAAGATATTAAAAGGCTGCTGTATTTCGAAGAAGATATTGTCATCGTAGGTGAAGCCAAAGACGGTGATGAAGCGGTAGAAATGGTGCAAGCCATTAAGCCTGAGGTCATTTTGATGGATATAAATATGCCCCGTATGGATGGCATCCGGGCATCGGAAATAATAACCGAAATGAACCCCGATTCCTCTATTGTCATTATTTCCATTCAAAGTGAAAAGGAATACCTGAGAAAAGCCATGACAGCCGGAGCCAGGGATTACCTTGTTAAACCCTTCAGCAGTGAAGAACTGGCTGAAACAATACGAAGGGTCGGAAACTTTACTAAAAAAAGACATCTCAATCTGGTTGGAGGCAAAAACTCATCAACTATACAAATACGAAACCAGGGTAAAATAATATCTTTCTTCTCCACCAAGGGCGGTATAGGCAAAACTACTATTTCATGTAATCTGGCTGTCAGCTTGGCCCAGAGTACAAGAACAAAACTGGCCTTAGTCGATATGGACCTGCAAGGTGGTGATATACCGGTATTTATGAATATACCGGCCAAGGGCGGATTAGATGAAATTGTGCAGGAAGAAGACTACTCTGATCCCTCCCTTCTTGAGACTTATTTAAACCTTCATATGTCCGGCATAAAAATATTGACTGCACCCTCCTCGCCTGAAAACGCTGAACTTATCACCGCCGCACATGTTGAAGGGATCATTAAATCTCTAAGGGATATATATGATTATGTCTTGCTCGACACCTCCTCATCTCTTAACGATATAACCTTAAGCTGCCTTGAGTTATCCGATCAGATACTGCTTATCGCCGATCAGGATCTTCCAACTCTTCGCCATGCCAAGGTAAATCTTGAACTGCTGGAAAAACTCGGTTTATCTGAGAAAACCAAGTTTATTCTTAACCGTTTTAGAAAAGATGCCATAAAAACAAACGAACTGGAAAAACATATCAACTGCAAGCTATGGTACACATTGCCTTTAGATATTGCTACCGTAACAACATCCATTAATAAAGGCCAGCCCTTTGTCTTAAGTAAACCATCTGCGGAAATAAGCAAAGAAATTAATAAAATGGCTTTGTTGTTAAATGACAGTTGTACTATGAAGATTGATAAGAATGAACCTAGTCCACAGCAGCCCACATCAATAATCGGCAAGATAATTAATTGTATGGGTTAATTTATTGCCATTTTAAGATCCAAAGTGGCTTCTGACAAGGGAGGTATGCATTAATGTCATTACTAAGGAGATTAGAAAAAAAGGTTTTAGACAACAGGGCGATAACGCCTGATGTGCCAAAAATTACCATGGTTAAGCCGGAACCGGTGCAGCCGGCGGTAACCCAGGTTAAAAAAGATCCTTACCAGAAACTGAAAAACCAACTGCACCAGCAAGTAATTTCAGAACTGGCCCTGGAAATTAGCACGGATACAAACAAAGAAGAGACATCCAAAAAAATTTCCAGTTTGGTTAATGAACTTATTGAGAACGAACCCCTTCCACGCCATGAAAAACAACGTATTGTTTCTGAAATAGTAGATGAAGCCATCGGTTTCGGACCTATAACACCCTTGTTGAAAGATCCTGAAATCAGTGAAGTGATGGTTAACGGGCCTAATCAGGTTTATATTGAAAGGCAGGGAAAATTGGAGAAAACAGATATATGCTTCCGGGACGACAGCCATGTCCTGCATATCATCGAAAAAATTGTCTCTCCCATCGGCAGGAGAATTGATGAGAGTATGCCGATGGTGGACGCCAGGCTGCCTGACGGTTCAAGGGTTAATGCCATAATACCCCCTCTTGCCCTTACAGGGCCTACCATCACCATAAGAAAGTTTTCTAAAAAACCGTTACAGATTACAGATTTGATCTCCTACGGCACATTGACTGAACCAATGGCCGCCCTTATTGAAGCCTGTGTTAAGGCAAAACTGAATATTGTGGTCTCCGGAGGTACCGGCAGCGGAAAAACAACCACCCTAAATGTGCTGTCTTCTTTTATACCCAATGACGAGCGGATAATTACAATTGAAGACGCCGCCGAATTGCAGCTGCATCAAGAACACGTGGTTACGCTGGAAAGCAGGCCTCCCAACCTTGAAGGCAAAGGTTCCATATCGATTCGAAATCTGGTTAAAAATGCCTTGCGTATGCGGCCGGATCGAATTATAGTCGGAGAAGTGCGTGGCGGCGAGGCTTTAGATATGCTTCAGGCTATGAACACAGGCCACAACGGCTCCCTGACTACAGGCCACGCCAACTCACCCAGGGATATGCTGTCAAGGCTTGAAACTATGGTGCTTATGGCCGGCATGGACTTGCCGGTTAGGGCAATCCGGGAACAAATTGCTTCGGCTATTGATTTAATCATACAGCAAAGCAGGCTAAAAGACGGCTCCAGGAAAATAACCCATATTACCGAAGTACACGGCATGGAAGGAGACGTTATTGTGCTGCAAGATATTTTTTATTACCAGCAAAATGGTTTATCTGAAAACGGCAAAGTAATAGGTTCTTTCCAATCAACCGGCATAAGGCCAAAACTGTACAATAAACTTGAGGAATCCGGTATTTCCCTGGAGGTCATGTTATGAATATTGAATTGACCACAATTTTATGTGTTGTTTCTGTCTCCTCAATCTTTCTTATCCTGGCAATATACAGGGTGTTAAGTTATAAAAAAATGGCCTTGGCAGACAGGCTTAAAATAATTGAAACTACAGCTGCTCCAAAACAAACAAAAGAAAACATGCCACTTAATTCCAACCGGTTATTAGTTATCCTATCAGTAATTTCACAAAGGGCACTTAAGTTTAATTTGTTTAAGAAGATTGCCAATGTTGTAGATAAAGATCTTACAGCTGCAGATATACCTCTAAAAAGCGAAGAATTTGTTTTATTAACATTAGCAGCTTCTTTACTTGGCGGTTTTATTACAGCCGCAATATTAAAAGGATTTTTGGCAGGATTGTTCGTGGCAGTGCTAATTGTTTTGTCTGCCAATATCTTACTAAAAACGGCTAAAACAAAACGAATTAGAAAATATAACAGCCAAATCGGTGATGCGTTGGTAATAATGTCAAATTCATTGCGATCAGGTTTTAGTCTTTTACAATCAATGGATATGGTTAGAAAAGAACTGCCGCCTCCCATATCCAAGGAATTTGGGCGCACCTTCCAGGAGATGAGCTTGGGTATTTCCACCGAAGAAGCTTTAAGCAACTTAAATGCCAGGGTAAAAAGTGAAGATATGGATCTGGTAATAACTGCGGTGCTTATCCAGCGCCAGGTTGGAGGAAACCTGGCTGAAATATTGGACAATATTGCCAACACCATAAGGGAAAGAGTGAGAATTAAAGGAGAAATAAGGACACTTACTGCCCAAGGAAAAATATCCGGGGTTATCATCGGTGTTCTTCCCATCCTTCTGGGTGTTGCAATGTCAGCTATATCCCCAAATTACCTTAAAACTTTGACTACTCACCCAGTGGGTAAAGCAATGCTTCTTATTGCCGTGATCAAGGAAGTTATCGGTATTCTTTTAATACGAAGAATCATTGATATAAAAGTATAAGCGAGGGTGATGCTCCAATGGTATTTAATATAGATTTAGTTTACTTAATAACAGGGTTTGTTTTTCTGTCCTCCCTCTTTACCGTTTTGTTCATATACAGTTTGTCAACCAAAAATATGGCAGACATGTCACAAAGAATGGTTGCGGTAATTGGAAAACCCCAAAAAAATACAATTAGAGAAAAAGAACTTAGCGAATCAATATTTAACAGGGTTTTCAAGCCTATAGGAACACGCCTGATCAACTTGGTTACTAAAATACTGCCCTCAGAAAAGGAACAGCTTTTAACGAATAAACTGGCCATGGC
>CAYUXS010000023.1:0-13274 GCA_964448915.1 uncultured Peptococcaceae bacterium
TTGACCTCCCGGCAGTTTCGCCAAAATCCAAAAAAACCAAGCTTTATTGCACAAAAGCGTTAAGATACATGCTTGGTAATCCAAAGTTGCTGCTGCAGTTGAAGCAGACGGGTATGCTGCCAATAAAACAAATAGCCGAAGGTTGCCAAATACCTGTAAAGGCTTTGGAGCGGCACCGCAAGTACATAATCACATTGATTGAGATATCAACGGGTGATTATCCATATTTGGCTGAGTATATCAGGGGAGTCAAGGGAGTGAATTAAACTTGAAAGCAGTTGTGACGGAAGTCAGGGGCAAACGCGCCGTAGTCCTGGCTGGTGACGGGCTGTTTAGGAATATAAAAAACAACGGTTATAGCGTGGGCCAGCGTATTGAATTAAAGTGGTGGGATTGGAAGCTGTCGTGGGTCAAAGTAAGAGCGGCCCACCTGGCGGCGGCTTTGCTGGTGATGTTAAGCATATCGGCTGGGGGTACGGCTTATGCTTTTTATACGCCGGCTTCATATGTAAGCCTGGATATCAACCCAAGTTTGCTGCTGGATATCAATTATTTCGGCCGGGTAATTAATGTGCACCCGGTTAATAAAGAAGCAGAGGAACTTGTCCAAGGGCTGGACGTAAAATACCTTGAGGTTGACGAAGCAGTAGTTAACATAGTTAAAAAAGCATCATCAGCCGGATACTTGGACAACCCTGATACCAATGCGGTATTGATCACCGCGTCAGTCAAGCATCCGGAGAAGTTTAACCGGACCGCACAAAACATTTTAAAAGAAACTGAAGAAATTACCGGGTCTAGAGGGGCAACAGTAACAATCGAAGTTGACAATTTCAGCCAAGCCCAGCTTCAAAAAGCCAGGGAGTATAACACAACTCCCGGGAAAATCAGAATGATTGAGAAATACATTGATTCATTGCCACCCGAGACAGCCTGTCAGGTATCAGTATCCGAACTGGTTAAAAAGCCGGTCAAGGAAGTAATGTCAGAAATTAAACAAAACAGGAAGCAGCTTAATCATGGCAATGTAGTGCAAATAGAGCAGGTCGAAGTGAAAAAAGAAAATAAAAAAGAGTCTCAAAAGGTAAAGCAAAAGGAAAATAAAAACAAGCTTGAGCCTGTAGTCAAAATAGATAGCAGCAAACGCGAGATACAAGAATATAAAGAAAAAGATAGCAACTCAAGAAAAAAGGATAATAAAAAAAATGAATCATTTATTAAGAAAAAAAACTGATGATAGAAACAGGGGAAAGGGGGGTGTCAGACATGTATTTTACAAATCCGGTTGTAAAGATGACCATGGGTACTCATACCGGGAAGCACGCGCCACTTGGGCTGTGTACAATTTCTATCGATATGGGCGGCAGGCAACCGGATATTGAACTTTATGCTGCCAAAGCAATGCCTGGTGAGAGGTGCAGTTTCTCATCTTCTAGTTTGAAAAAAGCAATTGCAAAAGCAGTTGCAGCTTATAAAAAGGCAGATGGGATTTTTTAGGGGGTGTGGTATTTGAGAAAAATTATTTCAGTAATACTGACATTGTCGTTGCTGACCACTTTATTTTCCGGCAGTGCTTTGGCAAAGCCGGGAAAAGGGGCAGGTTTGGATAGAGCATATAGTTTTTCGGATATAAACGGGCATTGGGGAAAAGAGATTATACTAAAATTAAAGGATAGAGGGCTGTTCAATGGATATGAAGACGGCACTTTCAGGCCGGACAATAATATAACTCACTCTGAACTGGCGGTTCTAATAGGTTTGTATCTGGAGAAAGAATATGGTATAGATAACGATGACAACGATGATATAGATGACCGGGACGACCTGAAAAATGTCCCGGATTGGGCCAGAAAAGCGGTACGCAAGGGCCTGAAGCACAAGTACATTAATTTAA
This sequence comes from uncultured Peptococcaceae bacterium, assembly GCA_964448915.1. Classification (GTDB taxonomy): domain Bacteria; phylum Bacillota; class Desulfotomaculia; order Desulfotomaculales; family Desulfocucumaceae; genus JAAXTT01. Next base: position 1,895 of record CAYUXS010000023.1, read on the forward strand.
AAAGGTTTAATTCCAACGTTCAATGCAGCCGCCTTTATGCCAGCGTGCAGTTGGCCAAAGCCCTTGGTTTGGAGCCGGTAACAATTATCTTCTTTAATCCTTTCAAAGACAGTAAATTAATTCCCGATGAGGACTACGGCTATATTTTAGCTCTTTATAAAGCAGGGTATATTAAAGGTTACCCCGACGGCAACTTTAATCCCAATAAACTGATCAGCAGGGCGGAAATGGCAGCAATTATTCAAAAGCTATTGGAAAAGGGCGGTAAAGGATCTGGTGACACCACCGCGCCAAACTGGCCTTCAGGTACTAAACTGGAAGCTTTCGAAGTTGGTTCAACCCAAGTTTCTTTGAGATGGACAGCCGCTGAAGATAACGAAGAAATCGCCGGTTACAAAGTTATCTGCAGGGGTAACGGGGAGTCCAGGGAAAAAGAAGTTGGTTTAAGCCGCAGGGCCACAATTGACGGTTTGGAGCCGGGCACAGAATATAAATTTACCATAGAGGCCAAGGATTCAGCCGGCAACTGGAGTGATGACGGCCCGTCAATAGATGTAACAACTGAAGAAGATTCGGATGAAGAAGACCGGGAAAAGCCATACTGGTTTGAAGAAAACCTTACAGTCACCAATATAACCAATACCGGAGTGACTCTTAGCTGGAGCGGGGCGAAAGATAATAAAGAGGTAACCGCATACAGGATTTATGTGAACAATAGATTAAAGCTGGTTGTAGACGGTGATGTCAGCTCCCAGGAAGTGACCGGCTTATCTCCCGGCACCAACTACACATTTAGAGTAGAAGCCGGTGATGTTGCCGGCAATTGGAGTGAAGATGGGCCAAGTATTTTTGCTCAAACTACAACCGATTAATAAGTTTACTCATACAACCCCTATATTTCTATTGCAAAGCGCCTTTTAAGGTGCTTTGTTTTTCTTATGAGAAAAAAATATTGACATTAACGCTGCGTTAAGGTTTATACTCCTTTCAGGGGGTGGGGGATATGGAATATACTGTGCAGAAACTGGCCAAAATTGCAGGGGTAAGTGCCAGGACCATTAGGTATTATGATGAGATTGGGCTTTTAAAACCGGCTAGGATCAATTCTTTGGGTTACCGTATTTACGGGCAGACCGAGGTTGATAGATTGCAGCAAATCCTTTTTTATAGAGAACTGGATGTAAGCCTTGAAACTATTAAAAAAATTATTGCTTCCCCGTCTTATGACTGTTTAAGTGCATTGCGGGAGCACCGTAAAAAGCTGGCGGGCAGGAGATGCCGGGTTGACAGGTTAATAGCTACTATTGACAAGACAATAGCCTTTCATGAAGGGAGAATTAAAATGACCGACAAAGAAAAATTTGAAGGTTTTAAGCAGGAGATGATTGAAGAAAACGAAAGGAAGTACGGAAAAGAAATACGCTCTAAGTATGGCGACGAGGTTGTTGATGCTTCAAACCGGAAATTAATGCAGATGACACAGGAGCAATATGAAGAGTTTACCAGGCTTTCCGGAGAAATATTGGATACATTGAATGCAGCCTATAAAACAGGGGATCCGGCAGGCGCTCTCGCCCAGAAAGCAGTCGAACTTCACCGCAAGTGGCTATGTTTCTACTGGAGCAATTATTCAAAAGAAGTTCATGCGCGGCTTGGGCAGATGTACGTTGATGATGAAAGGTTTACGGCATATTATGATCAGCAGCAGCCCGGCACAGCAAAATTTTTCAGGGATGCAATTTTAATTTATACCGGTTCCTGAGACAGGGGACGGTTCTCTGTTTCACCAGCAAGTTCCTGAGACAGGGGACGGTTCTCTGTTTCACTTGCTGGTGAAACAGAGAACCGTCCCCTGTCTCATGTTATAACACCGCCCTTAGTCCTTATGCCGGCCGGCTTGATTGAATTATCCCGCACGCCAGCCTTTTACCAGAGTTGCCCCCGGGTTGGGACCGGTAATCATCGGGGTTATTATGAATAATTATTGCTTTGCCGGTAACTTGTTCCGGCTTGAATGCACTGGTAAAAAAACACATTCTCGCATATCCGTTATTTGAAAAAAGAACGGGAAAATCGCCTGCATGGTTTCCATGAGGCTGGTTTGCCGGGTTCCAATGCCCACCCGCGGCTTGGAAAGGGTTTTGGGGCTCCCCAACCTGACATGTTCCGGATTCATGAATATGAAAGCCATGAGGGCCTACCGGATCTTCCCCGTTCCTGGATGGTTGATAGGGAGGAAGCCCGTCAACTTCTATACATACCCAGGTTCCGTTGGGTACAGTATAAAAATTAACCGTGCCTCTTATTTCCGGCCTTAACGGGCCGCCGGCGATGCCGGCTGTTGCAGCCGGGCTGCCCAGGGGTATATTAATTCTTTGACCAATAGTAAGATTGGAAGTATCAATCCCCGGATTTGCATTTTGTATTTGCCTCGGAGTTGTATTGTATTGTTGGGCTAGTCTAAAAAACGTATCACCAGGTCTTACAATATGACTAAAGATTTCTGAAGAAAAATTTTGCATTGTACTCACCTTTTAATTAATCCTAAACCATATTATGCCATTAAATGGCAAAACGTTCTGCCCTGTCTCACCTGTCTCAGGAAGGAACATTTTTAAAAATTTATCGTCTAATTAGTTAATACATTGCGTGTTATTGTGTTAGAAATATACATAGAGGAGGTTTTTTAGTGAAGAAAAAATCTTTTATGGTCCTTGCTTTAGTTTCATTGTTATCGCTTACAATAGCTATGCCCGCTATGGCCAAGGATAAGGTAAGCCTGGTTGTTAACGGTGATAACGTAAAATCAACTGAGTTATACCAGGAAAACGGGGTTAGTTTTGTTCCATTGGATTTATACAGCCGTTTTGCCGGTGCGGATGTGAGCTTGGCATCGGAAGATACTATTGAAATAACTGAAAATGGCACCACATTGCTGATGAAACTGGGAGATAAACAAGCCACTTTGGGGAGCAAAGCTTTGGTTATGCCGGCTGCCCCGGTCAAGGAAGAAACAGATGTATTCATTCCCTTGCGTTTCGTAAGTGAAGCCTTTGGTTTTAATGTGGGTTGGGATAACTCCAAGCAGCAAGTTTCATTGAGCAGGGAAGAATTAAGAGATGGGATGTCTGCTTTCGATCTACTGGTAAAATCAAACCAAGCTGTAATGGATGTTGATACGTACTCAATGTCCGGCGAGATAAATACAGCATTGGATACTGTGGTAGACGGCAAGAAGATGAATGAGTCTCCAATGAAAATGGTTACCAGTATGGAAGGGCAGTATCAAAATAACCCTATGCAGGTTTATATGCTGGTCAGAGTATCACCGGTGGAAGAGGCCGGCATACCTGAAACAGTAATGGAGACATATGTAACCGAGTCAAAAATTTATACCAAGTCACCCGGCCAGGAATGGATAGCCCAGGATATGCCATTCCCGGCAGAGTTTTGGAAAGAGCAGCAGGATATCCAGTCCGACCCCATAAAGGCTGTGCAGCAGATGAAGGATTTGGGCATGCTGGTCAATTTCGGAAATGATGTGGTAATAAATGGACAGGAATATTACACAATTAATTCTACAATTGATATGGACAAATTCCGTGAGGGTTACCAGGATATAATTGATCAGTTTTTGTCCGGATTGCCTGCGGCAAATGGGGCAAACCCTGAGGAAACTCAAAAAATGATGCAGCAGGTAATGGATAGTATGAAAATGGACTATTTTTACACAGCTTATATAAATAAAGAGACATTAATCAGCGATATTATAAAATTAGATATTACAATGGAAATGTCCATTAAACCTTCGGAGTTTCCCGGTATGGCCGGCGAGGGTGCAGAAGGGGATGTACCTGAAGAAATAGTGACCTCGATGGCCATGCAGGGTGAGATTAAAATCGGTGATTTAGGAAAGCCTTTTATAGCTCCTGATATAAGCAATGCTGTTGAAATGGCTGTACAGTAATAAACAAAAGATTAAAGGCTTTTGACAATTACTTGTCAAAAGCCTTTTTAATCAAAACCAGTCTATCAAAAACACATACTTTTTGCCTGGGAGGTTTAAGGCATGGTTTTAAAAAGAACCAGATATTTTGCAATATTGTTGTTTCTCGGCATTTTATTTATAGTCGCAGGATGCGGCGCTGATGCAGACCTGCAGGACGGTGGCACAGGTGATAAGAAACCCGTTTATGTTTCGGAAATAAATCTTGCAGCAAAGGGATTTAACCTGGCCAGTGTGAACTGGGATGCCCTGTTATTATCCCCGGACGGTAAATTTGCCGCATTTAGTGCTTTTGAAAGCCCCAAGGATAATGCCTCGATGCCGGAATTTCAGCTGGTATTGGCAAACCTCTATACAGGCGATGTGTTGTCCCTGGATAGGGATGAGGATCTCCAGGTTTTAGAATGGTTCCCCGACAGCAAAAAAATACTGTACCGTAAAATGGACAATCTCTTTGTAGTTGATATAACCTCAGACAAGCCGGCTAAGGTAGCCGGGGGAACCTATTACGGGACAATAAGCCCTGATGGGGAAAAGCTGGCTTATGCGGCCCAGCAGAAGGGCATATTTGTTGCAAACGCAGACGGTTCAAATAAAAAACAGGTAACAGGAAAACCGGGGGATTGGTATCCGGTTTGGTACCCTGACGGCCAAAGCTTGTTTTATTTCCCCGACTTGGGCGTGACTCTCACTGACGGGGCAGGACAGCTTCAGGGCTTGGGTAAGGTAAACATTGAAACAGGCGAAACAACTTACTTCCTGGGGAATGAAAAAGGAAAATACCGCTCCGCTGAATGGTTAATCCCAGGAAAAACACTGTACATTGACAAAGGATGGGACGACGGTTTTTTTGAAATGCTGGTAGATTTGGAAAAAGGCGAGATATTGGAGCTCGGGGAAAACTATATGCGTATGGAATATTCTACTGCGGTAGACCGGGCCAATGGTTTGTTATATAAAGCAGGCCATGATGAGGTAATAATTTATGACGCTTTAGGCCGGGAAAAAGGAAAGTTTGCCTTTGAAAAGCCTGTTGAAGGTATGACTTTAACAAACCATGGTTATTCCGCCTCTCCTGACGGGAGGAAATTGGCATATCTTTACGGGGAAAACGGCTTTATAGAAAAAGGCAGGAAAATATACACCTGTGACACTAACGGGGCTAATGATCGTGAGGAAACACCAAGGCCTGCTTACTACACGCCACCGGTTTGGACTCCTGACAGCAGCCACTTGGTCACTGTGGAAAATACCGGGCAAGGGCAGCAGGGTGCAACAAATTTAATTATCCGGATAATACCTGTCCAGTAGTGTAAAGGGATTTTCATATCATTACCGAATTTTAATAAACTATTTTTTTCTCCTGCCTCCTGCAAAAGCTAAAGAAGATTACCGTAGAGACGAATAAGTAGGCAATAATTAAAGTGCATAAAGGTGGTCAATATGCCCAATACTTCCTTAAGGGGGTTGACGTTAAAATATTTGTTTGCCCTTAGTTTAATCGCCTGCCTGTTGATGGTTTCTTATTTGCTGATCGATCGCCAGATTAAAAATAATGAGGCCAGTGCGGCAATTATAAACATCAGCGGCAGGCAGCGCATGTATTTACAAAGAGTTGCGATGCTGGGCCTGCAATTAGTATATGAAAAAGATGCTGAAAAAAGAGACGAGTTAAGGATGCAGTTATTGCAAAATGTCGGCTCAATGGAGATTATCGCTAATGGGCTCCTTCAGGGTAATGAAAACCTGAGACTACCGTCGCAGCAAGCAAGTTCAAAAAAAATTTCAAGCCAGCAGCTGGTATACGGCCGGCTGGAAAGTTTTTTTAAAGAAGCAAGAGCCTTGGCAACGGATATGGGTGAAAATTTAAGTCCTTCAAACCCGCATTTGTTATATATTCTTGACGCTGCCCGGGGAGAGCTGCTGGACAGTTTGGATGCCATAGTAAAAGAATATCAATTGGAAAGCGAAAGAAAAATGAGTGCCCTGCTGTCCGCTCAAAGGATAACGCTGCTGTTAAGCATTTTGATTCTTTTATTAATAGCAGTTTTTGTTTTCCGGCCAATGGTTATTAGAATAACCGAAGAAAAAATGATGCTGGAAAGAATGAACCAACAGCTTAACCGTTTATCGGTAATTGACGGCCTGACCGGTATTGCCAACCGCCGGAATTTTGATGAGTATTATTTAAGGGAATGGAAGAGGGCGTTTAGGGATAAAAAGAGCATTTCGATAATTATGTGTGATATTGATTATTTTAAAATATATAATGATACATATGGGCATTTAGCCGGTGATGACTGCCTTAAAATAATAGCCAAAACCCTTTGCGAGTCGTTGAAAAGGCCGGCCGACTTTGTTGCCCGCTACGGCGGGGAGGAATTTGTTGTAGTGCTGCCCGATACAGGGACTTGAAAGTGCATCATCAATTGCCGAAAAGCTGCGCCTGGCGGTGGAATCAATGAACTTGGAACATATTGATTCTCCGATAGACGGCCGGGTGACTTTGTCCCTGGGTGTGGCCTCCACCGTTCCAAAAGCGGGCGAAATGCCGCAATCTTTGGTTGGTAATGCGGATAAAGCTTTGTATAAAGCGAAAATCTATGGAAGGAACAGGGTAGCCGTTTACAGTTAAAATAACCTGGATGTTTTTTTGGTGGGTTTAAGGAGTGAAAAAATGGAGTACAAAGTAAAATTCTTGCCGGACAATAAAGAGGTGACAGTTATAGAAGGCACTTCGCTGCTGGAGGCTGCCGGTATATGCGATATACAAATTAAAAGCAGCTGCGGTGGAGCCGGTTCATGCGGCAACTGCAAGGTAGTTGTGGGTGGGGAGACTGTTTTGGCTTGCCAGACGGAGGTTCATAGTGATCTTGAGGTTGTTGTGCCCTTGTCTTCGCGTTTGTCAGAACATAAAGTCCTGGTTGATGAGCAAGATGAGATAGAAAGTTTATTAAGCGGCTTTCAATTTAACCCGGTTGTGAAAAACTTAAAGATCACTATAAGTGAGCCCTCCTTGGAAGATAATACCAGTGACTTGACAATGTTGGTCAGGGAGATAAAAAAAGAGCTCGATTTAAGGGATATTAACTGCAGCGACATAATGTTAAACCTGGCCAACATATCACATATCGGCCAATTGTTAAGGGAAAATAATTGGAAAGTAACTGTAACCTTGTTTATGTTGGGTAATTTATTGGAAATGGTCAATATCCAGGGCGGGCACCATGACCAACCGCCTTATGGCATTGCTTTGGATATTGGAACCACAACTTTGGCCGCTTATCTTGTAGATTTAACAAGCGGGAAAATTATTGATAAAGCCGGTACTTATAATAAGCAGTCCCAGTATGGGGATGATGTAATCAGCAGGATTATTTATGCCGATGAAGAGGAGCAGGGCCTAAGCCGGCTTCAGGCTGTTGTTATAAAGTCTGTCAACAGCCTTGTCCGGGAAATGTTAAAAAGGAATTCAATTAATGAAAATGATGTGGCTGTAATGGTTGCAGCCGGGAATACAACCATGTCCCAATTGTTTTTGGGGATTTCCCCCAAATATTTAAGGTTGGAGCCTTATATACCTGCAGCAACAAACTTTCCGCCGATCAAGGCTAAAGACCTGGGCATCAAAATCAACCCCGAGGGCTATGTTTTAATGTGCCCTTCGGTGGCCAGTTATGTTGGGGGAGATATTGTATCCGGTGTTCTATACACTTCGGTTCATAAGAAGAAAGAGCTTGTCTTGTTTATTGATATCGGCACCAATGGGGAAATGGTGCTGGGCAACCAGGAATGGCTGGTAACTTGTGCTTGCTCGGCGGGGCCATCCTTTGAGGGGAGCGGCATTACTTTTGGCATGAGGGCCATGTCCGGGGCTATAGAAAAAGCGGTAATAGATCCGGAAACTTTGGATGTTACCTTGTCTGTGATCGGGGATACGCCTCCTATCGGGATCTGCGGTTCGGGACTGATCGACCTGCTGGCACAAATGAGGAGGGCGGGTATTATTGACCGCTCAGGCAAGTTTAACAATATTGAAAATAAGAGGGTTCAAATCGTTGACGGCGAACCCCGGTATATCCTTTCATTTGCTTCCGAGTCCGGCAGTGGCAAAGATGTTTATATCACTGAAGCCGATGTTAAAAATTTAATTCGCTCAAAAGGAGCTGTTTATGCCGGGATCCGCTCCATGCTGAAGATGGTGGAATTAACCGAGGACGCCATTGATTCGGTTATTATCGCGGGTGGTTTCGGAAATTACCTGAATATCGACGATGCTGTGCAAATAGGGCTTTTGCCTGATATGGACAGGGATAAATATAAATTTGTCGGCAACAGTTCAATAAAAGGGGCGCACCTGTCCCTGCTGTCCCAGGAAGCGTACAGGTCTATGGCTGATTTGGCCGGTCATATGACATATATAGAGCTTTCCGTGGGCAATACATTTATGGACGAATATTCAGCCGCCCTGTTTTTGCCTCATACCAATTTAAGTTTATTTCCTTCCGTACAGGATTAACGGTTTATATAACCTGTTAAAAGGTTTATAGAGAGTCCGGGTGTTTTAAAGGCCACCCGGATTTTTTAATGAAAAATTTTTTAAAAAAATGCTTGACAAAATTTTGGTTAACTGATAGGATATAAAACAACTCTATAACTTGACAAAAATAAGTTAATAAAGCATTTTGCTTCAGTAATTTAGGCAACATGTACAGACAATAATATTAAGAAATTTGTATTTTCTGACATAATATGGCAAAATAACTCATTTATATATGCCAAACCTGTATAAAAAGAAGTGTTTTTGGCTTTGTAGCTGAATATAACTGGACAAATAACATTAAAAAGATTTTATACTATACAAAAATAATATAATGTTAACATAAAAATAACAATAATACCGGTACTAAATTGATGCAACAGAAGTATATATATGACACAAACTAAAAATTTTAAGATTTTCAGTTTGAATTTATTTAAATTAAAGTGGAGGTGGTACCCATGACCAAAATTAAAGGAGCAGGCATACAAGAGAAACTGGGGCAGCAACTTCCTGAATGCAAGGAAGTCAGCCGGATTGAAAGAAAAAGCCTTAGCCAGCAACTGGTGGAATGGGTAGACAACATAATGCCCCCAAGATTTTAATATGGTTTAAATCCCCCCTTGTGCAAGCAAGCACCCGTGTATAAACAACGGGTGCCTGCTTTTTTATTTTAATGTATAATGTATCAATATACTCACGTTGTTTTTTAATCTTATTAATGATATAGGGGGAAAGGAATGAAGGAATTATCTAAGATTACAGAAACCTTTACCGAGTCGGTTATAAGGGAGATGACCAGGATTTGCAGCGCGGCCAATGGCTATAACTTGTCCCAGGGGCTTCCTGATCTTGAGACCCCTGCCGCCTTAAAGGAAGCGGCTATTGCCGCCATAAACCTAGAGCGGAACCAATACCCGGTTACTTTTGGAGAACCGGTGCTGAGGGAAGCCATAAGCAAAAAAGCACTTCGTTACAATAAGATTGTTTGCGATCCTGAAACCGATATTACGGTAACCTGCGGGGCAACTGAAGCAATGATAGCGACTCTTAAAGCAATAATAAATCCCGGGGATGAAATCATTGTTTTCGAGCCATTTTATGAAAACTATGGGCCTGACGCAACCCTCGCCGGGGCTGTAACACGCTATGTAACCTTGAATGCACCGGATTGGACATATTCCTATGACAGCTTGTGCAGTGCTTTTAATCACAAAACCAAAGCAATTATCATTAATACTCCCAATAACCCCACCGGCAAAGTCTTCAGCTATGAGGAGCTTCGCGAAATAGCCGATCTTTGTATGAAGTGGGATTGCTACGCTATTACCGATGAGATATACGAGCACATATTATATGACGGTGCCCGCCATATTTCAATTGCATCCCTGCCCGGTATGGAGGACAGGACAATTACCATTAATTCTATCTCCAAGACTTATTCGGTAACCGGCTGGCGGGTGGGTTGGGCTATAGCCAATAAAAGGATTACCGAGAGGATTCGTAAAGTGCATGATTTCTTAACTGTGGGCGCGCCTACTCCCTTTCAGCACGCGGCTGCGGTTGCATTGGGCTTACCCGATTCTTATTATGAAGAACTGCGGGGCCATTATACAAAAGCTGGGGATTTTTTATATGATCTTTTGAAAAAGGTAGGTTTTGAGCCCAGCAAGCCCAAGGGGGCCTATTATATATTGGCAAATATTGAGAAAGTAAACGAAAAAATTAAAGCGGAGGACGATTTTGCTTTCAGCCGGAAGTTGATTGAGATTGCCAAGATAGCCACGGTACCGGGGTCGTCTTTCTACTCTGAACCGGAAAAAGGAAAAAACCTGGTGAGGTTCTGTTTCTGCAAGAATTGGAATACTTTATATGCTGTAGAGAAGTCTTTGCTCGATAACTTGGCATAGTATATCCCCCTTTTAGGACGCTCCAAAAACGTGGAGGCCAATTATGGTAAAAAGGTCATTTGCCATATGTTTATTGATAATATTGGCTCTGGCAATTGGCGCAGTATTTTTGGAACACGTATTCCTGGAAAAGATACTCTGGCATGGTGAGTTAAAAAACAGCAAGGATTTTGCATCCTGGCTGAAATCTTTCGGCCCCTGGGCGGTTTTGATCAGTATTATTGTAATGGTTGTCCAGGCCATTGCCACTCCGGTCCCATTATTTCTGGTGGCCGGGGCGAACGGTTTTATTTTCGGTGTTTCCTGGGGGGTCTTAATTACTATGGCAGGAGCCCTGCTGGGCTCTACAATTGCCTTTTATTTAGCCAGGTTTATTGCCAGGGGGCATATTGACCGGTACCTGTCAAAGTATATGCCATATATTGTGAATTTAAGCAGGGGGAATAGTGTAAAGATGATTTTCCTGGCCAGGCTGGTTCCGGTATTGCCTTCCAGTGTAGTCAGTTATGCGGCGGGATTAAGCAAAGTAAGTTTTACCGGCTTCTTTTTGGCCAGTGTTTTTGGAAAGCTTCCGGAAATTGTCATCTACACTGTTTTAGGCCACAGCCTTGAACAAGCCGAAGGTCTGGCAACCAAGATAACAGTACTTTTGGTACTTGCCAGCCTTTTGTTTTTCTCGCTGCAGCGGAAAAAAACTACCAGCTACTAGCTCTATTATTTTTGTGGTATTTTTTTTAGAGGTTTTAGGTTATAGGTTATACGTTATACGTTTTAGGTGGGCGGCTGTTTACTACAGCCGCCCTTTTCGTCATTACTAATGGGATATGGCGGCCAATGGCCGCTATCCCCTCCGGCTAACCGCTAATAGAGGTACAGGTTCAAGACATAGGTAACACTTTTAGGTCAGGACATAGGTAACACTAC
>CAYUXS010000024.1:0-13260 GCA_964448915.1 uncultured Peptococcaceae bacterium
TGCCCGTTCCATTGTAACTATGAAACATGTGGGCCTTAATGTTGCGGCGGATCCGCTGCTTACGGCAGCATATACCGGTGTAAACGGCGGGCTGGTAATAATTTCCGCCGATGATCCGGGTATGCACAGCTCACAAAATGAGCAGGACAACCGTAATTATGCAAGATTTGCCAAAATACCTATGCTTGAACCTTCCGACAGCTCAGAAGCCAAAGAAATGATAGGCATTGCTTTGGATATCAGTGAGGAGTTTGATATCCCTGTTATGCTTAGAATTACTACCAGGGTAGCTCATTCCCAGGGTTTGGTTGAGTTAAAGGAAGCAGTTAATAAACCAATCAAGGAATATAAAAAAGATACCAAAAAGTGGCTGATGGTTCCGGCTTTTGGAAAGCTGCGCAGGCAGTCACTAAGTGAAAGGATAAAAAGGCTGACCGGCTATTCCAATCAAACTCCTTTAAATTTTATTGTCCCTGGAAATAACAAGGTAGGAGTTATCACCAGCGGCATCAGTTATCAATATGTAAAAGAGGTATTGCCGGAAGCTTCTATATTAAAATTGGGGATGACTTATCCCCTTCCCGGTGATTTAATTAAAAAATTTGCTGCCAGTGTGGATAGATTGTTTGTTGTGGAAGAGCTGGAGCCTTACTTGGAGGAATTTGTCCGGCTCCAGGGTTTAAAGGTAAGCGGCAAGGAATTTTTCCCGGAAACCGGGGAATTTAATGCCCAAATAGTAAAGAAAGGCTTTATTGCCGCCGGTGTATTAAAGGATAAAGGCAATGAAGAACCCGGCTTATTTGAGGATATGCCGGCTGTTCCGGTAAGGCCGCCGGTACTTTGTGCAGGTTGTCCCCACAGGGGGGTATTTTATGTCTTAAGAAAAATGAAACTGTTGGTTTCAGGCGATATCGGCTGTTACACCTTAGGCGGGTTGCCCCCTTTGGAGGGGATGGACAGTTGTGTTTGCATGGGTGCAAGTATAAGCATGGCCCATGGCATAGGAAAAGCAGTGCCTTCCCTGGGTGAAAGAACAGTTGCAGTAATTGGTGATTCTACTTTCCTGCATTCCGGTATAACCAGCCTGCTGGATGTTGTCTACAACAATGGCAATACTACCGTTATCATTGTTGATAACGGTACAACAGCTATGACAGGCCACCAGGATCACCCTGCCACAGGTAAAACTTTAATGGGCCAGGATGCCCCGCAGGTAGATTTTGAAGCATTAGTTAAATCACTTGGCGTAAACCGGGTGAGGGTGCTTGATCCGTTAAATATTGCCCAACTGGAAGAGGCAATAAAAGGTGAATTGTCTTCTCATGGGCCATCGGTTATTATTGCCCGCAGGCCTTGTGTCCTGATCGACAGGCGCCCGGCTGTGCCGGTTACTGTAGATAAAGATTTGTGCACAGGTTGTAAAGCTTGCCTGAAGCTTAGTTGCCCTTCAATTTCTGTTAACGATAAGAAGTGTTCAATTGACCCGGTTTCTTGTTCGGGCTGCAATTTATGTGTACAAGTCTGTAAGTTTGGCGCCTTAAAGGAAGGAGGCGTTGCCGGTGCTTAAGCCGATGGATATTCTGCTGGTAGGTGTAGGTGGCCAGGGCACTATCCTGGCAAGCAGGATACTTGCTCATGTTGGGCAAGCTGCCGGATATGATGTTAAGGTGTCCGAAATTCATGGTATGGCTCAAAGAGGCGGCAGCGTAGTAACCCAGGTCAGAATGGGGGAAAAAGTATTCTCCCCAATCATCGAAGAGAGCGGAGCCGATGTAATCCTTGCCTTTGAAAAATTAGAGGCAATGCGTTGGCTGAAGCACTTAAAACCCGGAGGATCGTTAATCGTAAATGACCAGGAGGTATACCCTGTTCCGGTCTTGGCAGGGTTGGCGGTTTATCCTGAAAATATTACCGGTTATTTAAAATCTAAAGTTAAGGACGCAGTTGTTTTGGATGCTCTTAATATAGCCAAAAGTTGTGGAAATACCAAGACAACAAACGTAGTATTGGTGGGGGTATTGGCATCATTGCTGCATTTCCCCCTGGAAAGCTGGATGGAGGCCCTGGAGGCCAAAGTGCCGGCGAGGTTTATTGAGGTGAATAAAAAGGCATTTAATGCAGGATATGAATTGGGTTCTAACCGGCAAACTGCCGGCTGCCAGTAATGAAACAACCGGTAAATACAAACAGAGAACCTACCGCAAGGTTCTCTGTTTTACTATTTATAACATAAAGGTATAACCGGTCACTAGCTGTCAAGAAATACTTGCAAGACTATTTTGGTTATGATGTAAAAAGAGTATACTATAATCGATCTGAAAATATCGAGGGGGCTTGAGTAATAAGAATGACGGTAACCAAAGGAATAGTGGAAAAAACACAGGATACTATCCGGGATATGTTGGCATCGGCCTTGGTGTCTGCTTGTCAAAAAGGTATTTTCCCAGAGGCAAAGATGCCAAATTATGTGTTGGAAATCCCTAAGGAAAAGGACCATGGAGATTTTGCCACAAATATTGCCATGATGCTGGCAAAGCCGCTAAAGAATGCCCCTCGAAAAATTGCCGAACTGCTGTCCGGTGAAATTAATTTGGCCGGCTCTCCGGTAGAGAGGGTTCAGGTGGCAGGCCCTGGTTTTATAAATTTTTACCTTAAAAAAGATTGGGCTCATCCCGAGTTGTCATTAATTCTAAAAATGAAAAACAATTACGGGCGTGTTGGGATAGGCCAGGGCCAAAAAGTCCATGTGGAATTTGTCAGTGCAAACCCCACCGGCCTTTTGCACATGGGTAATGCAAGGGGTGCGGCTTTGGGTGACAGTTTATCGGAACTGTTGAGTTTTGCAGGCTATGATATTACCAGAGAATATTATATAAACGACGCCGGGAATCAAATTGAGAATTTTGCCCTTTCATTGGAAGCCAGGTACTTTCAGATACTGGGCCGGCAGGCGGAGATACCGGAAGAAGGCTACCATGGTGAAGATATTAAGGAAACTATGGAGAGGTTTGTTCAAAAGTTTGGAGATAAGCACCTTGATATGCCTGTTGACCAGCGTCGGCAAGCAATAGTTGAGTTTGCTTTGGCTGAAAAAACCGGAGAGATCAAAAAGGCCCTGGCGGATTTCGGTATATCCTATGATATCTGGTTTTCAGAACAAACCCTGCACCGTACGGGGGCGGTCCAAGAGACTATAAAACGCCTTGAGCAAGGCGGGTACCTCTATGAGCAGGATGGTGCCTTATGGTTTAAGGGGACCAGATTAGGCCTCGAAAAAGACGAAGTACTGGTTAGAAGCAATGGGGTGCCCACATATTTTGCGGTGGATATTGCTTACCATATAAATAAACTGGAAGATGGGTTCCATAAGGTGATTAACATTTGGGGGGCCGACCACCACGGCCATGTGGCCAGAATGAAAGCTGCCTTAAAGGCTTTAGGTTATGATCCCGAGGTGCTGCAAGTTATACTAATGCAGCTGGTAAGGCTTTATAGCGGCGGGAAAATTGTGCGTATGAGCAAAAGGACCGGGCAGTTTATTACCCTGGAGGAATTAATCGAAGAAGTCGGGAAGGATGCCGCCAGGTATTTCTTTGTTATGCGCAGCCCGGACAGTCATCTTGATTTTGATCTGGATCTTGCCAAGTCCACAAGCAATGAAAACCCCGTATACTACATTCAATATGCCCATGCCCGGATATGCAGCGTGTTCAGGCAGTTAAAGGAGATTGGGGGCAGCTTTCCTGATCCGGATAATACTGATTTTTCTCTTCTTACTGAGGAACAGGAGATTTTACTTATCCAAAAGCTGGCTGATTTTCCCAGGGAGGTGGCTGATGCCGCACGGGATATGGCTCCTCACCGGATAGCCCGTTATTTGCACGAGCTGGCCGGATTACTGCACAGTTTTTATAACGCACACCGGATAATTTGTGACAACCCTGATCTTACCGGTGCACGGTTGGTACTTGTTGCCGCCACCCGCATAGTAATAGCCAACGGCCTGAAAATTTTGGGGCTAACTGCCCCGGAAAGGATGTAAGATAAGCTTAAGGGTATTCCTTTTGGGTCAGAAGTCAGGAGTCAGAAGTCAGGAGTCAGGAGTCAGAATTCAGGAGATAGGAGACAGGAGTCAGGAGACAGGAGTTAAGATATTCATTATAGGTGAGCTGTCAGCTATCAACTGTCAGTTGTCAGCCAATAACCATAAAGCTTGCTGGTTTCTTTTCTGGTCAGTTACCTGCCAACTTAAAACGTCTAACCTATAACTTAAAACCACTAATGTTAATATTTGCAGGTTTTTAGGTATTAGCTGACAGCTGATAGCCGGTTGTTGCTATAGGGGAAGGAGTGGCACTGGTGAAAGAAGTTTTTTTATCTCTGAGTTCAGGTATTATTATCGGCTTGATTTTTGCCGTTATTAAACTGCCGGTCCCAGCCCCTGCAACTTTAGCCGGGGTTGCAGGAATTATAGGGCTTTTTACCGGGTATTTACTGGCGGTAAATTTGGGTATCGGGGGGAAATAACGTCCCTTAATGATCTCCTGATTGACACACTTCTACAGGGTAGATAGAATAATAAAGTGGTTTATTATTATTACCAGATTTAGGAGGCTTTCATGGCCAAGTTTATATTTGTCACCGGAGGAGTAGTTTCATCACTGGGTAAAGGTATTACAGCAGCTTCTTTGGGCCGGCTTTTGAAAAGCCGTGGGGTCAAAGTGGCAATACAAAAACTCGATCCCTATATTAATATAGACCCCGGAACTATGAGCCCATATCAACACGGTGAGGTCTATGTCACCGAAGATGGAGCTGAAACCGACCTTGATTTGGGGCATTATGAAAGATTCACCGATGTGAATTCAAGCCGTAACAGCAATATTACAACAGGTGGTATTTACTGGTCAGTTATAAACAAAGAGCGCAGGGGAGATTATCTGGGTGCCACTGTACAGGTTATCCCCCATATCACCAGTGCGATTAAAGAAAGAATTGTCTGCCAGGCCAGTAAAGAAGATGTAGATGTAGTTATTACTGAAATTGGGGGGACAGTTGGAGATATAGAATCCCTGCCTTTTCTGGAAGCTATCAGGCAATTAAAAACTGATCAGGGCCGGGAAAACGTGATGTATATTCATGTTACCCTGGTTCCTTATTTAAAAGTTGCCAATGAAGTAAAGACCAAGCCCACCCAACATAGCGTAAAAGAACTTCGCAGTATTGGTATACAGCCGGATATCTTGGTTTGCCGGACAGAAAAACGTTTTTCAAATGAAGTTAAAGAAAAATTGGCCCTCTTTTGTGATACTGATTTGGAAGCGGTTATCCAAGAGGTAGATGCATCTTCTATTTATGAAGTCCCACTTATGTTGGAAGAGGAAGGGCTGGCCAGGATTGTTGTCAAGAGATTGGGCCTGAAATGCGGGGAACCTGACCTTGCTGATTGGGAGGACATGGTTCGCAGGATGAAAAACCTAAACGGCAAGGTTGTTATCGGGCTGGTAGGCAAATACGTTTCTTTGCCCGATGCTTATTTAAGTGTTGCCGAAGCCTTGCGGCACGCCGGTTTATATCATGGCTACTCAGTGGACATAAAATGGGTTAATTCCGAAGAACTGGAGAAAACAGGCCCGGCCGAATATTTGCAGGATGTGGATGGTATCTTGGTTCCAGGTGGTTTCGGCGACCGGGGGATAGAAGGCAAAATCAGTGCCATTAATTATTCAAGGGTCAATAATATCCCATTTTTTGGGATTTGTTTGGGAATGCAACTGGCAGTGGTTGAATACTGCCGGAATGTAATTGGCTGGAAAGATGCCAACAGTTATGAATTCAATGAAAATACCTGTTATCCGGTAATAGACCTTCTGCCGGAACAAAAGTCTTTAGAAGCAAAGGGTGGTACAATGAGGTTGGGCAGGTACCCTTGCAAACTTGTTCCCGGCACATTGGCTTATAACGCTTATCAACAGGAAATTGTTTATGAAAGGCACAGGCATCGTTACGAATTAAATAACCAACACAGGGGCCGTATTGAAGAAAGCGGCATGGTTATCAGCGGCACTTTACCGGACGGCTCTCTGGCTGAAATTATAGAGCTGCCCAATCACCCATGGTTTTTGGCAACCCAGTTTCACCCGGAATTCAAATCAAGGCCTAACAAGCCGCATCCGTTGTTCAAAGATTTTATCGGGGCTGCAATTAAAAACCGGAAAAAATAATATGTTCTCGAAATCATATAACCAGTTGGCCTGACAGCATTGTTGTTGGGTCATTTTTTACATTATGACGCCTCAAATAACAAATACTAATCTGACATTAGCAAGGGGGGGTAATTTCAAAATGAAGAAACATACTCTAATCGGTGGAATAGTGCTGGGAATATCGCTGCTTACTATATTGGCGGCAATAATTGCTTTAAGTACCGGGCGTGACAATGGCGCAGGGGGATATTACAGCAGGAGCAATACTGGTGTTGACAAGCCTGCTGTAGGTGTAATTGAGATTAGCGGTACTATTGTAGGGGGAGAATCAACGCCGGTTTTCGGCAGTGGAAGTTCAGGTTCACTGACAATAATGTCGGAATTAAGGGATGCCGCGGAGGATCCGAATATTAAAGCAGTGGTTTTACATATTAATAGCCCAGGTGGAACTGTGGCAGCTTCACAGGAAATTTCGGATGAGATTGTAAAGCTTAAACAAAAAGGAAAAAAGGTAGTTGCTTCGATGGGTGATATAGCTGCATCCGGCGGTTATTGGGTAGCAGCTTTTTCCGACAAGATTGTTGCCAATCCCGGGACTATGACAGGCAGCATTGGTGTTATCATTCAAACCATAAATTATCAAGGGCTTTATGACAAGCTGGGTTTAGAGGGCTATACTTTCAAAAGCGGTAAGTATAAAGATATGGGATCAGGTGAAAGGCCTATATCCAACGAAGAAATACAGATATTCCAATCAATGGTGGATGATACTTTTCAACAGTTTGTAGATGTAGTTGCCCGGAACCGGAAATTGGAGCCGGAAGCTATCCGCGAGTTAAACGGTAGGATATTGACCGGCCGCCAAGCACTGGATGCCGGATTAGTCGATAGTTTGGGCAATTATTATGATGCTGTCAGCCTGGCCGGGGAAATATCAGGCTTGGGTAAAGAACCCAGGGTTATTAATTTGAGTGAAAAAAGGCCTTGGCAAGAATTTTTTAAAAATTTTGGATATTTCTCTTTTTTAAATAAACCTCTAAACAGTGGATTGGTAGAGCAAGCCCTCCCAAGCGTGCTTCTGTTATGCCCGCTTACCGGAAAGCTCTGACAAAATAGACAAAGGAGGAATAAAGAAATGGATGACTTTAATAAAGATAACCAAAGGGTTGAAGTTGAGAGCCCGGTAAGTGAAGAGGGTTTGGGCAAACCTGGAGACTTAAAAGACGGTGAAGGCATTGCAGGTTTTTTTGATCTGATTTATGGGGTTGTTTTTCAACCGGCTGGAACTTTTAGGTTAATCGGGCAAAACCCCCCAATTATAAAAGTAGTGATTATTTTTTCAATTATTCAGGTGTTATCTATGCTACTATTTATTTTGGGAGGGGTTTATTCAGGGAATAATATGGCCGGTGGGTTCCCTGGAATGGCCGGGTTCATTAAAGCAGCCCTGTTTGTTATGGCTTTTGGTGGGTTTGTTTTTGCTTATATCAAGTGGTTTTTATACAGCAGTGTGTTTTATTTTTTGGCACAACTAATTGGCGGCAGTGGAAAAGCATTGGGAACCTTGGCTGTTACAGGCCTTGCTTCAATCCCGGTAATGCTTTTGTCCCCTCTGCAACTGCTGTTGATTTTGCTGGGAGGTAATTGGTGGGCTTATTTGCTGTCAGGTTTAATAATGACTGTCACAGCAATATGGTTTATTGCCTTACTTGTTATTGGTTTGAGAGAAACCCAGCAATTGAGCAGCGGCAAGGCTTTGGCAGTTGTTTTCATCCCGGTGGCCACTATTATTGTCCTGTCGATATTATTGTTAACTGCCGCTATGTCATTGCTGGGACCAGCACTCATGTATTTTCAGGAATTGGGAGGGGGCATATAACCTTGAAAAAGCCTGTTTTACTTGTGGTTGATGATCAAAAGGGTGTGCGGCACCTGCTTTATGAAACCTTTACTCTTGAAGGGTACGAAGTAAAAATGGCAGAAAACGGGATGGTTGCCTTGGAAATGATCTCCAAGCAGTTGCCGGATCTGGTGCTGCTGGATTTAAAAATGCCGTTTTTGGGCGGCATAGAAACACTTAAGGAAATCAGAAAAAACCACTCCGGCCTTGAAGTAATTATGATGACAGCTTGCGGTGAAACGGATATGTTGGAAGAAACGAAAAACCTTGGAGTTAAACACTATCTTGTTAAGCCTTTTGACATTATAGAAATAAGAAAATTGGTAAAATCAGTATTATCTGAGTCCAGGGAAAAGGGAATAATTAGTATATGAGGGTATAGGTTGGCATAGAGGAATTTATTAATTGATGGCGAAATGTATTTTTAAAGGCTTAAAGGTCTTGCCCATTAAGGAGGTGCTGCCTATGCCTGTATTAACTGAAATAGTGTTAGCCATGCGGTGTCCAGAGTGCGGAAAGATGGATTATCATAAAGTAGGGCGTTTTTCAATCGCCCGGGGTGAACCCCTAAATATTAAATGTGCCTGTGGAGCGGAGATTTTTAATGTAACTACTCAAGACAGGTCACAATACCGGATAAGATTGACTTGCGTTTACTGCGGCGGTCGCCATAATCATATCTTCTCCGGGAAAAAAATATGGTGTGCCGAAGATACTATTGATTTTTATTGTTCAGAAACCGGTTTGGAACTTGGCTGCATCGGGCCTGAAGCTATGGTAAGAAAAATAATCAAAGGCCGGGAAAAAGAGTTGGAATCTTTAGTTGATGAATTCGGACGGGATGCATTTTTTCATAATAGTTCGATAATGCATGATGTCCTTCTTTGTTTACAAGATATTTCAGAAAAGGGAAATTTATATTGCGAATGCGGCAATTATCAAATCGGGGTGGACATATTCCCGGATCGGTTGGAGTTATGTTGTAACAAGTGTGACAGCGTAAACATTATTTATGCAGAAAATGAAGAAGATTTACAGGTTATTCAGGGGCTGGAAGAGATTGAGCTGATTCGAAATGGCTTTGAATGTTTAGACAGCCTATCGAGAACTACAAACTCGAACAAAGCCCCGGATCGAGGCAGTAAAAAAAATAAAACAAAGAAAAACCATTAAAGTTAATAATAAGCAAGTATGGGATAATTCCTTATAGTTAAAGCAATAATTATTATTAGGGGGTATTGATTTAAATGGCTTTTGTGCCGGTTGATACTCTTTTGAGAGATGCAGAGGATAAAGGTTATGCTGTTGGCGCTTTTAACTGTAATAATATGGAGATAGTCCAAGCTATTGTACGTGCTGCTGAAGCTGAAAGGTCTCCGGTTATATTGCAGGCAAGCCAAGGGGCAATTAAATATGCAGGTATTAATTTTATTGTAGCCATGGCCCGGGAAGCTGCAAGTTCAGTTAAAGTCCCGGTGGCACTACATCTCGATCATGGCACAGGTTTTGAACAAATAATGTGGTGTATACGTTCCGGGTTTAGTTCCGTCATGATCGACGGTTCAAAATTGCCTTTGGAAGAAAACATTGCCATAACAAAGCGGGTTGTTGAATGTGCATACCCGCTGGGTATATCTGTGGAAGCCGAGCTGGGTAAAATTGGCGGTACTGAAGATGATATCTATGTTTCTGAACGTGAAGCATCTTTCACTGATCCTGAAGAAGCCAAATATTTTGTTGAAAAAACAAAAGTGGGCTCATTGGCAGTGGCTATAGGTACCGCTCACGGGCAATATAAAGGTGAGCCGAAACTTGATTTTGACAGGCTTGAAAAGATCCGGTCCTTAGTCAAGATACCTATTGTGCTGCACGGGTCCTCAGGGGTTCCCGATGAAGCTATTGCTGAAGCTATCAGGTTGGGGGTCCGCAAAGTTAACATTGACACTAACATAAGAGAAGCATTTGTAGCAGCCGCCAGAGAGGTAATTGACAACAATCCCAAGGAAATTGACCCCAGAAAAATTTTGGGGCCGGCAAGGGATGCAGCTACCGAAATTATTAGAGAAAAAATAAGGCTGTTTGGCAGTGCTGGAAAAGCGTAAGAACGGTTAAATGTTATAAGTAATAAGTTATACGTTTTATGAAAGTTTAACCGGAAGCTTTACATGACTTATAAAACCATCAGCTGCCAGCGGCTGGCTGGCAGCTGACGGGGGGTAATTGCTATAAAGCTGTTTATTGATTCTGCCAATGTTGAAGAAATAAAGATTGCCCACCAATTGGGAGTAATTAGTGGAGTAACTACCAACCCTTCTTTGATAGCTAAAGAAGGCCGGGATTTTATCCAGGTGGTTAAAGAAATTGCAGCTATTGTAGATGGGCCTATCAGTGCTGAAGCCGTTAGCACTGAAGCGCTGGCTATGATAGAAGAGGCCAGGCGGCTGGCTTCGATACACCCCAATATTGTTGTTAAAATACCAATGAATGCAGAAGGATTAAAAGCTGTAAAAGTTTTATCCTCTGAAGGCATAAAAACTAATGTTACCCTGGTATTTTCGGCCAACCAGGCACTGTTGGCTGCTTTGGCAGGGGCAAATTACGTCAGCCCTTTTATTGGCCGTCTGGATGATGTGGGTTATAATGGAGCTGAATTAATCCACACAATTATGGAAATATTCAGTAATTATGGACTTGAAACAGAAGTTATTGCCGCCAGTATACGACATCCGGTTCATGTGACTGAAGTCGCCCTGGCCGGAGCAGACATAGCCACCGTACCGTTCAAAGTCATTAAACAAATGTTGGAGCATCCCCTTACTGATATTGGCATTAAAAAGTTTCTTTCCGACTGGGAAAAACTACAGGGCTAGCTTTTACCTATTGCCTTTAATGCTACTTTAACTATAATAAAAGCAGGTGCTTTGTAGCTGATTACAAACTATTTGTTAAAAATTAAAAAGAATTATAAAAAAATAATAAATTTACATGATTCCCCCAAAAAAATTGCTCTTGGTGTTGCACTGGGAACTTCTCTAAATTTTCTTCCAATGCCTTTCGTGAGTATCCCAATATCTTTTATACTGGCAAAGATAATTAGGGTTAATGCTACTGCAGCTGTATTATCGGTCATAATTTTAAAGTGGGCAGTCCCGTTTTTTTTCACTTTTAACTACTATTTAGGCAGGCATTTGTTGGGTGAAAATACAGCGAATAATGCGGTTATCCAGAATATTAAACTGGTAAATATTAACAACATCCTGGTCTGGTTAAAGGGGCTGGGGGCCCCGTTTTTATTGGGGGCAGCAATTAATTCCCTAGTGGCTGGGGTAGTTACTTATTATATTGTAAACACAATATTATCTAACAGGCTAAAAAATAAAACCCCAAAAATGTAAACTTTATATTAACTTTTTTGATACTAGGATCGACAGTTTTAATGGAACAATATTTTACAAACGGCTGGAAGCCGGTGAGATAATGGGGGATTGCTTTGGATAATAATGATTTGCATAGCAAAACGATGCAGGAGCTTTATAAAATAGCCAGGGAATTAGAGTTGACAGGCTATTCCAGGCTTCGAAAAGATGAACTGATTTTTGAGATCACAAAAAAGCAAACAGAACAAACAGGATTGATTATGGCCAGCGGCGTGCTGGAAATTATTAATGAAGGTTATGGCTTTTTAAGACCTTTTAAATATTTGCCCAGCTACGATGATATTTATGTTTCAGCATCACAAATAAGAAGGTTTGATCTCCGGACCGGGGATTTGGTAGAGGGCCAGGTAAGGAGCCCAAAAGATAATGAAAGGTATTATGCTTTGCTCCGGGTGGAGAGAGTAAATGGCTTAAGCCCTGACAAATCCCCGGAAAGGTTGCACTTTGACGGTTTTACCCCGCTTTACCCCAATGAAAGAATTGTTCTGGAAACCTCCCCTGAACGCACTTCAGCCCGGATAATTGATTTAATCGCCCCTATTGGAAAGGGGCAGCGTGGCTTGATTGTAGCCCCGCCAAAAGCCGGGAAAACAACTTTGTTGAAAGATATAGCTTACAGCATAACAAAAAACCATCCGGAAATATACCTGATTGTTTTGTTGATCGATGAAAGGCCAGAGGAAGTAACGGACATTGAACGCTCGGTAGAGGGTGAAGTTGTCAGCTCTACTTTCGACGAGCCTGCCGAAAACCACGTTAAGGTTGCCGATATGGTGCTGGAAAGGGCAAAGCGGCTGGTAGAGCACGGATTCCATGTAGTTATTTTGCTGGACAGCATTACTCGTTTGGCCAGGGCACACAATTTGGTTGTTTCACCCAGTGGGCGTACGTTAAGTGGTGGTGTTGATCCTGCTTCACTGCACCGTCCCAAACGCTTCTTTGGAGCTGCCCGGAACTTGGAAGAGGGAGGCAGCCTGACTATTTTGGCAACAGCTCTGGTTGAAACCGGCAGCCGCATGGATGACGTTATTTTTGAGGAATTTAAAGGTACCGGAAATATGGAGCTTGTATTGGACAGGAAATTAGCTGAACGCAGGATATTCCCGGCTATTGACGTGGTACGCTCCGGGACCAGGAAAGAGGAGCTTCTATTAAGCAATTTTGAGTTGGACTGGATGTGGCACTACAGAAATGCAATTTCCGGAATGACACCGGTTGAGGCTATGGAAATAATGTTGGAAAGGATATATAAAACCAAGACCAATCTTGAATTGATGCAAACATATAAATTCAACTTATAAAGCTGCAAGCTATCAGCTATTAGCTATCAGCGATCGGCTGTAGAGGTTTTAGGTTATAGGTTATAAGTTATAGGTTTTAGGTTAATTATTATCCACGGTAAACTGCTGGTACCTCGGCCTATAAGGGATACAAAGCAAAAAGCAGGTAAGAAGTAGCTAACGTTGTAGTTGCTTGCTGAATATGCTTAAAAGAAACATATATAAGTCAATTTAATTTGTAAGCCAGTTATCTCTTAGACTAAAAAGTGCACCTCAAATGTTGAATTTGAGGTGCACTTTAATATTTATGTTGCCGTGTGACCGGCCATGGTTATAAACTCCTGTTTCCTGTCTCCTGTCTTCTAACCCATAAGGAATACTTGGTACAGGTTCAAGACATAGGTAACACTTTTAGGTCAGGACATAGGTAACACTAC
>CAYUXS010000025.1:0-12729 GCA_964448915.1 uncultured Peptococcaceae bacterium
TCACCAAACCGCGATAAATTTTGGCAAGATTACAAGAACAAAGGTTTTGAGTATGCATTAAAGAAATATGCGGGGTATGGGTTTGTACCTAGGTTGAGAAAAACTGTGGTTAAGATACTAAAAAAAATAGGCTTATTTAACGTGGTAAAAAGAGTGCTTAAGCGAAGTTGAAATATGGAAATATACTTTGAACTTGGCGGTCTAAATAGGGGTTAGCAGCTTTAAATAAATAAAGGATTAAATCAGATGAACTATCTGGTTTTAAATGGAGAAAGGAAACAATTAAATGGGTTTTAGTAATCTCTACAACGATATTGTAACAGAAAAGAAAAAACCAGCCTCATAGGCCTTGGCTATGTGGGCCTGCCTATTGCTGTATCTTTTTCCAGAAAAGTGGATGTAATCGGCTTTGATATAAATCAAGCCAAGATTGATTTATACAGGAGCGGTGTTGATCCTACCAAAGAGGTGGGGGATGAAGCTTTAGCTGCCTGTAGTGTTGACTTTACCTCCGATGAATCAAGACTTAGGGAAGCCAGGTTTCATATCGTTGCTGTCCCGACTCCGGTTAATTCTGATTACACTCCTGACTTATCACCAATAAAAGAGGCCAGTACTATACTGGGGCGTAATCTTTCCAAGGGATCCATTGTGGTTTATGAATCCACGGTGTATCCCGGGGTTACCGAAGAAATTTGTGTACCTATTTTGGAACGGGAGTCCGGCTTAAAATGCGGGGTAGATTTTAAAGTCGGCTACTCTCCGGAAAGAATTAACCCTGGTGATAAGGTACATAGGTTGGAGAATATAATTAAAGTTGTCTCCGGGATGGATGAAGAATCTTTGGATATTATTGCCAAGGTATACCAACTGGTTGTAAAGGCCGGTATACATAAGGCAGAATCTATTAAGGTTGCCGAAGCTGCCAAGGTTATTGAAAATGCACAGCGGGATATTAATATTGCTTTTATGAATGAGCTTTCTATAATATTTAACAAAATGGGTATAGATACTAAAGCGGTTTTGGAAGCAGCGGGCACCAAGTGGAATTTTTTAAATTTCCTCCCGGTCTGGTTGGCGGCCATTGTATTGGGGTTGACCCATATTATCTTACCTATAAAGCGCAGCAGATGGGTTACCACTCCCAGATAATTCTTTCCGGCAGGCGCATTAATGATAATATGGGCAAGTATGTGGCGGAAAATACCGTTAAAAAGATGATTCAGGCTAATCTGCCAATTAAGGGGGCCAAGGCAGCTATCCTGGGAATCACCTTTAAAGAAAATTGCCCCGATAGCAGGAACTCCAGGGTAATCCTATGATGAATTTACATACTTAAGTTTAAGGGAAATCAAGGGCTGGTACCGGACGTGCCCTAATCACCTGTTTAAATCAGTAAATCAACAAGTGGCTGCAACTATTGAAGATGATTGCAGGACAAAAAATGTACTTGTGGATGTGAAAGCATATTTGACAGGAAAGAAGCAGAAAGGTTAAATTACTTGTACTGGAGGCTTTAGGTTGGGTTATAAGCATTTGGAGTTTGACCCGGACAGTGTTTTTTTGGTTACCGGCGGGGCAGGTTTTATTGGCTCTAACCTATGTGAAGCTCTTTTGGATATGGGGTATCAAGTAAGATGCATGGATGATTTTTCTACCGGGAAGAGAGAGAACATTGAGAGCTTCTTGGATAATGATAACTTCACCATGATTGAAGATGATATCCGTGTCTATGAAGCATGCCTTGATGCTTGTGAAGGTGTGGATTATGTACTGCACCAGGCAGCTTGGGGAAGTGTGCCTCGAAGCATTGTAATGCCCTTGTTATATGATGAAATAAATATCAGGGGTACCGTTAATATGATGGAGGCAGCCAGGCAGCAGGGAGTAAAGAAGTTTATCTATGCCTCCTCGTCTTCTGTGTATGGGGATCATCCGGTACTTCCTAAAAAAGAGGGGCAGGAGGGTAATCTCCTGTCACCGTATGCCTTGACAAAAAGAGTTAACGAAGAGTACGGCAGGTTGTATAAAGTGTTATACGGTTTGGATACATATGGCTTAAGGTATTTTAATGTGTTTGGCCGTCGCCAGAATCCCGATGGGGCCTATGCGGCTGTTATACCTAAATTTATCAGGCAGCTCCTAAATAATGAGCGACCTACCATTTATGGCGATGGCAAACAAAGCCGGGATTTTACCTATATTGAGGATGTTATTCAGGCCAACCTTAAAGCCTGCCAGTCTCCACCTGAAGCGGCCGGGCAGGTATTTAACATCGCATATGGGAGCAGGGAATACTTAATCGACATATACTATAAACTATGTAAAGCACTTGATAAAGATATTGAACCTATTTTTGGACCGGAGAGGCCCGGGGATATCAGGCATTCCAATGCCGATATCAGCAAGGCCAGGAAGTTGCTGGGCTATGAGCCCGGCTGGAGCTTCGAGCGGGGAATTGAGGCGGCAATTGAGTGGTATAAAGAAAATCTAGCGCATGGATAGCGGCAGGCTACCAGGACAGTCCTCATGGTTAAAAATGTAGGAGGGGTATTATGGACAGGTTTACTTTAATCCAGGATGATTGTGTCTTATTGGTGATCGATGTTCAGGAAAAGTTGTTGCAGGCTATGAAGCACGGCCAAAAGGTTGTCAAGAATACCAATATTCTATTGGAGATTGTTAAAGCTCTGGGGATCCCTGTCTTGGTGACAGAGCAGTACCCTAAAGGGCTGGGTAAAACCGTTCCTGAGTTAAATATTGATGATGCCGGTGCTTTTGAAAAGGTATGTTTCACTGCCTGTACTGATGATGTTAAAGAAAAAATGGGGCAGTACGGCAGGAAAAAGGTTATTGTTACCGGGATGGAAACCCACGTTTGCGTGTTCCAAACCGTCAGGGACCTTATTAGATTGGGTTACCAGGTTTTTGTCGTGGAGGATGCGGTGTGTTCGAGAAGTAAAGAGAACTATAAAAACGGCTTGTCATTGATGAAGGAAATGGGAGCGGTGATTACCAATACCGAAACCGTTTTCTTTGATTTAATGAAAGAGGCGGGCACACCGCAGTTTAAGGAGTTGTCCAAGTTAATTAAATAAAGTATGCATTCACTTGTTAAAAATGATATACTATTAAAATATGGTTCTGCCCAAGGGCAGTTTTTTGTTTTTCTTTTTTAGCAGCATAGATGAGGAAGGGATAGCGTTATGAAAGATTTGGACCTCTCCAGCGGGAGTACCGGCAGGTTGCTGTTGGAGTTCTCGCTGCCGGCAATTATCGGTGTTATGGTGAATGCCTTATATAATATTATTGCCAGGATATTTGTTGGCCAGGGAATCGGGGCTGTTGCAATTGCGGCAACCACGGTAGCTTTCCCGGTAATGACTATTAATATGGCTGTTGCCATGCTTATCGGTATCGGGGCAACTGCTTTGATATCGATTCGCCTTGGCCAGCAGAAAATTGAAGAGGCAGAAAAAATTGCGGGGAATGCTGTCATATTAATGGCCTTTTCAAGCCTTACCCTGACAGGGATTTATTTGTTGTTTTCAACACCGATTTTGACCCAGTTTGGTGCAAGCAGGGAAGTATTGCCTTATGCCAGGGATTATATCAACATTATCATGCTGGGATCGGTTTTTGGTTCCTTGTCTTTTGGCATCAACAATTTTATCAGGGCCGACGGGAGCCCCAGGTACGCCATGCTGACCCAAATCGTCGGCGCGGTGATTAACGTTGTTTTAAACTATGTATTTATCTTTAAATTTAAGTGGGGGATCAAAGGATCTGCCCTGGCAACGATTATAGGGCAGGGGGTTTCAGCCGGGTTTGTGCTCGGCTACTTCTTTCAAGATATAAGCAAGATAAAGATCAGGGCTAAGAATTTAAAACCACAACTGCCAATTGTGGCCAGCATAGTTTCAATTGGTTTTGCGCCTTTTGCCATGCAAATCGCCAACAGTGTCCAGCAGATAATTTTAAATAAAACCTTAATGGCTTATGGCGGAGATTTGGCTTTATCGGCGGCTGGCATTATTATGAGCGTGGCGATGGTGCTTTTCATGCCGATTGTCGGGATCAGCCAGGGGGCACAGCCTTTGATTGGTTTTAATTATGGCGCAGAACAGTTTAAGCGTGTGCAGGAAGTATTGAAAAAAGCAATCCTGGCTGCCACAGTGCTGGCAGTTTTGGGTTATATTATAGTGCAAGCCTATGCGACTCCGATTGTAGCGCTTTTCAGCAAGGGGGATACCGCTTTGACGCAGCTGACCTCTCACGCTTTAGTTACTTTCCTTGCACTATTCCCGATTGTGGGTTTTCAAATTATTGGGGCCAATTATTTCCAGGCTGTAAGCAAGCCTATTCAATCAACGATTCTAAGCTTGTCCAGGCAGGTGCTTATATTTATTCCCCTTCTGCTGGTGCTGCCTAATTTTTGGGGGATAGAAGGGGTTTGGAGGACTGCGCCGATTGCCGACTCCATCTCGGTGACTTTAACAGCGTTATTCTTATATTTTGAAATGAAGAAAATGCGCAAGAAGCTTGCCGGTGCTGCTCATTGATGATAAAACCCTACGGAAAGTTAACCGTGGGGTTTTATTTTTCCCTCGTATTTAAGAAATTTTTAAAGACTAGGCTATAAAGTTTTTTACAAAAATTAAGATAATTCAAATAATGGTCATTTTTTCTGACTGGTATATTATTTATATTATTTTTATAGGTATTATTTTATAGGGGGTTATCGCTGTGTTGAAAAGGGTGTCAATTAAGTTTACCGTCATTGCATTTATTTTCATTATTGCCTTGATCTTAACCATTTCATCCGCTATGGCAGTACTTACATTCAGCAGTATTTCAGGTGTTTCTATAGAAGCAAAAGACAAGCATTTTACTGCCGCTACATATTCCAACGAAATGGAAAAAGCAATTATCCAGGTATGGCAGTTTCTCACGGATGTCAGTGCCACCGGGGAAAGGGCCGGTTATGAAGAAGTTGAAGAAAACACCAGGCTGTTT
The DNA here is from genome assembly GCA_964448915.1 of uncultured Peptococcaceae bacterium. Classification (GTDB taxonomy): domain Bacteria; phylum Bacillota; class Desulfotomaculia; order Desulfotomaculales; family Desulfocucumaceae; genus JAAXTT01. The sequence goes on from CAYUXS010000025.1 coordinate 5,017, forward strand.
AAGGATAGGCTGGCCAAATTAAAGGCCTTGGATCCCAGTGCGGCGGGTGAGTTAAATAACCTGGATAAAAAATTTGATGAATATTATGCTACCGGTTACAAAATGGCTGAAGCATATATAACAGGTGGACGTCAATCAGGGAATATAGTAATGGAGGAATTTGATGCCGCCGGTGCTGAATTAGTGGAAGCAATGAGCCAAATTAACCGCAAGTACCAGACATCTTTTAATAACGCAATTTCCGGATTGGTTCAAAGCATTATTGCCGGTAAACAGAAAATGTACATAGTTTTATTTGTCGGATTGGCATTCCTTTTAATTTCGTCCTTTATTATTATCAATAAAATCCTGCCATCACTGGCCCGGATTGACAGGGCAATGAAAGAAATAAAAGAAGGGGACGGGGATCTCAGGCGCAGGATTGATATATATTCCAAAGACGAAATCGGCTCAGTTTCAAGTTCTTTTAACGGCCTGATGGATGATATCCAGATGATTGTCAAACAAATAAAAGAATCTTTTAATGATTTGAGGGAATACACCGAGCAGATTTCTTCCAACGCCCAGCAAACCTCCGCTGCGGCTTCGGAAACTGCAGCTACAGTAGGTGAAATTGCATATAACGTGAATAATATGTCTCAAAACGCCCAGGAGGTTGCCTCATTGTCAAGAGATACTTCGATGGAGGCGGAAAAAGGCATCCAGGATATTGAGCGGGTAACCCAGCAGATGGATGTCATAGTATCTACTACCCGCCAGGCATCCGAGGTAATAGAGGCGCTGGATCATTCATTGCAGCAGGTAAACCAGATTGTCGAGCTGATCACAAATATAGCCGACCAGACCAACCTTTTGGCCCTAAATGCGGCTATTGAAGCGGCAAGAGCAGGTGAACAGGGCCGGGGCTTTGCGGTGGTGGCAGAGGAGGTCAGGAAGCTGGCGGAACAATCGGCCAGTGCCGCAAAAGATATCAAACAATTGATTTTATCTGTCCAGTCGGAATCCCAGAAAGCTGTTGAGGCTATGAACGAGGGACAGAAGCGGACAGAAGAGGGAGTGACGGTAGTCGGTGAAGTAGGCGAAAAATTTAAGTATATTATCAATACCATTGAAGGAGTTGCCGGGCAAATTCAAAATGTGGCTGCTGCAGCCCAGCAGGTTTCAGCCGGGATTCAAAATATAGCCAGTACCACTGAGGAACAGACGGCTACAATGGAGGAAGTATCGGCCTCCACTGAGAAACTGGCTCAAATGTCTTTGGAAATAAATCGATTAGTGGATAGATTTAAGGCTTAATGATATGTATAATATAGGTATATTTTGGAATTAGGGCAGTTGGTTAAAATGAGTTCTGAAACAGGGCTTATGAATATTGATAAACTGATTGGAATCAATCGGAAAATTAATGTTGTTAAAATAGGAGCCCGCAAAGGTACTTATATTTCCACTATTCAGGGCAAAAACAGCAGAGAATTCCAAATTGACCTGCCCTTAAAAAAAACACAAGGCCTGAATTTGCATGTGGGGGATCAAGTTAAAATATCCCTGGTCGTTGAAAACAACAAGTATGAATTCAAGACTGTGGTAACCGGAAAATACATTGATAATATCCCTTTGTATACCCTGCTGGTGCCCAAAGAATTCACCAGGGTGCAAAACCGCAAATTTGTAAGGCTGCCAGTAATGCTGGATATTCTCTATGCAGAAAAAACGGGGGGAAAGAAAAAATCTGAATATATAAAAGGACACACCCTGGATATCAGCGGGGGCGGCCTAAGATTTGCAAGTAATAAGTCCTACCCTATAAATACTGTATTTGAGTTTAAAATAATGGTTCCTGAACTCCCAGATGCTTTAGAAATAAAAGTATTAGGAAAAGTCGTACGGATAGCAGACGTTACTGATGCAGGGTACCATATTTCGGTGAAATATACAGATATATCAGTCAGTGATCAGGAAAAACTAATTAAATATATTCTTAAAGAAACTTCCAGATCAAAAAGGCTTATTTAAAGGTAAAACAGTGAATACCTATTAATAAGCCTGTTTTTTTGGAAGGGAGACAACTCATGAAACATATTGGTCTTGATTATTCCCACGGGTTAATACAGCCTGATGAGCTGGGCTACTACCGGGACAGTATAAAACACATACATGAAATGCTGCATGGCGATACCCCGGGGGATCCTTACCTGGGCTGGCTGAAATACCCGGTTCAATACAACCGGCAAGAATTTGAGAGGGTTAAGGGCGTGGCTGCAAGGATCAGGCAGGATTCCCAGGCCTTTGTGGTTATCGGTATCGGCGGGTCCTATAATGGGGCCAGGGCTGCCATTGAAATGCTGGGGCACACCTTTCATAATGTTCTCCCGGCAATTAAAAGGAGCAGTCCGGAGATATATTTTGCCGGCAATAATATCAGCGGCAGGTATTATAAGGATTTGCTGGATGCCCTTGAGGGCAAGGATGTTAGTTTATGTGTAATTTCCAAGTCGGGAACAACTACCGAGCCTGCTATCGCTTTTCGCCTGCTGAGAGAGTACCTTGAAAGGAAATATGGGGAGGAAGAAGCCTGCAGGCGCATAGTTGCCATTACTGATAAGGAAAAGGGTGTTTTAAGGAAAATAGCCGGAGAAAAAGGTTATGAAGCTTTTGACATACCCGGGGATATCGGCGGCAGGTATTCGGTGCTGACGCCGGTGGGTATGCTGCCGGCGGCGGTGGCCGGGATAAATATAGACAGGGTGATGGACGGCGCGAAGGCCGCATATTACCGGTATGAAGATGACGGTTTGGACAGCAACCAATGCTATAGGTATGCGGTGATTAGGAATATCCTGCAGCAAAAGGGAAAATGCATTGAAGTGCTGGTAAGCTGCGAGCCTTCCTTTAAGCATTTTGCTGAATGGTGGAAGCAGTTATTTGGCGAAAGCGAAGGAAAGGACGGTAAAGGGATTTTCCCGGCGTCTGTTGAATTTACCACCGACCTGCACTCTTTGGGCCAACTATTGCAGGACGGCCGCAGGAATATGTTTGAAACGGTGCTAAATATCGAGAAACCCCGGGCGGATGCAGAGATTGCCCGGGACCCGGAGGATATTGACGGGCTTAACTTTATCAGCGGGCAGACAATGCATTCTATTAACCAAAAAGCTATCGAAGGCACTTTGCTGGCCCACTCCGATGGTGGAGTTCCCTGCCTGGTCATTAATATCCCGGAAATCAGTGAATACTACTTTGGCGAGTTGGTCTATTTCTTTGAGAAAGCCTGTGCCGTAAGTGGGTACCTGTCAGGCGTAAACCCCTTTAACCAGCCCGGGGTTGAAGAATACAAGAAGAATATGTTGGCCCTGCTGGGAAAGCCGGGTTATGAGGAGCTGGGGGAATCCCTAAGGAAAAGGTTGAAAAGAAAAGATGTATCTGAATAAAAAATCAAATTTAAGATGGTGGGCTGTTGTCCTACTGATAATGCTGCTGATTTTTATTTTTTCCTCCCAGCCGGCAACCCAGTCCAATAAACTCAGCAAACAGGTAACTGCGGTTATTATTGAGATAATTGAGCGGGCAGGTTTATTTGATGGCGGGGACATGTCTGCAGAGGAAATTGCCAGTCTTTTCAACCGCCAGGCCAGGAAATATGCCCATGCCGGGGTATACTTGTTGTTGGCCTTTTTTACCATGAAGGCACTGCAGTTAAGCGGGATAAGAGGCTTTAAAGCCGTTTTTCTTTCTTTGGCGATCTGTGTTGTTTATGCGGTTATTGATGAAATCCACCAGCTTTACGTCCCCGGCCGGGGGGCGGAATTCAGTGATATTGTCATTGATACCTCCGGGGCCTGTTTGGGTATTTTAATCTACTTAATGTTTTTTTTAACAAGAAAAAAACCTTTGCGTTATTACTAAAAATTCCTGTAAATTTTGGTTAAAAGCCTTTATAATGGAAGTAGCTTTTATTTCCAGCATCAGCTGAATAAAAAATTATATTGGAGGGCACCTGATGTTTACAGTAAGAAAACCTGTTATTTGTATTCTGTTGAGTATTTGTCTGTTGTTATTGTCTGTTGGACTAGCTTATGCTCAATTTTCAGAGGTCTCCGGCCATTGGGCAGAGCAGCAGATTACAAGCTGGATTAACAAAGGCTTTATTAAAGGTTACCCGGACGGGAAGTTTAAACCAGATAACGATATTACCAGGGCGGAGTTTATTACTTTAGTCAATAAATCATTTGAATTAACAGAAAGCAGCACTTTTAATTTTAAGGACGTATCCGCCAGTGACTGGTTTTATGGTGAAATCGGCAAGGCTGTAGCGGCAGGGTACATAAACGGGTATCCCGATGGCACATTACGTCCCAAAAATAAAATAACCAGGCAGGAAGCAGCTGTGATTGTTGCCAGGATATTAAAACTTGATGATCCGGATTTGTCAGTTATTAACAAGTTTACCGATGCCAAATCAATCCCGGAGTGGAGCAAAGCTTCAATTGCAGCGGTGGTTGCCGAAGGTCTGATGAACGGGTACCCCGATCAAACCTATCGTCCGGGCAAGTTTATCACCAGAGCGGAAGCCGTATCTACACTGGACAGGGCGATAAGAACCCTGATGAAGGACTTTACCTATGATGCAGCAGGTGTATACGGCCCTGCAGAGGGAACACAAACCATTCAAGGCAATGTTATCGTGAATGTACCGGATGTAACATTGCAGAATCTTGTTATTGAAGGGAACTTGACCCTGGCAGAAGGTGTCGGCGAGGGCAATGTTACCTTGAAAAATGTTACTGTAAAAGGTGACACCATTATTAAAGGCGGGGGTTCAAACTCGGTAATCTTAGAAGATTGCAACATGGGAAATATCATTGTCACTAAAGAGGGAGTAAGAGTTGTTGCAACCGGAAATACCTCGGTCAGGATAGTTACCCTGGAGAGCGGCGCTACTTTAGTAGAGGTAACCATAACCGGCGAGGGCTTTGAACAGGTAGTTGTCACTCAAGAGGTTCCGGCGGATACAAAAATTATACTGGAAGGTAATTTCCAGGAAGTAACAGTTTCAGCTAAAGTTGAAGTAGAAGTAAAAGGCGAAAGTTCAGTGGGAACCCTTATTCTTAATGAAGCTGCAAGTGTTACCGGCGAGGGTACAATTGACAAAGCTGTTGTAAATGCCAGCGGTGCCACCATTACCCAGGAGCCTTCATCTATAACACTTGCCCCGAATACGAGTGTTGTAGTTGCCGGCGAAAGTAAGAGCAATACCACCTCCAACCCGGTAACAATTACTGATGGCACTACCGGCGGCGGTGGCGGTGGCGGAGCCATAACACAACTTAAAGTGACTCAAGCAAGCATATTGTACACAGGCGGTTCTGTAGCTGCCGTCATAAATCCCAGTGGGACCAGCGGAACTGTGGATTTATCTGACAAAAACGGCGGGCTGATGATAACCGGATTTGCGATTACCGCCCCGGGTTCCTCCAACCTCAAGATAACCAGGATAGAGGCAGATTACTTGGATTTAGATTTAAATGAGGATATTACTTTGCCGGGGACAATAGAAGTATCCGATTTATTCGGCGCCTCAAAAACAAGTATAGCTTTAAGCACTATGAGAGCTTTGTTGGGTACCGAGTTTACTCTGTATGGAGAGTTGACCGGCTCCGGCCTAGGTCCTGTTGATGTAACCTTAAGGGTAATACTATTGGATGCTCCAGCCGTTGTCGATTATAGCAACGAGTATGCAGACATTACCTATAATGTAAACACCATGCAATACGAGGCAAGGATTAAAGCAGGCAAACAGAATGTAAAGCTTGCTGATATCGGTATTGGGATTCTGATTCTAGACACTATAGGTGAACTTCCGCAAAGTGTCAGAGTAAATAGTGATTGGTATAATATCTCGCAAGCAAATGCTATCAAGAACGCTATCGCAGCAGATGTTGGAAAGGCATGGGATAATGTGGAATTAATTGATTTAGCCAATAAGACTTATGGTTTTAAAAAGTCAGGAGATCCGGATACATTTGAGTTAAAATTCCTTGCACCTTAACTTATATTTATTAAGAAGCCCAGGAATAATTTTCCTGGGCTTTTTTATGCCCGGAACCTTTTCATTCTTCCAGGAATATCTTGTAGCATGAGCAAAATAAAACAAAGGAGGTTTCCTTTAATGGCTGATACGCTTGGTGGCGGTTACGGCGGCGGCAAAGGCGGCTACGATGGTGGCTATGGTGGTGGCTACGGTGGTGGCTACGACAGCTTTGACAATAGTTTCATTTTGTTTTTAATCCTGATCCTGCTTGTCTTTTCAATGCAGCGCCGCTTTTATTAATAAAAAATAAAATGGATATGGAGGCCTGATTTTTATGGGTTATGGATTTGGCGGCAAAGGCGGCTATGGTGGCGGCTTTGACGAAAGCTTTATTCTTTTCTTGATTTTAATACTTCTTGTTTTTTCAATGCCCTACGGTGGCGGGTATTACGGTGGAGAAAAATAGTAAAAAACTTTTCATAGTCGGAAGACCCGGGTAATTAAATCCGGGTCTTTTGTTTTTAAAATCATAATTAATACATATAGTTTAAATATGGTTAGTTCTTAACAATCCAATGATTCAGAAGCAATAAACTTATGATAAAATACAAGTATAGTTATTGCAGTTAAATGGAGTTTATGGTATTTTTAGTTCATTATTTATTAAATTAAAAAGCTAAACTACAGTTAACTCTTAAAAACTTTTGAGCCTTTAAGCTCATTAAAATAGATTGGCTCCGGGGGTTGTTCATCAAATTTGAAACTTTTTCAGTGATCTACTAAAAAGGATATAAAGGGGCGTCATATATTAATGGAGGAACAATCCAAGTTGAAAAAAAGTAGAAATAAGGTTGTTACCATAATATCAGTAATTATATGTGTAATATTGATTCCAATTTTAATTGCCAATCTGACGATATTAGTAAAATCTTTTACAAGGCCTGACGAAGTACCAAGTTTTTTAGGCTACAAACCTTTAATAGTTCTCTCAGGATCAATGGAGCCCGAATTTTATTCAGGTGATCTGGTTCTCGTCCGCGAAGTTGAGGCAAATACCGTGAAGCAAGGTGACATTATTGCTTATCGTGAGGGAGAATCTGTTATTACCCACCGGGTGATAGAGATCACTACCAAAGATGGGCGGCTCTACTATACTACAAAAGGCGACAACAACAACGTCGAAGACAAAATTCCAGTTACAGAAGACAAGCTTGAAGGAAAATACTTATTTAAGATTTCCGGGCTGGGAAACACAGCCATGTTCATGCAGACACCTTTAGGAATGCTGGTATTTATCGTATTGCCCCTGTCTTCTTTCATCCTGTATGATATTTTCCGCAGGCGTTATTATGAGCGGCGGGAGAAAGCCAGGACAAAGGAGTTGGAAGAAGAGCTTGCCAGGGCTAGGCAGCAGGTTGAGAGCATTAATAAAAGTGATTGACAATACAGTTAGAGCAGGGAAGTAAAAAAGGGAGGTGTAAGAGGAAAACAGACAAAATATTTAGACTATTTTGTGGTTTTTGTTGAATAGTTAAATAAATGTCGAGGATATTAAAGGAGAAGGAAGGATTCTATGAGGAGGAAGGGATTAGAAAAGCTTGCGGCTTTAACTGTTGTTTTAACGCTGGTAACAACTTCTTTGGTGGCGGGAACCTACGCCAAGTATACAACTTCATTGACGGGTA
>CAYUXS010000026.1:0-5862 GCA_964448915.1 uncultured Peptococcaceae bacterium
TTGCCATCCGTGAAGGCGGCCGTACCGTTGGGGCTGGAGTAGTTACCTCCATCCTAGAGTAAAAAGCATAAATTTTTAAAGTAAATATACTGGCCAGATAGCAAGATTGCATCTGGTCAGTTCCGTTATTAAGTGTTTTACATAGCCAGATTATGGTATAATATTGCCTAAAGACAGTAAAAATAGAAAATACAGCCCGTCTATGGGCTGTCAAGAGTCAACTATTGACAGGTATGATTAATTATGATAAATTGTTTTAGGTTATCCTCAAAATTAGGCAGTGAGAGGTTTTTTTTCTTTAGGAGGTGGAAACCGTGCGTGTAGGTATATCTTTAGCTTGCACGGATTGTAAGCGCCGTAATTATACAACAACCAAAAACAAAAAAAATGATTCTGGCCGGCTTGAGATGAGGAAGTACTGCAAGTTTTGTCAGACTCATACTCTCCATAAAGAAACTCGATAGAAAGAAATTGTTGAAGTAATGCCCTTAATTAAATGTTAATTAAGGATATGCGTATTTTTTTAAACTGCTTGTGGGAAAAATTCTTTCCACGGTTAAGGATGTGGCAATGAATGGCTTTACTCAAGAAACCGGATAAAGATGAAAATGAGAAAGCATTAGCACCCGATCAAGCTGCCGCTAAGAAAAAGGGTACGGTTAATAAGCTAAAAACCAAGACAGACAGCAAAAAGGTTGTGCCGACCAAGCAAAGTAAAATTGCCCCCTTTACAAGAATAAGCTCCTACTTTCGTGGCGTAGCCGGTGAACTTAAAAAAGTCCACTGGCCTACACGCAGGGAAGTATTGATCTATACAGGTGTTGTAGTGGTAGCCGTGGTTATAGTTTGTGCTTTGATTTGGGTCTTTGATCTTGCCATGGGGCGCCTAATGCAGTTTTTTATCCAATAGAACCGGGGAGGTGAGGGGTCTGCACAGGCCCCTTATATGAGCACGACGCAATGGTATGTCATTCATACTTATTCAGGTTACGAAAACAAAGTAAAAGCCAATCTTGAAAAAAGAATTGAATCCATGGGTATGGAGGAAAAGATTTTTAGAATTCTTGTGCCTATGGAAGATGAGATTGAAATTAAAGATGGCAAGAGGAAAATAACCAAGAAAAAAGTGTTTCCTGGATATGTTTTGGTGGAAATGATTATGACTGATGATTCGTGGTATGTTGTGCGCAATACTCCAGGTGTGACCGGTTTTGTTGGCAGCGGTTCCAAGCCAATACCCCTGACTGAAGAAGAAACTATGCAGATTATGAAGTCTATGGGTGTAGACGAACCAAAGATCCGGATGGATTTTGAAATTAATGAAAGCATTAGGGTGAAAAGCGGGCCCTTTGAAAACTTTGATGGCATAATCGAAGAGATATATCCGGATAAAGGCAAGTTAAAAGTAAGGATCTCAATGTTTGGAAGGGACACGCCGGTAGAATTGGAATATTCCCAGGTGGAAAAGATTACTTAATAAAACAAGAATAAACAAGGGTATCCTTGTTTACATAAAGTTTGTGCATTTTACAGTTGACAGGTGTGAAGGAGGTGTAAGGTTAGTGGCCAAAAGGGTTATAGCTGTAATTAAGCTTCAAGTTGAAGCCGGCAAAGCTACTCCGGCTCCGCCTGTAGGACCGGCATTGGGCCAGCATGGTGTCAATATTATGGCCTTTGTTAAAGAGTATAATGAACGTACTGCTTCCCAGGCAGGTATGGTTATTCCGGTTGAAATTACTGTGTATGAGGATAGATCCTTTACCTTTATAACCAAGACCCCGCCTGCTTCAGTGTTGTTGTTAAAAGCTGCCGGTATAGAAAAAGGTTCAGGGGTTCCCAATAAGACTAAGGTTGCGAAAGTACCCCAGTCTAAAGTCCGTGAAATTGCAGAAACAAAAATGCAGGACTTAAATGCCGCTACGATAGATGCCGCTATGCGTATGGTTGAGGGTACCGCCCGCAGTATGGGGATTGAAATTGTTGAAGGCTAACTAAAAACCCAAGTTATACGTTATAAGTTTTAGGTTTTAGGTTTTGAAACATAAAACCTATGACATAGAACCTAAAACCATTCTAGCAAGTCTGTCAGTATTAAATGAAGTGGGAGGACCAGTTAAAACAACTGTCCGCTGGAACCACAAGGAGGAATAAGTAAATGCCTAAACCGGGTAAAAAGTATGTAGATGCTTTAAAGCAAGTAGATCGAAGCAAACTGTATGATCCTAAAGAAGCTTTGGAGTTGGTTAAAAATTTATCAACTGCAAAGTTTGATGAGACGGTAGAAGCCGTAATCAGGCTTGGCGTCGATCCGCGCCATGCGGATCAGCAGGTGCGTGGTGCCGTAGTACTGCCGCATGGTACCGGTAAAACACGTAAAGTAGTTGTATTTGCCAAAGGCGATAAGGCCAAAGAGGCCGAAGAAGCCGGTGCTGATTTTGTTGGTGCCGAGGATATGGTGGAAAAGATTCAAAAGGAATCTTGGCTGGATTTTGATGTGGCCATTGCCACGCCGGATATGATGGGCCAGGTAGGGCGCCTGGGTCGTTTGCTCGGCCCCCGCGGTTTAATGCCCAACCCCAAAACCGGAACAGTCACTTTTGATGTGGCCGAGGCCGTGAAAGAAGTTAAGGCCGGTAAAATTGAATACCGGGTCGATAAGGCAGGTATTATCCACGTTCCTATTGGCAAGGTATCATTTGATGTTGAAAAATTAACCGAAAACTTTCGGGTTTTAATAGAACAGTTGATCCGGGTTAAACCCCAATCATCCAAGGGCCAGTATATAAAAAGTATAACCGTGTCATCCACTATGGGCCCGGGTATTAAAGTAAACTCTGCAAAAGTGTCAGCCTAAGTGTTTGCAAAAATTTATAAAAAAATAAATATATTTAAAAGCTGTAGACAGTTGGTGCTCCGGCATAATGGCATATAGCCGCCAACCGAGGCCTAATTAAGCACTAAAATAGCCTTTTATTTTAGCGGGCCCCTAATGTCTATAGGGCCCGTTTTTTAAATTAATTTTAAGTTTATTATTTTGAAGGGGGGTGCGATGCTTGATAACCAGAAAAGAAAAAGAAAAAATGCTCAGTGATTTACGTGAAAAATTTAAAGAGTCTCCTGTTGCTATTTTAGCCAACAACAAGGGTGTTAACGTTGCCGGTATGACGAAATTACGCAGCAAGATGAGAGAAAAAGGCTGTGTATTAAAGGTAGCTAAAAACACTTTAACATCCAAAGTTATTGAGGAATTAGGATATAGCGATTTGCAGCAATACTTAACGGGTCCGACTGTAATTGCCTTCAGTGGTGAAGATATAGTAGCCCCGGCCAAGGTTTTTGCCGAATTTATCAAGGAAACAAAAGCCCCTCTGGAAATTAAAGCCGGACTGCTTGAAGGCAAAACTATTGACGCAAAAGGAGTAAAGGCACTGGCGGACTTGCCATCCAGAGAAGTCTTGCTGGGCAAGGTTGTGAGTGGAATGCAGTCCCCCATGTATGGTTTCGCTTCAATGCTCCAAGGCACACTCAGGAGTTTTGTATATGCCCTTGAGGCTATACGTCAACAAAAAGCCGGAGAAACGGCATAATAACTTTATTATTAATCGGAGGTATAAAAAATGTCTAAAGTAAATGAAGTATTGGAATTAATTAAAGGTTTGACTGTGCTTGAGTTGTCTGAATTGGTTAAGGCTTTTGAGGAGGAATTTGGCGTTACCGCAGCTGCCCCGGTAGCTGCTGTTGCGGCTGCTGCGCCTGGTGCTGCTCCTGCTGCCGCAGAAGCTGAGGCTCAGACCGAATTTGATGTTATTCTTGCTTCTGCAGGCGATAAGAAAATCAATGTTATTAAAGTAGTGCGTGAGATTACCGGCCTTGGCTTAAAAGACGCTAAGGAATTGGTAGATGGGGCTCCCAAGCCTATCAAAGAAAAAGTAAGCAAAGAAGAAGCAGAAGCCATGAAGGCTAAGTTGGAAGAGCAAGGTGCTACTGTCGAATTGAAGTAGTTCATTTGGCAGATATTAAAATTGGAGGCATTTGGCGAATGTCAAATGCCTCCAATTTTGATGTTAAAAAACCTGTTAACCTTGACGTATTTTTATGTCTATGATAAAATTATTAAATCTTTGCAAAAATTTTACCAAATAAAGGGTAAGCTATTGATAGTAAATTGTATCGGTTGGTATAATTTAGGTAATAATACAGTAGAAAATATAAATTATTTGATAGAAATGAGGTATAAGCGAGGTTTGATCAATTAAAATGGACCTTGCTTTTCGTTGTTTGTTTCATTATTAAACTCTTCTGGGGGTGTGGTGCATTTCATGTCTGCCTACATGACTGCCGGGTTAGAAGGCGAAAGGGTTAGAAGAAATTTTGGCAAATTGAAAGAAGTCTTGGAACTGCCAAACCTGATAGAGGTACAAAGAAACTCATACAAGTGGTTTTTAGAGACCGGCCTAAAGGAGGTTTTCCAAGACATCTCTCCCATTCAGGACTTCACGGGTAATTTGGTGCTGGAATTTCTTGATTATTCTCTTGGGGAGCCGAAATACTCTGTGGAGGAATGCAAGGAAAGAGATGTCACTTATGCAGCCCCCCTTAGGGTTAAGGTTCGCTTAATAAATAAGGAAACAGGGGAAGTTAAAGAACAAGAAGTGTTCATGGGAGACTTCCCGCTGATGACCCCAAAAGGTACTTTTATCATTAACGGTGCCGAAAGGGTTATAGTGAGCCAGTTGGTAAGGTCCCCTGGGGTATATTTTGGGGAAGTCCTGGATCCAAGCGGCAAAAGACTTTTTACTGCTACCATCATTCCTAACCGGGGAGCCTGGCTGGAATTTGAGACCGATGTCAACGATCATATTTTTGTCCGTATTGATCGTACCAGGAAAATCCCGGCTACAGTACTGGTCAAGGCTTTAGGTTATGGCACCAAAGCTAAAATTATGGATTTGTTTGAAGGAAATAAATATATATTGGAAACCTTGACTCGTGACAATACTGATTCTGAAGAAGAAGCTTTGGTTGAAATTTACAAGCGTTTGAGGCCGGGTGAGCCGCCTACAGTGGAGAGCGCCAGGTCTTTGCTTGATGCCCTTTTCTTTGATCCTAAGAGGTATGATTTGGCCAATGTCGGCCGTTATAAAATTCAAAAGAAATTAAAACACGGTATTTTGTACCGTTTCCCTGAAGGAGACAGCCAGGAAAAGGAATGGAACCCGTATCTTAATGCCATGATTCCGGTTAAAAAAGAGTTTATCAGGGAATTAGTACCGGAAGATATTATTGAAACCATAAAGTACCTAACCAAGCTCATGGACAACGAAGGTACGGTTGATGACATCGACCATTTGGGGAACCGCCGCCTGCGTTCAGTTGGTGAATTGCTGCAAAACCAGTTCAGGATAGGTTTGTCCCGGATGGAAAGGGTGGTCAGGGAAAGGATGACCATCCAGGACGTGGATGTTATCACACCCCAGGTGCTTATTAATATAAGGCCGGTGGTTGCAGCCATTAAAGAGTTTTTTGGTTCCAGCCAGCTTTCCCAGTTCATGGATCAAACCAACCCCTTGGCAGAACTTACTCATAAGAGGAGGCTTTCAGCTTTGGGGCCGGGAGGCTTAAGCCGGGAAAGAGCGGGGTTTGAGGTCAGGGACGTCCATCACTCCCACTATGGCAGGATGTGTCCCATCGAGACTCCTGAAGGCCCGAATATCGGACTTATAGGTTCACTAAGCACTTATGCCCGTATAAATGAATTCGGATTTATAGAAACACCATACCGGAAAGTTGAAAACAGCCGGGTTACCGATGAGATAGTGTATCTCACGGCTGATGAAGAAGAAGGGCACATTATTGCCCAGG
>CAYUXS010000026.1:5872-12664 GCA_964448915.1 uncultured Peptococcaceae bacterium
CTTTAGATGATGAAGGCTATTTTACTGAAAGCAAAGTAAACGCCCGTCATGGCAGGGATATTTTAATGGTATCCCCGGACCGGGTAGATTTTATGGATGTATCTCCAAAACAGGTGTTTAGTATTGCCACTTCTTTAATACCATTTCTTGAACATGATGATGCCAACCGTGCGTTGATGGGTGCAAACATGCAGAGACAGGCTGTGCCTTTGCTGAAAGCCCAAGCCCCGTTGGTAGGGACCGGTATAGAACGCAAGGCGGCCAAGGATTCCGGAGTAGTTGTACTGGCCAGGGCCTCCGGCGTAGTCGAGAAGGTTACTGCGGATACAATTGTCGTTAAAGCTGATGACGGCCAAATTGATACCTATAAACTGAGCAAATTTAAGAGATCAAACCAGGGTACCTGTATAAATCAGAAACCTATTGTGAACAAAGGCACAAGGGTTTACGAAGGCCAGGTTATTGCCGACGGCCCTTCCACCGATCACGGGGAGTTGGCTTTGGGGCGCAACATCCTGGTAGCCTTTATGCCATGGGAAGGCTATAATTATGAAGACGCAATATTAATCAGTGAAAAAGCGGTTAAAGAAGATTATTTCACTTCTATTCACATTGAGGAATATGAGTGCGACGCCAGGGACACCAAGTTGGGCCCGGAAGAGATTACCCGTGATATTCCAAATGTGGGTGATGAAATATTAAAGGATCTGGATGACCGTGGAATTATCCGGATTGGCGCCGAGGTTAGACCCGGTGATATTTTGGTTGGAAAAGTAACTCCCAAAGGTGAAACCGAGCTTACAGCCGAAGAGCGCCTCCTGCGGGCAATTTTTGGTGAAAAAGCCCGTGAGGTGAGAGACACATCGCTGCGGGTTCCTCATGGTGAATCCGGCAAGGTTGTTGATGTAAAAGTTTTTACCCGGGATAACGGGGATGAACTCCCCCCGGGAGTAAACCAGCTGGTCAGGGTTTATATTGCCCAAAAGAGAAAAATCTCCGAGGGTGACAAAATGGCCGGGCGGCATGGTAACAAAGGTGTTATTGCCCGCATTTTGCCCGAAGAGGATATGCCATATCTTCCTGACGGCACCCCTATTGAGATTGTCCTCAACCCATTGGGGGTTCCATCAAGGATGAACTTGGGTCAGGTATTGGAAACCCACCTGGGATGGGCGGCGAAAACCATGGGGTATAACGTAGCTACTCCGGTCTTTAACGGTGCTTCCGAAAAAGATATATTGGATGCTTTAGCTGAAGCAAATTTACCCCTGGATGGGAAAATTACCCTGTATGACGGGAGGACAGGCGAAGAATTTAATTCTCCCATTACCGTAGGGTATGTGTATATGCTTAAACTGGCACACTTGGTTGATGATAAGATACACGCCAGGTCTACCGGCCCGTATTCCCTGGTTACCCAGCAGCCTCTTGGCGGTAAAGCCCAGTTTGGCGGCCAGCGATTTGGTGAGATGGAAGTATGGGCACTGGAAGCATACGGTGCGGCATATACCCTTCAAGAAATACTGACGGTAAAATCTGATGATGTGGTTGGGCGTGTCAAGACATATGAGGCCATTGTAAAGGGTGAAAACGTACCGGAGCCGGGGGTGCCTGAATCCTTTAAGGTTTTGATTAAGGAACTGCAAAGCCTGGGTCTTGACGTAAAAGTCCTGTCTGAGGATGAACAGGAAATAGAAATAAAAGATATCGATGAGGATATTAATGAAACAGCCAAAGACTTGGGCTTGGATCTGTCGGACGGGGAAGCCGTCCTGGGCCATGAAGATGAGGAACTGGATTATGAGCCGGATGAGGCAGATGAGCCGGATGAGGATAATGATCTTGATCTTTTAAATGAGGATTTGCTGGATGAGGACTTGGATTTAGACGACGACGATGATGATGAAACCATTTAGCAGGCAATGTTTTTTGGGGTTAGGGATAGAGAATTATTCTCACCCATACTATTAATGGGAGTGTGGTTTAAGTGCTGGACTTAAATAACTTTGACCGGATTCGTATTGGCCTGGCTTCACCGGATCAGATCCGGGAATGGTCAAGCGGAGAGGTTAAAAAGCCTGAAACCATCAACTACCGTACTCTTAAACCCGAGAGGGACGGTTTGTTTTGTGAAAGAATTTTTGGGCCGACCAGGGACTGGGAGTGCCATTGCGGTAAATATAAAAGGGTCAGGTATAAAGGGGTAGTTTGTGATCGTTGCGGCGTCGAGGTCACTCGTTCCAAAGTCCGCCGTGAAAGGTTGGGGCATATTGAATTAGCTGCTCCGGTTTCACATATTTGGTATTTTAAAGGTATTCCCAGCAGGATGGGGCTATTATTGGATATGTCCCCCAGGGCCTTGGAAAAAGTCCTTTATTTTATCTCATATATTGTTATTGATCCGGGTGAAACCGGTCTGCTGAAGAAGCAGCTTTTAACCGAGAACGAATACCGTGAGTACAAAGAAAAGTATCCCACAGGCTTTAAGGCCGGCATGGGAGCGGAGGCCATACTTAAGCTCCTGGAGGAAATTGATTATGACGAACTAAGCAAAGAGTTGCGCCAAGAACTTCAGGAAGTCACCGGCCAGCGAAAAATAAGGGCAATCCGCAGGCTGGAAGTAGTTGAAGCTTTCCGGAAGTCCGGTAACCGGCCGGAGTGGATGATTCTTAATGTTATACCGGTAATTCCCCCGGAATTGAGGCCTATGGTCCAATTGGACGGCGGCAGGTTTGCCACTTCAGATCTAAATGATTTGTATCGCCGGGTTATCAACCGTAATAACAGGTTAAAAAGGCTGTTGGATTTGGGTGCACCTGACATTATAGTCCGTAATGAAAAAAGGATGCTCCAGGAGGCTGTTGATGCACTTATTGATAACGGCCGGAGAGGGAGACCTGTTACCGGCCCCGGCAACCGCCCGCTTAAATCGCTCAGTGATATGCTTAAGGGTAAACAGGGTCGTTTCCGCCAGAACTTGCTGTGTAAAAGGGTTGATTACTCAGGGCGTTCAGTTATCGTGGTAGGGCCGACCCTGCAGCTGCACCAGTGCGGCTTGCCTAAAGAAATGGCTTTGGAGCTGTTCAAGCCTTTTGTCATGAAGCGGCTGGTAAATGAAGGTCACGCTCATAACATTAAAAGCGCCAAGAGAATGGTTGAAAGAGTAAGGCCTGAGGTATGGGATGTACTTGAAGAAGTAATCAGTGAACACCCTGTTCTTCTAAACCGTGCACCCACCCTGCATAGGCTTGGTATACAGGCATTTGAACCAGTACTCGTTGAAGGCCGGGCCATTCAGATTCACCCAATGGTATGTACGGCATACAATGCGGACTTTGATGGGGATCAAATGGCGGTCCACGTTCCCCTTTCCGCTGAAGCCCAGTCTGAGGCCAGGCTGTTGATGATGTCTTCACATAATATATTGAACCCCAAAGATGGAAAACCGGTGGCTATTCCCACTCAGGATATGGTTTTGGGTTGCTATTACCTGACCATGGAAATAGAAGGTGAATTGGGTGAAGGCAAGGTTTTTGCAAACCCTGAAGAAGCAATCCATGCTTATGAGAGCAAGTATATCAGCTTGCATGCCCGGATAAAGGTTTTAATGAACGGGGAGCTTGTAGAAACAACTTGCGGCAGGTTGATATTTAATGATGTCATACCCAAGGAATTGGGCTTTATCAATAAAGTTGCCGACAAAAAAGAGCTTAGCCGGATAGTAGACGAGTGCTACCGGGAGTTTGGCTTTGCGGCAACCGGTCAGTTGTTGGACGGGCTGAAGAACCTTGGTTTCCATTATGCCACTAAGGCCGGGATAACCATAGGCATATCGGATCTGACTATTCCGGAAAAGAAAAAAGAGATCTTGGCCCAAACAGATCAGGAAGTTGAAAAAGTTGAAACTCAATACAGGCGAGGTTTAATCACCGACGAAGAAAGGGAACAAAAAATTATCGGCCTCTGGAATGACGCAACTGAATCCGTTACGGCAGCTATGATGGAAACCTTGCATCCCCTGAATCCGGTGTTTATGATGGCTAACTCCGGTGCCCGCGGTAACATCCAGCAGATCCGGCAATTGGCCGGGATGAGGGGTCTTATGGCGGATCCTTCCGGCAGGATTATTGATATGCCGATTAAGGCCAATTTCAGGGAAGGCCTGACTGTTTTGGAATATTTTATTTCCACTCACGGGGCAAGGAAAGGTTTGGCCGATACCGCACTTAGGACTGCTGACTCCGGATACTTAACCCGTAGGTTGGTGGATGTAGCCCAGGATGTTATTGTAAGGGAAGTTGATTGCGGAACCGAAGACGGCATTGAAGTATCCGAGATTAAGGATGGTTCTGAAGTAATAGAGGCATTGCAGGATAGAATAATCGGCAGGGTATCTCTAAATGATATCTTCCATCCGGAAACCGGAGAGTTGTTGGTTGCCAAAGGTTCCGTGATTAGCAATAAACAAGCTAAAAAAATTGTTGATGCAGGCATTAAGAGCGTCAAAATCCGTTCAGTTCTCACCTGCAAAACACAGTTCGGTGTTTGCATTCGTTGTTACGGAAGGAACTTGGCCAACGGGCACATGGTAGATATCGGCGAGGCGGTAGGTATTATTGCCGCTCAATCCATTGGTGAGCCGGGTACGCAGTTGACAATGCGTACATTCCACACCGGAGGTGTTGCCGGTGATGACATAACTCAAGGTTTGCCCAGGGTGGAAGAGCTGTTTGAAGCAAGGAAGCCAAAAGGGCAGGCTATTATCGCTGAGTTTAACGGCCAGGTGAAAGTAAGGGAAGTAAAGGGACGCCGGGAAATAGAAGTTATCGGTGATGATGGAGAAAGGGAAACTTACCTTGTTCCTTACGGTGCCCGCTTGGGGGTAAGCGACGGTGACAGGGTAGAAGCAGGAGACGAACTCACCGAAGGTTCTGTCAACCCCCATGATTTATTGAAGATAAAAGGCGTCCATGGTGTCCAGGTATATCTGCTTCATGAGGTGCAGAGAGTATACCGCCTTCAAGGTGTAGACATTGATGACAAGCACATAGAGGTTATGATCAGGCAGATGCTTAGAAAAGTAAAGGTAGAAGATCAGGGAGACACTGACCTTTTACCGGGTGGCCTGATCGACATGTTTGATTTAGAAAAAGAAAATGAGAGAGTTATTGCCGAAGGTGGCCGGCCGGCTGTAGGAAAACCAGTTTTGCTGGGGATTACAAAGGCTTCCCTGGCAACCGATTCCTTCTTATCGGCAGCCTCATTCCAGGAAACCACCAGGGTGCTTACAGAAGCAGCAATCAAAGGGAAAACTGATCCTTTGTTGGGCTTGAAGGAAAACGTTATTATAGGCAAACTGGTTCCTGCAGGTACCGGGATGAGCCGGTATAGCAATGTAGAAGTATTGGAAGTAGACCCGGAGATGTCTCAAGAAAATAATACAGAAAATGATTTTACTGCCAATGAAAGCAGTCCATATAGCAGTGAAGCATACAGCTATTAACTTAAAATAGGCGGCAAGATGCGGGAATCGAGGTGCAGGGAATCGAAGATTCTCTGCACTTTTGCAAGTTTTGTTGCGGATATGGTTATATTTTATTGACAATAATTATTGCAAATGATACTATATTCCAGTGTCTATATTAGGGGGTTATATGACCATGCCCTTGGAAAGCCTGTCTAAAGCACGGAAAAAGGTTGTGGGGTCAAAACAAACCATGAAATTACTGGCCCGCAACCAGGCCAGGACGGTATATTTGGCAAAAAATGCCGAGCGGCAGGTTATCGATCCGATTATCAAGGCGTGTACAGAAAAATCAGTACCTATAATTTATGTGGAAAACATGCATATTTTGGGAAAAGCATGTGGTATAGATGTAGGTTGTGCTGCAGCAGCTATTGCTATTAGTGAGCAATAAAGTATTACCTGCCTAAAGGCCTGCTAAGGCTGTAAGTAGATACATCAATTTTAAAAGCCGGGGATAGCCAAAACGGTATTTCCTGCTGCGTGGTAACATTCTACGGCAGCCTGTTTACAGGAAGGAGGTGTGTTGGGGTGCCTACTATTAACCAGCTTATCCGCAAAGGAAGAGAACAACTCGTTCAAAAATCTTCTGCTCCGGCGTTGAAAGAGTGTCCCCAGAGAAGGGGTGTCTGCACAAGGGTATATACCACTACTCCTAAAAAGCCAAACTCTGCCCTGCGTAAAGTAGCCAGGGTCAGGCTTACCAATGGCATTGAGGTTACTTCTTATATTGGCGGGATAGGCCATAACCTGCAGGAGCACTCGGTAGTTTTGGTGCGTGGCGGCAGGGTGAAGGATTTGCCAGGTGTAAGATACCACATTGTCAGGGGAGCTTTGGACTCCGCGGGCGTTCAAGATAGAAAGCGCGGACGTTCCAAGTATGGTACTAAGAGAGCCAAGAAATAATTTTTTATAAATATAAACAGTATTACTTCCTTTGGCAAAGGAGGGGAATTTGTGCCAAGAAAAGGAAAGGTCAAAAAGATAGAGGTTGTTGAAGACCCAGTTTATGGCAATAAGGTTGTTACAAAGCTTATTAACCAAGTTATGCTGCACGGCAAAAAAAGTATTGCAGAGAGAATAGTTTATGATGCTTTTGCCATTGTTGAAGAAAAAAGCGGCAAAAATGCCCTTGAGGCATTTGACCAGGCTCTGCAAAACATTATGCCGGTACTGGAAGTTAAAGCCCGCAGGGTTGGTGGTGCAAACTACCAGGTTCCTGTAGAGGTAAGGCCTGAAAGAAGGCAAACCTTGGGGATCCGCTGGCT
>CAYUXS010000027.1:0-12237 GCA_964448915.1 uncultured Peptococcaceae bacterium
TCAGGCTTAATCTCTATCGAAATTATCTCTTGTTTACCGTTGGCCACCACCTTCACCGCACCGCCCCCGGCGGTACTTTCTACAGTCCTGTTGCCCAACTCTTCTTGCAACTTGGCCATATTTGCCTGCATTTTTTGAACTTGCTTCATCATTTTTTGCATATTTCCACCCATCATAATAAGAAGACCTCCTGTTTTTAAGTTTGATAAATACTTTTAATCGTCAAACCCGTCAAAGCTGCTTGCGGGAACATCAGTGCCTTCACCGAAAATCATTTCAATATCATCAGGCTGCAATGCCTTTTTCGGCTTCCTGCCCCTTGATGGCGGCTTTTTATCAGAAACCGCCAGCCGTATGTTTAGTTCAACCTGGCATACAGATTTGATCAGGCCGGATAATTCTTTCAAGTTGGTTTCAGTATTAAGTATGCCTATAGCAAGTTTAGTATAGGGCTCTTTCCGGGGGAAACCGATAGTCAGTGTTCCTCCCTCCAAGGCTAAAGGCCAACCCTTACCTTGGGTAAGCTGGGAAGCAATATTGGGATATACCCTGCGAGCCATATCCAATATATCATTCCAACGGGAATCAACCTTCCTTAATAGCTGCGGGTTTTCCTGCCCTGTACCAGTAACATCATTAACCGGTTTTTCAGGTTCCGGGGCAACCTCAAGGTCGCTGCCTGCTAAAGTAGCTTCTTTATCTTCCTTATCTTTTTTGTCTTTAGATATTGGTGATTCAACCGGTATAGTGTTATTTATATCCTGTATATCCCGGGTTTTATCTATGGTTTTTTGGCTTACGGTTTCCAGTCCGTTTTCTTTTACATACATTCCAGCAGTTTCGCCAGTTAAATACATTCCAGCAGTTTCACCAGTTTTTTGCGTAAGCTTTGCAGACAGGCGGGACAGCATAACCTCAAGTTGCTTAACCCGTGCTGAAAGCTGGGATATTTGGCTTTCATCCGGCACATCACTTAAAGCCCTGGCTGCTCTTATAAGTGCCACTTCCAATACCACCCTGGGCTGGGTACTCCAACGCATTTCCTGTTCAGCCAGCGACAAAAGCCGGATAATACCTGCAAGCCGGTCGGCTTCCCGGGCATTTTTCTCAATCATTTCTATTAATAGATCATGCAAATGGCTGTTAATTTCCTTTAAGAAAACCCTTAAATCCTTTCCCTGTTCAACCACTTGGCCAACCAACTCTAAAACCTTCCCGGCGTCACCCCGCATAAGTGCAAGGGCGACATTGTCCAATATGTCTTTTTTGACGGTTCCCAACAAACTGTGTATTTCGTCTGTGCCAACGGTGTTACCACCATATGCGGCAGCCTGGTCCAGTATGCTTAAAGCATCCCGCACAGAGCCCTCTGAAGCCCTTACAATTAAATCCAAGGCCGGAGAGTCAATATTTATACCTGAACCTTCAACCACTTGTTTTAAACGTTTCAACATATCTTCATCTTTAACACGATGAAAATCAAATCTCTGGCACCTGGAAAGTATAGTTAGAGGCAAGCGGTGAGGTTCTGTTGTGGCCAAAATAAAAACCGCATGGGAAGGTGGTTCTTCCAATGTCTTCAGCAGCGCATTAAAGGCCTCATTGGTAAGCATGTGCACTTCATCGATAATAAATACCCTTTTTTTGCCCGAAGAAGGAGCAAACCGCACTTGCTCACGAATTTCCCTGACTTCATCAATACCCCGGTGAGAAGCCGCATCAATCTCAATTACGTCCATACATGTCCCAGCTTCTATTTCACGGCAAAGCTCACACCTGCCACAAGGATTGCCCTCCTGCAGCTCCCCGCAATTCACAGCCCTGGCCAATATCTTGGCGATGCTGGTCTTACCGGTACCCCTGGGGCCGCAAAAAAGATAAGCATGGGACACCTTGTTATTTATTATGGAATTGAGCAGTGTACGGACTACATGGTCCTGCCCTACAACATCAAAAAAAGTGCGTGGCCGCCATTCCCGGTATAAAGCCAGATAAGCCATTTACACATCCCGCCAATGGAATTACTTTATGTTAATATGTTCGCTGGAGAGGGGATATTTCCTGTTGCCATGAAATAAAAAGCCGTACCTGGCAACAGATACGGCTTTCAAAAATAGGCCGTGCACCCTCCTTTGAATAATAGCTTCCAAGCGTTACCCTTGCAGGTAACTCAAACTGAGCAACCTTGCGGCACCCGCAGTTTCTCCCTTAGTGCTGCTTCCGTCAGGACCTGACACGGTTCAGGAGTCTCCGTCGCGCAAGACCCAGCCTTCAACATCCCTTACAAGGGCCGGACCTCACAAGCTAAACCCGGGGGAGGGAATTCAACCCTGCTATAGCGGTTTGCAGGTACAGGGCACCGCCAGTTCCCCGCCTAGCACGGCCAATAATAAAAACTGACAAACTGTCAACTTTGATTATAACCTAAATAGCTATTATTATAAACACTTAAAATCTGGTGAACAAAAAGAGCATAGCCAAAATCTATGCCCAATTATTGGCGGAGAGAGCGAGATTCGAACTCGCGGAACAGTTACCCGTTCACACGCTCTCCAGGCGTGCGCCTTAAACCACTCGGCCATCTCTCCGCAGTTTAATTATAACAATCTTTATTTTTTCTGCCACACTACAGTATTATACACAGATTCATACCCGGCAGCAAGCTCTTTTTCCGGCGTATTTAAGCGTTAATTAAGAAAGAAGCCCCGCCGTCCGGACAAGCAGGGCTTCTTCTTTAATTATTATGTTCACGTAATTCCACACACAAGGAATGCATTTTGGCCTTTTCCAGTTACCTACCCCGGTAACCGATAACAAATATTAACGTGCCATTTCATTCCGGTACTGTGTGTAAAAATTACGGTTGTATTTGGCTATTCAATTGTAATTAATCACTTTGCTGCCTATCAGCTTGTTTCAATCCAAGGATCCCCTCTCTCCGGCGGAAGCCTTAACCCTTTTGCTATAAAGAGTCCCGGTCCTGCTTCTTTATTACTGCGATCACCTGCGTTATTATAATCATCCAGGCCTTTGCACCCGCATGAAACTGCAATTTTGATAAACCTTTCTTTAAGGTTATTATTATCACCTAAATTTCCATCTTTCTGCCTACCATGCCAGTATTTAATATAATGCCTCCTGATTAAATTCATATTACGCCTTTTCATCCAATAAGCACCCCCATAGATTTAACCATTCCTCAGCCTGCACCGGTAGCAGCTAGTTTTGGATTTATCCTAGCATATTAAAGCAAATTCCATTTTATTCCATATTGGGCTGTTTGATAAAAATATTAGGCTAAAGGACTGGAATTCTTTTCCTTATAAAGAATATCACCTTGTTTTAAAAATAAAAAAAAGGCCCTTCCGGGCCTTTTGGTTTTTCAAAGCATTAAGCTAATTTAAACTTCTTCGCCAAAGCTTCCAGCTCACTTGCCAGGCTTGCAAGATCTTGGGTTGTTGAAGTTACTTCTTCCATGGTAGCCGTTTGTTCTTCTGTAGCTGCTGCTACATTTTGAACTCCTTCTGACATCTGTACTGCTGCAGATGCTATATCTTGAATATCAACGACCAGTTTTTGCACCGTAGATGTTATTTTTCTGAAAGTTTCTCCTACCTCGCTGACAACTTTTGTACCGTATTCCACTTCTTTAGCGCCTTCATCCATTGACAATACAGCTTTCTCGGATTCTTTCTGGATAGTATTAATCAAAGTATGTATTTCTTTTGCTGCATCGGCGGACTGCTCAGCCAATTTCCTTACCTCTTCGGCTACAACCGCAAACCCGCGGCCCTGGTCACCTGCCCTGGCTGCTTCAATAGCGGCATTTAAAGCCAACAAGTTGGTTTGATCGGCTATTTGAGTAATTAAGTTAACAATTTGAGAAATTTTTATATTAGATTCGTTCAATTCACGAATGACTTCACCTACAGATGTTGTCGCCTTTTTAATTGCCTCCATTTGCAAAGTAACTTCTTTAATTCCTTCGTTGCCTTCTTTGGCAAAAGTATCTGCCTGGTTTGAAGCTTCTGCAATTTTTTGAGTGTTTTGAGTAACCTGATCTACTGTTGTAGCCACTTCATGAATACTTGCTGCAGTTTCATTAGCCCCGGCGGATACATTTTCAGCACTGGCTGAAAGCTGCGCTGCAGAGGCAGCCACTACCTGGGATTTTTCATTCAGTTGGTTAATAATATCTTTTAAATAATTAAACATTGTATTAAATGCTTCTGCCAGCTGGCCGACTTCATTTTTGGTTTTTACCTTGATTTCCGTCGCAGTAAGATCTCCGGAAGCTATTTTGGTAGCTTCGTTAGCCAACAATCTTACCGGGTTGAGAATTGATTTTAAAAATCCTGCACCTACAAAAATACATATTAGTATGGATACAACCCCGACAATTATTGAAATGTTCCGCATAACAATGCTGTTATACCCTTCTTGTTTTGCGTTGTTGATAACACTCTGCTTTTTCTCAGCCACAAACTTGTCCATCGTGCTTTGTAATTCGTTTCTCAGATCGGTATATTCACCTTTATAGATATTTACTGCTTCTTTGGGTGATACAGCCGCTTTCTCCATTATCTCTGCTTCGAGCTCAATAAGCCTTAAATTGAGAGCATCTATTTGATCAAAAATTTTTTTGCTCCCAGGATCAATAACCATCATTCTTTTTATTGACTTGTCGATTTTTTCTGCATATGTATTATACACTTCTACATCTTGGGTGCTGGAAGGATCAATTATTATCCCCCTTACTGCATCCGTAAGAGTCAGGTCCTCAAACTGTATGTTCTGGGCCACCTCCAAAATCTCAATTTCTCTATTGGCTATTTGGTTGATTTCAAAGGCAGCTCTGTTGAGGCCTAAAACCGAAATAGTCAATGCGATAATAAATACTAAAATTATAATGCCCATACTAACCTGCAAACTGTAACGCTTTAACATTTTTACCCTCCTTATATATTTTTTGCTGTATAATATTATTAATTTATTGACCCCTAACAATTACAATATTCGACTTTTTTTTGATTTTGTTAACAGGATAAAAGTTAGAAATATTTAAGATATTATTAACATGCTATTTATATTTTTAAATTAAACTATATAAAGAAAGCGAGGTTGATACGACATGAAAAGCTTAAAAGGTACAAAAACCGCAGAAAATCTATTAAAAAGCTTTGCCGGTGAATCCCAAGCACGAAACCGCTATACTTATTATGCATCGATCGCAGATAAGGAAGGTTACAAGCAAATTAGAAACATTTTTCTCGAAACCGCTGATAATGAAAAAGAACATGCAAAAAGGTTTTTCAAGTTCCTGTTAGCCGGCTTTGAAGGTGAACTGCCAACAGCAATTGAAATTAATGCACATTATCCCATTGCTCAAGGGACAACCCTTGATAACCTTAAAGCAGCTGCCTGCGGTGAAAATGAAGAATGGGCAAAACTTTATCCTGCCTTCGCTGATATAGCCGACCAAGAAGGTTTCCCGGAAATTGCCAGTGCATTTCGAAATATTGCCATCTCGGAACAAAGGCACGAGGCCAGGTTTAATAAACTGGCTGAAAACATTATTAACGGCAAAGTATTTAAAAAAGATTCCAGCATTCTTTGGAAGTGTGGAAATTGCGGTTATGTACACGAAGGGCCCGAAGCACCTGATGAGTGCCCGGCCTGTGCCCACCCACAAGCCCATTTTGAAGTTTTTGTAGAAAACTATTAATAATGAGCGTGGAGTTCCACGCTTTTTTTATTTTTAACAGGTTTAAAATTAAGGAATCCCCATGTTTGCCTTTCTTTTAATAGCAAATTCAACCCTGCGGTTTTTAGCCCTGCCTTCTGCACTTTCATTGGAAGCAACCGGCCTGTATTCCGCATAACCAATCGCACTAAAATTACTGGGATCCAATTCACCATTACTTAATATTAGTTTTAAAATATTAAGGGCCCTCTCTGTGCTTAGATCCCAATTAGATTCAAACTGCCAATTATTTATCGGGACATTATCGGTATGGCCGGAAACAAGCACCTCCAAGCCGGGATGGGCTGCCAGCATATTTGCTATGGCAATAATAGTCTCCCTTGCCTCGCTTTTAATCACAGCACTTCCCGAATCAAACAAGGCGTGATCCCGGATCGAAATAACCAGCACGTCGCCATTAATCCGGCTCTCCAATACACTAGTCATGTTTCTCCCCTGGAAATATTGATCTATTTGCTGCTGGATTTGTTGCAGTTCCAATAAGGGATCAACGGAGCCCGATGTTATATCTAAACCGTTTGCTGTGTTATTGTCGAGTATTCCCGCTCCACCGTCAAATGCCCGGCTGAAGGCCTGCCTCATAGCATTATATTTTTGCGCGTCTATAGTGCTGGCAGCATATAGGACAATAAACAATGCCAATAGCAAAGTCAATAAATCCGCATATGGAATCAGCCATGACTCATCCATACCTTCTTCTTCGTGATTCCTTCTCTTCTTAGACAAGATTATCCCCCCTTAGCCCTGTTTTTCTGAGCTTCATACCTGATCTGTTCTTGTGTTGACAGGTATGCCAGGAGATATTGTTCTATAAATGTCGGTGAAATACCTGACTGAATAGCTAATATACCTTCAACTATAATTTGCCTGATTTCGGCTTCTCTTTGAGATATTCTTTTCAGTTTGTTTGCGATGGGGTGCCACAACACATAACCGGAAAAAATACCATATAAGGTAGCGATAAAGGCAGCAGCTATTGAGTGGCCTAATTTATCAATATCGGTTAAGTTGCCGAGGGCGGCCACCAACCCGATTACCGCACCTAATACCCCAAGAGTCGGGGCATAAGTACCGGCTTGGGTAAAGATGCTGATCCCTACCCGGTGGCGAGCCTCTGTAGCATAAATTTCTTCCGTTAATAAAGATCTGACCAATTCCGGATCGGTACCATCAACAATTAACTCTACACCTTTTCTCATAAAAGGATTTTCGTATTTATCCAACTGGCTCTCCAGGTATAACAGCCCTTCGCTTCTGGTAGTGTGAGCCATTTCTAAAAAAATTTTTATTAATTCTTCTTTGGAAGTCAGCTGCTGTTCCTTAAAAATAATTTTTAATAAATTTGGTATATTCTTTAGCTCGGACATAGGAAATCCGATTAATATGGACGCAGTTGTTCCGACAAAAATAATCGTAATAGCTGCCGGGTTTATTAACGCCACCGGGTTGGCGCCTTTCATAATTAAACCCCCGATAATGGCTATTACTCCGATAATTAGACCTAAAATAGTTGACCTTTCCATTAAAGCTTCTCTCCTAATGCTTTAAACAATTATCGCTTTTCTCAAGCTTAAACTAATTATTTAATTGCTCAACATTGTTATATCCACTATTATCGGCATTATGCCTTGCCAACTTAACCATTTCCAGTTCAATGCATATATCATTTATGTGTACCAAGCAATACAAAACTTTTATTATTACAATCCAGGCATATCCTCTGGATAACTTTTGCTTTCACTTCCCCAAAAGGTTTATTATAAGAACTTTTTTCAGCAACCAAATCCGATCCGCAATTGCCGCATATTACTTTGAATCCACCCATTATAAACCACTCCTTTAATTATTTTTTTGAGCTATAAAAGGTTTCAAAGCAGCAGACAGTATGCTGACAACATCTATATTTGTCCTATATATCAAGCTTCTTAGCCCGGGGGTTTTCATTACACTCAATAACCTGTCAAAATCCTGGTTTGTGGCATTGTTTAATAATTGCCTGAAGATAAACAATTTCTGATTTTTCTTTTTTAATTTTTTTAGGAGCAAGTTGAAATCTATATTATTAATTATGCTTTTAGCCGCCATCACACCGGAGTATATTGCATTAAACTGGCCAAAGCCTAAAAACGGCTCTATACCGCCGCCGGCAGTCCCTACAAATAAAATTTTGCCTATTTGGTTTGTACTGACAAAGCCTGCATGATGGGGCAGCTCCCAGGATTCAAGCAATTCATATTTCTTCAAAATATTGCGCGTTATCAAAAATCGATGCCAGTAATCATTTAATTCTTCCTGTTTGATGCCCTGGACTACATGTGCGATTACCGCCTTTTTATTACTGTACGGCGCAGAATAAATGTAAACGCCATGGGTTAAATCATTGTCAAGCCACATCTGCAAGGCCTTATCATCGAAGTCACCGGCAAAAATGCCCCCCTTAACCCATGTCCGCATATATTCCTGCCATATTCCATATTTTTGAGGTATTGACCAATGGCCGTCGGCAACAACTATGTAATCAAAATCCTTTTCAATATCTTCGGGCTGAACATAGCTATTAAAAAGTACAGGTGATTTTACCTGTTTGTATAACTGGTATTTAACTGAATCTTCACCTTCACCCCTGTTTAATAAGTAGCCTAATTTGCCTGAAACCGTCACCCGGTTATTGGGCGAATAGTGGATAACCTTATTAAATTCATTTAACGGCACCAATTTAATCCCAAATTTTTTATCAAAAAACTCAATGGGATCAAGCACCGGCCGGATAATAATGTTTAAAAACGCCCCTACATGAGGTTGAAAATCACCGAGAAAATCATGCTTTTCAAATATGGTCGGATAAACCCCGTTTTTCTCAAGTTCTATTGCACATGACAGCCCGGACGTACCTGCACCAATAATGGCAACTTTCATTTTTCCACCTCAAAAATGTTTGCAAAAAGTATAAATATTATTTGTCTATTTGCCAATAAAAAAACCAACCTGCCTGGATTAATACCTAAAGGTTTTTTAATGCCATTGTAGAAAACAAGCTTATAAAGCAATCCCAAAAATAAGGTTAACCGGTAGAATACCCCGGCTTTGATGTAAGAGCAATTAAAGGTGGTATTACTTTGAGCAATATAAAAATAGCCGGTATTTTGGATACTGAAACAACCGGCTTAAACCACTATATAGAGGAAGTTATTGAATTATCTTTTATACTGTTTTCATTTGATTATACAAACGGCAGGTTAATTGAGGTTTTAGATTATTACACCGGCCTTCGTGAACCAAGAGTTCCGATTAAAAAAAACGCAAGCTATGTCCACGGTTTATATAAAAACGATGTTAAAGGAAAGGAGCTTGACTATAATAAAATATCCTCGCTAATTGACAGGGCCGACCTAATAATTTCACATAATGCCCAATTTGATTATTACTTTGCAATCAAACTATTTCCCAAGTTTCAAACCAAACCGTGGTACTGCTCAATGAATGGAATTAATTGGAGGAATGAAGGATTTAGTTCCAAGGGCCTTCAAAACCTGTTAGCCGCCCATGGAATCAAAGTTAAGCGAAGCCACCGGGCTGCAGACGATGCATGGGCAACCCTTGAACTTATTTCTAAAGAAAGCAAATATGGATATACATATCTAAGCAAAATCATAAGGAAACCTATGTACCTGCCTCCTGCTGCCGCCAAGTCCATTAAAGAGGCGGCGGCAACCGGTGAAAATATTTTCTCAAATGAAAATTGAGCAGGTTTCCCCGCTCAATTCTTGAAAACTATTCACTGGCAAGTTTGCCGCCTTGTTCTATTTGAGATGTACAGTGCGGGCACCGGACAGCTTTAGAGGATATTGCCGAAAAACAATAGGGGCAGTCCTTTGTGGTTGGTTCCAAAATTTCTTCTTTTCTCTTGAAGCGGTTTACTTGTTTAATTAGCAAGAAAACAGCAAAAGCCACAATAAGAAAATCAATTATGTTGTTTAGGAACATCCCGTAATTAATTGTGGCCGCACCTGCAGCCTTGGCTTCAGAGAGACTTTTATACGGAGCCCCGGAAAGGTTTATGTAGAGGTTGGAAAAATCCAGTTTCCCCAGCAAAAGCCCAATCGGTGGCATCAGTATGTCATTAACTAACGAAGTAACAATTTTACCAAAAGAAGCACCGATAATAATACCCACCGCCATGTCCAAAACATTTCCCCGCATGGCAAATTCTTTAAACTCCTTAAGCATATACATACCTCCTTTTTGAATAAAACCGCCTTACTTTAAGTAAAGCGGTTTAAATTTGGCGGAGAGAGTGGGATTCGAACCCACGAAACCGCTACTAACGGTTTACTCGATTTCGAGTCGAGCGCCTTCGACCAGCTCGGCCATCTCTCCAGCATTATATATGACTGTATAACTGTTCAAAATAATACCGTTAATGTCCAGGATCCGGCTCCTCCCTGCTTCCTGCCTTACTGTCTTCATTTGTTAAAGGCTTTTTATTTTGCCGCAGCTCCCTGAAAAACTGCTGGACAATACCGGCGCACTCTTGTTCAAGCACACCTGATACAACTTCCACTCTATGGTTAAACCTGGGATCCCGGACCAGATCCATAAGCGAATCAACTGCCCCGGCTTTTAAGTCGGCAGCCCCATATACCAGGGTTTTAACCCTAAATTGAACTATTGCGCCTGCACACATGGGGCAGGGTTCTATGGTACTGTATAAAGTTGCCCCGGAAAGCCGCCAGTCACCTATTCTTTTGGCCGCTTCCCTCATGGCAATTATTTCAGCATGACAGGTACTGTCTTTTTGAATCTCCCTTAGGTTATGCCCGCGTCCGATAATTTCCCCATCCAGAACTACCACTGCCCCTATAGGCACTTCACCTAAAGAATATGCCTTACGGGCTTCCAGCAGGGCTTCCCTCATATAATCACTATGGTCCAACAGGAAACCCCCTTTGGCAATATTTCTAAGGCCTAAATCCGCATCTTGTATTGTATGTCATTATCCCCCCAGTGTCAAGGATATAGAGGGAATCAAGCACCCTGTCCTTTTTTCACGTTAATAAAGGCTTTAAATATACTGGGTTTTGATTCTATGGCTATAAGATGTTTCTGTAGTTTAATAATGTGTCGTTCATCATCATCCCGGAATTTTCTGAACATCTCCCTGGCGAGGGGGTTGACCAAACGTATCATCATCTCATTATAAAAAGCCTGCCC
This sequence comes from uncultured Peptococcaceae bacterium, assembly GCA_964448915.1. GTDB lineage: Bacteria > Bacillota > Desulfotomaculia > Desulfotomaculales > Desulfocucumaceae > JAAXTT01. The sequence continues at coordinate 10,976 of CAYUXS010000027.1, forward strand.
GTTGATTTTTTCTTTAAGGATATCATAACTGATATAGTTTCTTTTCAAGCGCAACACTCCTAACTGATATTAAAGTTCTTCATCTCTTTCTGCAATATTTCCACCCGGCTCTGGCTGGCAGCCAACAGGCTTTTGTAAATATGCTTTGATTCCGGGTTTTTAGCTATAGTCAAGTAAAACTGCAGCTTTGCTGCCATGTATTTCTCCCTGGATAAAGCTTCTTTAAAAGCAAATGCAGTTAATTCTTTTTCATTAAGAGTTGTCATTTATACACCCCCAAAGCTTTTAACATATTTTGCCTCTTAACTGCCAACTGTATACGGCACTTGTATAAAGTAACCACCGCCGGCAAAAGATAACTTTAACTTAATTTGCGAGGGCAGAAAATGGGAAACTTTCAATTAGCCATGCTGGTTACCGGTTTCCTGCTGGGGACCGCTATAATGTATATCCCTATCCTGGGCGAAACTGATCAAGAAATGTGGTTGCCTGCATTAATTGGCTGGGCTGTTGGCATGGTCTATATTTTTTTAATAAGTAAATTAAAACAGCCCAAGTCCCATACCCTGTTGGTGTCTGTTATCCTAAGCCTATATTCCATTCACGCGGCATCTATAGTAACCAGAAATGTAGGGGAAATTATGAATATTACGATACTGACAATGACCCCTCAAATACTGATTAATACTATAATGGTAGCCTTGGCTGCTTATGGGGTGTTAATGGGGATCGAAGTGATTGGCCGTCTGGCAGTGCCATTTGTTTTCATAACCTGGTTTTTAGGCATCACATTGTTGTTTATGTCAATTCCAGAAATGAATATATTAAACTTAATGCCTGTTTTTAGTCATAACTACAAGCTGGTAATTAAGGAATCAATTACTATTGCCGCCTTTCCTTTTATGGAAACCGTGGTCTTCCTGCCCCTGCTTAAACTATCCAAAAATCCCACCAAAGCGCTTGTTGCCGGTGCCTTGCTGGCCGGGACAATGCTGCTTCATTCTTTTTTGATTTTTTTATTGGTTTTGCCGCCCGAAATAATCAAAAAAACTATATCACCCACCTTTCTGACAATCTCCGCCATACCCAACGGTGAATTTATTCGTGCTTTTATAGTTATTCTCTGGATGCAAACCGGCTTTTTAAAAATAGCAGTCTTCCTGTATGTTGGCTGCACTCAACTCGCAGAAATTTTTAAAATTGACTATCACAGTATCGTACTGCCAATATCAGTGATTGTAGTCAGTTTCTCAATATTGGTA
>CAYUXS010000028.1:0-5922 GCA_964448915.1 uncultured Peptococcaceae bacterium
TATATTTTAAAAGGCCCGAACAGGAAATCCAGGAAATAGCCTCTGTGTTATTGGTTATAGCATTTGCAGGGGGATTAACATTTTTAGTACTTGCAATGTTGGACTTTTATTATCAAAGGTTTTCATTTTTAAAAAAAATGAAAATGACAGTGCAAGAAGTGAAGGATGAGTATAAAAATACCGAAGGGGATCCGGAAATCAAAGGCTGGCTTCGCAAAAGACAACGGGAAGTGGCAATGAACAGGATTACCCAGGAGGTACCCAAAGCTACTGTGGTTTTAACCAACCCGGTTCATTATGCAGTAGCACTTAAATATGAGGATGGGGTCACCAATGCACCGGTAGTAACAGCAAAAGGTGCGGGTGATATTGCCCTTAAAATAAAAGATATTGCTGTTTCCCACAAGGTTCCGGTTATAGAAAACCCGCCTCTTGCCCGGGCATTATTTCAACAAGTGGATTTGGGACATGAAATACCGGTGGAACTTTACCAGGCAGTGGCGGAAGTCCTGGCAATGGTTTACAGGCTTAAGAAAAAGCAGTATTAGTCTTACAGGAATGTTTAAACAGAGGGTAATAGGTTATAGGTTTTATGTTTTAGTTTAACAACATCACAACTAGCGGCATTAATTGAATTTATGCTGATAACAATCAACGATAACTTATAATTTATAACCTTTAGCCAATAACTTATAACCTTTAACCGTTTATTAAGGGGGCACCGCTGTCCATGGGTCCTGTAGCTGTATTATCACAATTTAAAAGGCACACAGACTTGTTGGTAGCAGGGCTGATTATCGGTATCCTGTTAATCATCATAATCCCCATGCCGCCGTTTATGATTGATATTTTCCTGGTAATAAGCATATCCCTGGCGATGTTGATACTGCTTATTACCATGTTTACCACTGAGCCTTTGCAATTTTCTATATTCCCGGCACTACTGCTCGTCACTACTTTGTACCGGTTAGCAATAAATATTTCATCTACCAGGCTGATTCTCAGCCAGGCTCAAGCAGGCGCAGTAATACATGCTTTCGGTACCTTTGTAGCCGGAAACAATTACCTGGTAGGAATGATTGTATTTATCATAATAACCATCGTCCAGTTTGTTGTAATTACCAGCGGTGCCGGCAGGGTAGCGGAAGTGTCTGCAAGGTTTACCCTCGATGCAATGCCGGGTAAACAGATGAGTATTGACGCCGATTTTAATTCGGGTTTGATAAGTGAAGCAGAAGCCAGGGAAAAAAGAAGGAAACTGCAAAGGGAAGCCGACTTTTTTGGTTCAATGGATGGAGCCAGCAAGTTTGTAAGAGGAGATGCTATAGCAGGCATTTTAATTATCATTATCAATATAGTCGGAGGTATCGCCATTGGTATTTTGCAGTTGGGCATGCCTATTCAGGAAGCCCTCCAGACATACACCATATTGACTATCGGCGATGGGCTTGTCGCCCAGGTCCCGGCTTTGTTAATTTCAACTTCTGCCGGTATATTGGTAACCAGGGCAACTTCTGATAACGCTTTTGGCATTGATATTACGGGGCAATTTACTCAATTCCCCAAAAATATTTTAATGGTTGCGGTCATTATATTTGTCTTAGGATTAATACCGGCAATGCCAAATACCCTTTTTCTACTGGCATCTGCTGTCTTAGGCTATATCGGCTACAATTTAAACCAAAAAGCAAAGTTCCGGCAAGCTATTAAGCAAGAAGCTGAAGCCAAGGAAAAAGCTATGGTAAAGAGAGAGCCGGAGAGCATAACAAGCCTGTTTCAAATTGATCCCTTGCAGATAGAAATAGGTTATAACCTAATTGCATTAACAGATAAAGGCAGCGGGGGAGATTTGCTCAGCAGGCTTTCGGCAGCCAGGCGTCAGTGTGCGGTTGAACTGGGGATATATGTTAGGCCTATCAGGATAAGAGATAACCTGCAGCTTCCTCCCAATAAATATGTTTTTAAGATTAGGGGAGAGGAAGCAGCCTCTGGGGAATTGATGCCCGGATACTATCTGGCTATGGATTCTACCGGCAAAGAGGTAATTACCAATGGGATTCCCACTAAAGAACCTACTTTTGGTTTGGATGCATGGTGGGTTCAGGGGGCTGATAAAGACAGTGCTGAAGAGATGGGCATGACAGTAGTGGATTGTTCAACAGTACTGGTAACTCATTTAACTGAGTTTATCAAGAAAAACTCACATCAATTGCTGGGCCGCCAGGAAGTTAAGGAATTAATGGATGTTATTAAGGAAAAAGAACCTGCAGTGGTCGAAGAGTTGTCACCTGAAATCATAAGTTTGTGTGAGATACAAAAAGTGCTTCAGGGTTTATTTCGAGAAAGGCTTCCGATAAGAGATCTGGTTACAATTTTTGAAGCAATCTCTGACGGGGTAAGGTTGGATAGAGATATTGATTTTATAATTGAACATGTTCGCCAGGCAATGTCAAGAACAATATGTCATAAGTATGTCAACAACGAAAATAAGCTTGAAGTTATGACCTTGCACCCTAAAGTTGAGGAGATAATATCAAATTCCATACAACAAACGCAATTGGGCAATTTCCCGGTATTGGAACCCAATCAGGCCAGGATGATTTTAGAAGCTATCGGCAATGCGGTTCAAGATATTACTGTTCGAGGTTCTCATCCGGTAATACTTTGTTCACCCAAAATACGTTTACCGTTGAGGAAATTTACTGAAAGGCATTTACCGGATTTGGCCATTATTTCATTAAATGAGATCACTCATGATATAGAGGTTGAAATAGTGGGAACGGTGGTGCTTAATTGAAGATTAAAAAGTACTTGGTCAGCAATATGAATGATGCCTTGAGAATGATCAGGGACGATATGGGCCCCGAAGCTGTTATCATCAGCAGTCATAGGCTTCCGAGGAAAGGGTTGTTTGATTTCTTTTCCCCAAGGCTAATTGAAGTTACGGCGGCTTTAGATGAACGCCGGACCATGTATAATACTGCCATACCAACACAAAACAACCAAGAAAATAACAGCTTCGGCAAGTTGCTTAGTATCTTGAGCAGTTATGAGAAGAACGGGAATAGCAACAATCCCACGGCGGTACAAGTAAATAGCGCGGAAAGCGTGGAAAATTTTAAACCCGGCCTAAAATTTAAAGAAGATACTTTGGACGGCAAGGAAGTATGCCAACAATGGAAAGACATTCTGACCAGTTTGGATATTAGTGAGAAAACAGCAGATAAATTATTAAGCAGCATTAACCATATTTACCAGGATGAAACACTGGGCATCAATGAAATGTACGAAGCTTATATGATATTGCTGAAAAGTAAGATTTCAAAGCTCTTGGAGCCCGCATACCAATCAATACAGCAACGCAGGGTAAGTGCTTTTGTAGGTCCTTCAGGGGTGGGAAAAACTTTAACATTAGCTAAAATAGCCACTCATTTTAAATTATTTGAAGGCAAAAAAGTAGCAATTATATCAGCTAATTATGATAACCGCAGGCCAGATCTTACCGAAAGCCTGAGGTATTATTGCAATCTTGTGGGTTTACAGGTTGAAACAGCAGAAAGCCGGGAGGAGTTGGTTGAGCTAACCGGTAGAATGGCTGATCAAGACATCGTGTTGGTTGATACACCGGGTACAAACTCTAAGAATACCGGATCAATGCTGAAGCTAAAAAACTTGTTGCAGCCATTTCATGGAAAATGGGATATCTATCTGGTATTGAGTTCACCTACCAAAAGCCAAGATTTAATAAGAACCGCACTTGATTATCAAAAACATATTAATTATACCAAAACAATATTTACCAAGCTGGACGAGACTGAAACGTGCGGGGCCATTTTAGAGGTTGTGAACAGGACACAAGTACCGGTAACATTTGTGTCATATGGCCAAAATGTTCCGGATGATATTACGGCCGTTAATAATAAAAAATTGGCAGGCCTTCTACTGGGAGGAGTTGAACGTTTTGTTGGACATGGCCTCCAAAACATATAGAACACCAAGGATTTTTAATGCTTATGGGCAACAAAGACCCAGGGCGGAAGTCGAAGATTATGCTTTAAGTCTTGACCTGCCAAAAACCCGGGTTATCGCAGTAAGCAGCGGCAAGGGTGGGGTTGGTAAAACAAATTTGGTGGTAAACCTGGCTATAACTTTGGCATCTTTGGGTAAAAGTGTACTGGTATTTGATGCCGATCTGGGATTGGCCAATGCCGAGGTTTTGATGGGAGTATCACCTCCATATACTCTTTATGACTATTTATACGGCGATAAAACAATTGAGGAGATTATTGTCCCCGGGCCAAATGGTATTAAATTGGTTTCGGGGGGTTCAGGCTTTTTGGAACTGGCAAATTTGAACAGGAACAAGCGGGAAAGGTTAATTGAATCCCTGAGTTTATTTGAGCGTGAAACAGATTTTTTATTAATTGATACAGGGGCCGGAATATCCAAGAATACGTTGGGGTTTGTAGCTGCAGCCGGTGAAGCAATTATAGTGCTTACTCCTGAGCCGACTTCTTTAACGGATGCCTATAGCTTAATTAAATCCATAGCAATGTTTAGAGTACATGATGAGGTAATGGTGGTGGTAAACCGGGCCAGAAACAGGCAAGAGGCCATAAATACCTCCGGCAGGATTGAAAAGGTGGCAGGTGAATTTCTAGATATAAAAGTTAATACCATCGGTTGGATTGTGGAAGATGAACTGGTTGTAAAATGTGTTAAAAGACAGGAACCCTACAGCTTGTACTATCCTCAAAGCGAGGTTGCCAAATCTGTCCTGTCAATTGCCAAATATTTAATTGACGGCAACCACAAAAACGATCTGTTGGACCAGAGGAATACCGGGGCAACCGGATTTGTCAGAAGGTTGGCCAAACTTTTTGGGTAAAACCCAACTACTATATCAGATGGTGATATCCATGGCTGTAGAAGTTTTATGGAAAGAATACAAAGAAAATAAAGACTTAAACTTAAGAAACCAACTGGTAATGTCATATTTATGGCTGGTTAAGCACTTGGCCAGCAGGTTGGCTATCCGCATGCCGTCTTTTATGACCCAAGAGGATTTGGAAAATTGTGGGGTTTTTGGGCTCATGGAAGCAGTTGAAAAGTATAACCCCGATCAGGGCATTGATTTTGAAACTTATGCTTACAGGAGAATAAGGGGTTCAATGATCGATGAAATCAGGCGATCAAATTGGCTTCCACGCACGATGTGGCAGAAACTTCAGGAGCTGCAGGTAGTAAAAGAAAAACTTGAAATGGAAGAAAGATTAACTGAAACAAATTTGGCCAAAGAATTGGGAATAACCCTTCAGGAGTTAAGGAAACTGGAATCTTATTACCATCGTGCCTTTTCCGTCTCGTTGGATGAGAACCTTTCGGTAAAGGACAACAACGGGGTTAAATTGAGTGAATTGATCAGTGACCCGGGCAGCCCGGATCCTTTTGAACTGGTTTTAAAGGAAGAAGGGAAAACGTTCCTGGCAGCAGCCATTGAAAGTTTAAGTGAAAAAGAAAAATTACTCCTGGCCCTTTATTACCAGGAAGGTTTAAACCTTAGGGAAATTGGGGATGTACTGGGAGTATCCGAATCGAGGGTATGCCAGATTCATGGCCGTGCCATTGCCAGGCTACGGAAGATATTGGAGCGAAAATACAGCTAAAAGAAAGGAGGAAAAAAATGATTAGAGGTATTTACACAGCTGCTTCCGGACTTGGAGTATTGCAGGCCCGGATGGATATTACTTCAAATAATTTATCCAATATTGCAACCACCGGTTTTAAACAAGACAAAACGACGGTGGGGGCGTTTCCAAATTTTCTGCTCAAGCAAAAGTCCAAGGTTGATGTAGGCAGTGCACGTATGGGCTGGTGGAGGACACTAGGAAGTATTAACATGGGTTCAGCCGTTACCGGGGT
>CAYUXS010000028.1:5932-7364 GCA_964448915.1 uncultured Peptococcaceae bacterium
ACAGATTTTAACACCGGGGTTATAAAAGAAACTGGAAATGAATGTGATCTCGCCATAGAGGGGGAAGGATTTTTTACGTTCCAAACTTTCGAAGGGGAAGTGTTTTATTCCAGGGACGGGGAGCTGCATAGAGACAGTGAAGGTTATCTGGTTAATTCACAGGGACATTGGTTATTGGCGGAAGGAAGCCCTGTCTATGTCGGCAATGACAGTTTTTCTGTAAGCCCTCAAGGAGTTGTCACCACGGCGGATAATACTGAGGTGAAGCTGGATATTGTAAGCTTTCCTGATAAAAATTCCTTGGTAAAGCGGGGAAATAATTATTTCAGCTCTGATGAAGAGGGTGAAATCCTTGAAAATCCAAATATCCGGCAAAATGCGTTGGAGACTGCCAACGTTGATATAACGGCTGAGACTGTTAATATGATTGAAATTGCCAGGGCATATGAAGCTACTCAGAAACTAATCCAGGCTCATGATCAACTGCTGGACAAAGTAATAAACCAGGTAGGGGTGGTGAAATAAATGATCCAGTCATTGCGGAACAGTATTTCCGGCATTAACTCACTTCAGACACGCATTGACGCAATCGCCGATAATATAGCAGGTATAAATACTACTGCTTATAAAAAGGAGAAAGTAACTTTCGCCGACTTAATGTATAAAAAAATGTCGGATTCCGGCAGGCCTGTAAACTCAATTAATCAATCGCCAAACAGTGGGGCCGGCATCAGGCCTGTTGCGGTAATGAAAGATTTTTCCCAGGGCAACTTGATAGCCACCGGCAGGCCAACTGACCTGGCTATCAATGGAAACGGGTTTTTTAAGATTATTTTGCCGGATGGCGAAACAGCCTATACCAGGGATGGTTCCTTTAATATCAACAGTTACGGGGAATTGGTAACTTCCGATGGTTATGCGGTGTATCCTGAGATAATCCTGCCGGAAGATTATACGGAGCTTATTGTCCAGCAGGATGGCAAAGTATATGCCAGGATGCCCGACAATACTCTTGAAGATTTAGGCGAGATAAAACTTTTTAGTTTTAATAATCCGGCTGCGCTTATGCCTTTGGGAAAAAATCTTTATTCTTATCACGAGGCTGCCGGCATTGAAATGGAAGGCATGCCTGGCCAGGATGGTTTTGGTCTAATTGAGCAAAAAATGATTGAGTCGTCCAATGTGGATCTTTCACTGGAGATGACCAACTTAATCGAGAGCCAGCGGGCCTACCAATTAAATGCTAAAGCGCTTTCTATTTCAGACGAAATGTGGAGTATGGCAAATAACCTCCGCAAGTACTAATTTAGGGGGCAAATAATGGAGCAAGCTGCCATGGAGATACAGGTGGGTATTGCAGATTATAAGATAGCCAAAAACCCCCATAAATTAATCACCTTAGGATTGGGTTCTTGTGTTGGGATAACTCTTT
>CAYUXS010000028.1:7376-8232 GCA_964448915.1 uncultured Peptococcaceae bacterium
GGACAGCACTTATTTTAGGGATATAAAAAAACCGGCCAAGTTTGCGGATTTGGGGATTCCTTTACTGGTCAAGGAAATAAGTGCTATTGGCGGGGTTTTGGGCAGGCTGAAAGCAAAATTGGTTGGTGGGGCACAGATGTTTTCAGGTCTTGACAATAATTTTTCACTTAATATCGGCCAAAGAAACACTGAAATGTCAAGAGAGATTTTACAAAAATTAGGTATACCTATAGTAGCCGAGGACGTAGGGGGAAATAAGGGAAGGACAATGATTTTGGACACATCTACAGGCAATGTGTGGATAAGGACTTTGGGCGCCAAGATGCAGGTGATATAGAATTGGACTTTGATCAATTCCGGGACAGCATATTATCCCAGTTAAGGCTGGATCTACATAGTTATAAAGTCAACCAACTGAAAAGACGGCTTGATTCATTAATGCTGAGGAAAAAAATAAAAGACTACAGGACTTTTTTGCAGATGATGCTGGAAGACCGCAGTATTTATGAAATGTTTTTGGATCACCTGACGATAAATGTTTCAGAGTTTTTTAGGGATCCTTTAAGATGGAATGAATTGGAGAAACAAATCTTGCCGGATTTATTAAAAAAACCGGGTCCGATAAAAATCTGGAGTGCGGCCTGTTCGGTAGGCGCCGAGCCTTATTCATTGGCTATTATACTTGATGAATTATGCCCGGACAGAAACTATTTAATAGACGCCACGGATTTGGACAAAAACATTTTAGAGGCTGCCCAGGTTGGTAAATATAGCAAAGATGTGGTGCGTAATGTAAGCACGAGGAGATTGCAAAAATATTTTACCGAGTCAAATGGCAGTTATCTGATTAGTCCCG
>CAYUXS010000028.1:8242-12069 GCA_964448915.1 uncultured Peptococcaceae bacterium
ATTGATGAATATCCACTGGGTTATGATCTTATCGCTTGCCGTAATGTTGCTATTTATTTTACCAGGGATGCCCAGGATAAAATAAACCGGGGTTTTGTCCGTTCTCTCAAACCGGGAGGGATCCTCTTTATAGGGGGCAGTGAAATGATTTTTAATTACCAGGATTTGGGCTTGGAAAAAGTCCAAACTTGTTTTTATAGACAGAAACAGTAAATTCGATGAAAGGATGATGATAATGAATAATACCCCGGGGCTGTCCTCTATACAACTGGACGCTTTACGGGAAATCAGCAATATCGGCATGGGCAATGCGGTTACTTCATTGTCTCAATTGTTGGGAATGCGCATTAATATGGATATCATTTTGGCCACTTTTATGCCGTTTGAGGAAACGGTGCAGTTGGTAGGGGGATATGAAGAGTTAGTTTCCTGTGTCAGTATCAGATTAACCGGTGAAGTCCCCGGTGTTGTCCTCTTTCTTTTTAATGAAGAAAGCACTGTTAATCTAGTTGACCTGCTTATGGGACTGGAGCCGGGTACCACAAAGCATTTAGACGAGATGGGAGAATCAGTTGTTAAGGAAGTTGGGAATGTACTGGCCGGTTCATTTATTACAGCTATTAATAACATGACAAATTTGAATATCCAACCATGTGTGCCAATGCTGGCCTATGATATGCTCGGTGCCATTCTTACATCTTTAATGGTTGCCAGCGGCAGGATCGAGGATCAGGTGCTGGTTTTGGAGACAAGATTATTCCAGGAAGGTTCAACAAAAGATATCAGAGGCCATTTTTTCCTTATAGCAGAACCGGGTTCAGTAGGAAAATTACTGGAAGCTTTAGGATTGCCTCAAACAGGTTTATAGTTTGTAAATTTTAAAACAGTGGATATCGCTTGAGGAGGGAGTAAGATGAGTAAAAAAATTTTGATAGCTGATGATGCCGCATTTATGCGCATGATGATTAAAAATATTTTGGAGAAGAATGGGTATACCATCGTAGGAGAGGCTGAAAATGGGAAACAGGCCGTTGATTTATATGTGGAAACCAATCCTGATCTGGTAACCATGGATATTACCATGCCGGAAATGAATGGGCTGGAGGCGGTTAAGGCTATAAGAGCCAAAGACTCCAACGCCAACATTATTATGTGCAGCGCAATGGGGCAGCAAGCTATGGTTATGGAGGCCATCCAGGCTGGAGCAAAAGACTTTGTTGTCAAACCGTTCCAACAGGACAGGCTTTTACAGGCAGTTGAAAGAGTCCTTTCAAGAGGATAATTATTTCCTGTCTATAAAAACCAACCGGCGGGGAGTGTTGTAATTGCAGGAGATCTTATCGCAAAGTGAAATAGATTCATTGCTGGATGCGTTGACTTCAGGGAAAATAGATGTTACCGAGGTAGCTAAAGCATCTGAAACTGTTGAAGCTAAACCTTATGATTTTCGTCGGCCAAACAAGTTTTCCAAAGAACACCTTAGGAGCTTGGAAATGGTCCACCAGCATTTTGCCCGTATTCTCAGCAGTTTTTACTCAGGCTATTTGAGGACGGCAATAAATGTTGAAGTGGCATCGGTGGGACAGATGATATATGAAGAGTTTATGCGTTCAATACCAAGCCCAACTGTCCTGAAAATAATTGATCTTTCTACTCTTAATGGGCTGGTTGTAATGGAAACCAACAATTCCGTTGTTTTCCCGCTTATAGATTTGTTGTTTGGCGGGCCGGGTTCTTCTACCGACAAGTCAAGGGAACTCACCGATATTGAAGTGACGGTGGTAAAGAATCTATATGATAAAGTCTTGGAAAATTTAGCAGTTGCATGGCAAGATTTGTATGAAATAAAGCCGGTTATCAACTCAATTGAAACAAACCCCAGGATGCAGCAACTATATTCACCCAATGAGGTAGTTGCATTAATTACATTTTCTGTTTCTATTGATGATGAACAGCGCGGCCTAATGAATTTATGTATTCCTTACATTGTCCTTGAACCTGTTATCTCAAAACTTTCTGTTAAACAACAGTTTTTGAGGGGCTCAATAAGCCCAAGAGATAAAGAAATTGCTATGATAAAGCATTGGTTGGGTTTTTCAGAATTAAACCTGGAAGTGGTTCTGGGAGAAACAGAAATTACTGTAAATGATTTTCTGATTTTACAAACAGACGACGTATTAGTGCTTTCCAGGCGGATTGATCAAGATTTGGATTTATATGTGGAAGATGAATTAAAATTTGGAGTCCAGGCCGGCAGGGTCAACCAGAACCTGGCGGTTCAGGTGGTCTCCCTTAACGAGGGGGGCAAGTCAATTGTCTGATAAAAATATGTTAAGCCAGGAAGAAATCGATGCCCTGTTAAAAGGAACAGGACCTGGTGAAGGGGATAATATTGAGCCCATGGCTGGAGAAAGTGCAGGATCCGGAGGGCAGGAAACAGCTGAACAGCAGGATAATCAAGATAATCAGGATAATCTGGATACTAAAGATCTTAAAGATACTCCAGACAATCTAGATACTCAAGATAATAAAGATAATCAGGAAAATATTGACGAACAAAAAGCCAATAACAGCCGGGAAGAAACATTTGACAACATGCTTAGCCAACAGGAAAAGGATGCTTTGGGTGAAGTCGGCAATATCTCAATGGGCACAGCCGCTACAGCACTGTCCGAACTTCTTAATCAAAGGGTGGTTATCACCAGCCCCAAAGTCCGGGTAATGTCAAGGGAAGATTTTTTCAACAGTTTTACTGTTCCCAACATTACTATACAAGTAAATTTTGAAGAAGGGCTGTCAGGTTATAATATTTTGGTAATTAAAATGAAAGATGCCATTGTTATGGCCGATTTGATGATGGGCGGCAGCGGTGACGTCCAGAATGAGGAGATCGGTGAAATTGAGTTAAGCGCAGCTTCAGAAGCTATGAACCAGATGATTGGCTCCGCTTCCACTTCTTTATCCTCAATGTTTGGCATGCCCATAAGTATTTCTCCTCCTATCACTAATATTTGGTATGTTGATGAAGAGCATAACCTGTCCTTGGAGGAAGAAGTAATTGTTGTAGTTTCCTTTGATATGGAAGTAGGCAGCTTGCTTGATACTGAGATTATGCAGGTATTAAGTGTAGAAACAGCAAAGAAACAAGTTGAATTAATGATGAAAAATCTTGTAGGGGGAGATGAAGAAGAACCTGCACCCGGGCAGGAATTTCTTCCTGGATCCGGGTTGGAACCTGATATTGAAAGCGATATTGGACCGGCAGTTGTTCCAGAAACGGGTTCAGATGCCGCAGAAGGCGCTTTTGCCGTTTCGGAGCAGGATGAAGATGATGAATGGCTGAAATCAGATTTCTGGTCCGAAATGGAGCAAAAAAAGCAGGCTGAAGAGGCAGTTAAGGAGAAGCCCACCCCGGCGCCCCAACAAAAAAACATACCACAGGCATTGGAAGTAAATTCTCTGGGTTTATCTCCCGAGGATAAGAAAAAATTAGAGCTTCTTTTGGACGTGCCATTAAAGGTGAGTGTAATATTAGGGCGCACGAAAAAACCAATTAAAGAGGTTCTGGGGTTGACTCCCGGTTCAATAATAGAACTAAATTCACTGGTGGATGAACCTGTAGAAATCCTTGTCAACGGTACACTGGTAGCTAAAGGCGAAGTGGTTGTTGTAAATGAAAATTTTGGGGTGCGGATAAATTATATTTTAAGCCCCCAGGAGAGATTAATGCAGTTAAAGTAGGCCGGCCTTCAATACCTCCGCAAAAAAAGCACCTGCATTCTGTTTAAATTATGGAATGAGGTGCTTTTGCCATCTTTAATCAATTA
>CAYUXS010000029.1:0-8835 GCA_964448915.1 uncultured Peptococcaceae bacterium
CCAAAAAGGTTGATGATCCCACATTGGTAACTTTTGAAAACAGGCCTATATATAAAGGTTAAAAGCAGTTTATTTATAGTAATTAATTGAATTAAGGGATTTTCATCGATATTCACATCCTATCGTAGTAACAAAACTTTAGTTGAGTCATGCCTGTTTTTTAACAGGCATGACTCAACTGGCTCATATAAACGCACCCATAGATGCAAATAAATTTATTTTGAAAGGAGTTTAAAATATGGCTGAATATAGGGCTGATCAAGCTGTTCCAATTGAGGAAAGGCATTATGGCTTTAGGGATATGTTGTTTACCTGGATAGGTGCCAATGCCAACCCGGGTACATGGTTTGTCGGCGGAGTAGTAGCAGCTCTTGGTTTTGCAGGGGCAGCAGCAAATATTTTTATTTGCAACCCAATCGCTTATGCCATTATGGCATTAGTAGCATTTATCGGTTTTAAAGTAGGTACTACTACCATGGGCCTGCTGCGCGTGCCCTTTGGTATCCAAGCAAGTAAGGTGCCTGCCTTATTGAATATTGGTCAATTTGTCGGCTGGTGCGCTGTCAATACCTTTATTGCTTCTATATCAATGAGTTTTCTGTTTAAAATACTCTTTGGCTGGCCTTCATACGGAGAGCCAGGCTCGATGGGCAATATGGCTTTTTGTATTACCCTTACAAGTGTACTGCAAATCGTCTTAACAGTTGTGGGCGGTTCAAGGTCTATTAAATGGTTTGAAACTATTGCCTGTACTTTACTGATTTTTTTAACCGTTTGGGAAACGGCAGCAATCTTAAAAACATATGATTTAAGCCAAATTGTCACTTGGAGACCACCGGAAAACTTAGGTGCGGGTTTGACTTTCGGTACAGCAATGGATGCCATGGCTGCTTTTAGTTTGGGCTGGGTACCTCTTGTTGCCGATTTTACACGCTATACCAAGAATAAGTCTGCTGCTGTCATCGCACCCATGATTGGGGCCAACGTAGCTCTCTTTTGGTTTGCCCTGGTAGGAGTATTGGGTGTAATTGCCACCACTCTTGCCTCAGGCGCTTTCGACCCTAATAAATCTGACCCCTCCAGTGTTGCAGCTGCCTTGGGTTTAGGCTGGGTGGCCTTTGGAGTGCTTATTCTTTCTACTGTCACAACCAATGTGGTAGACATATATTCCGCAGGTATGTCGGTATCAACTGTTTTGCCGAAGGTTAAACCTTTCACAGGCTTATGGATTGCTGCAATACTTGCTTTGTTAGTTTCATATATCCCGCTTTTTGTAGGCAGTTTCCTTAATGCCTTTATCCTATTCCTAGATTATATTGGTTTTATTTTTGCACCAATCCTTGGCATCTTAATAGTAGACTATTATTTAATTCGCAAGCGGCAATATGACTGGAATTATTCCACCACTGTAAACGGGCCGTATTGGTATTCAAACGGTATTAACTGGAGGGGCGTTGGTGCCTGGGTACTGGGTATAGTCATATTCTTGATTGTTAAGAACACCGAATTTCTCATGAATACTACCGGCGCGATTTACCCAACCCTGTTTTTATCAGCAATAATTTACTGGTTTATTGCAAAGGGATCAGTAGTTGCAGTGCCAAAAGCTGCAGAAAAGACGACTGGTGCATAGTAATTTCAGAGGGCATTGGCAATCTAACTGGTATTGCCGGAACTAAATAGTTCAATGCCAAAGCTATTTTAAAAAAGGGGTGCAATTAATGAATAAACTTTTGATGGGCAATTTAACATGGAATGAATACCAAGCGAAAATTAAAGATGGAATATTAATTATTCCTGTAGGCTCTATAGAACAACATGGACCACACCTCCCTTTGTGTGTTGATGCTGAAATTGCAGAAAATTTTGCTATAGCAATTGCCGAGAAGTTTGGAGGCGTAGTTGCACCTACTTTGACGTATGGTTATAAATCACAGCCAAATAGCGGTGGCGGGCCTATTTTCCCTGGGACAATTGATTTGAACGGGTCCACGCTTGTTGCATTAACTAAAGATATTTTAACCGAGTTTTTAGCAGACGGTTGGCAAAGAATTTTAATAATGAATGCACATTATGAAAATGAGGCTTTTCTTGCAGAGGCTATTGATTTACTCCTGCGCAACCAAACAACGCCTTTTCCCAAAGTAGTGTTGGCTAACTGGTGGGATAATATTTCTGAGAGTACTATGGCTAAATTATACGATGAGGTTGAGTTTCAGAGTTGGGCTTTAGAACATGCCGCGCTTACTGAAACGTCTTTAATGATGTATTTTTGTCCTGAATTGGTTGGCCCTGAAATTGTTGATGAAGATTTTGTCCCGCCAACTTACCAGAGATTCCCTGTGCCTAAAACAGCCGTGCCTGCCTCGGGATGTCTTTATACGGCAAGGTCCAGCTCGGCAGAAAAAGGGCGCTTAATTGTCGAGGACGTGATAAGAAATTTTGAGGCATTCTTACGCAAGGAATTTCCCTAATATAAAAGCTTTAAAAGGCCATACTTTGGCCCCATTCGTTCCATGACTTAACAACCGGCCAAATACAATTGGCCAAAGGTAAAACCTCCCTAAACCTGGCTTGGACAGCTAAGACGGCTGTGCTGTCCAAGCACAAAACAGGGAGGAAAAGAGCAGCACAGGAGTGAGGATTAAGCTAAAAACAAGACAAAGTTGTGGATGGCTACTTTTAAATCGGGAGTGATATTATGGATAACCAAGAAGTAAGGTTCAAGCAAGTGATTATCTATGCAGGAGCATTTATCGCATTTTTAATTGGTTCGGGGTTTGCTACTGGACAAGAAATCATGCAATATTTTGCAGCTTATGGGTGGCTGGGTATTGCCGGCGCAATAGCGGTGTTTATTATGTTTTTATATGTAGGGGTAAGCTTTATCACAACAGGTTATGATAAAAAATTCCCAAATGGTAACGATATTTACACCTACTATTGCGGGAAGTACATTGGAAAATTTTATGACTATTTTTCAATACTCTTCATTTACATGTCGTTTATGGTGATGATTGGAGGAGCGGGAGCCACCATCCATCAACAGTATGGGCTGCCTGTTACAGTAGGTGGTCTTGGGATGGCCATTCTCGCAGGTGGGACCGTTCTTTTTGGATTAAACAAAATTGTAGATGTTATCGGAAATATCGGTCCGGTAATTTGTGTGATGGCTATATTGTTGGGACTATCGGCAATAATTGCCAACCCTGGTGGATTGGCCAAAGTTAGTAGCGTGCTGCCGACTCTGAACTTAATGAAAGCATCAACTAATTGGATTTATGCAGCATTATCTTATGTAGGTTTTTGTATGCTTTGGCTGGCGGCTTTCATGTCGCAAATGGGGAAAACGGCAAAAAGCAGAAAAGAAGCATCTTTAGGGGCAATCATGGGTGCGTTGGGTTTTTCTCTGGCAGTCATCATTGTAGCTCTTGGGTTGATGGCAAATCTTGAGCAAGTTGCGGGTACTCTGGTTCCATCCTTGATTTTAGCAGGGAACATACATCCCTATGTAGCCGTCGTATTTTCCTTAACCGTTGCCGCAGGGATATACACTACAGCAGTACCGCTTCTTTGGACCGTTATTTCGAGAATCGCTGTTGAAAAGAGCAAGAAATATAAAATTCTCACGGTTGCATTAACCATCATAGGTGCTTTCGTAGGAATGAATGTGCCTTTTGACAGGTTGGTAAATATCATTTACGTTATAAACGGATATGTAGGGATACTCTTATTGGCCATAATGATTATTAAAACTATCAGTGTTAAATTTGTCACCAGCCCGGTAAATAAAGAGTGCAAGGGAACAAATTTTTAGATTTTACTGCAAAAACGCCGCTTGCGGGGAAAAAACCGGTATGTTATAATCTCTTAGTACATTTATACGCCGCACACTGTAAAGACAGTTTAGTATAAGAGAAGAGGTGAACCCCGTGAAAGCAGGCATACATCCTGAATACCAGAAAGCCAAAGTTTCTTGCGTTTGCGGTGAAACTTTTGAAACCGGCTCAGTTAAAAAGGAATTAAGAGTAGAAATCTGCTACAAATGTCACCCGTTTTATACCGGTTCTCAAAGAACCGTTGAGATAGGCGGTAGAGCAGATAGATTCCGCAAGAAATATGGCATTAAATAATTACTATTGGCAGAGCATAGGCTCTGCTAATTGCTTTACCGTATAAAATTCGAATTATCCACATCCGGGGTGTTTTAAAATGTTAAGTAATTTTCAGTACGGCGGCCAAGCTGTAATTGAAGGTGTGATGATGCGAGGCCGCCACAGCAGGGCAATAGCAGTTAGGTTGCCTGAGGGCGGGATTGAAGTTGATAAAAAACAGGTTGGGTCGCTAACCCAACGGTACCCGTTTTTAAAATGGCCCATGCTCCGCGGTGTGGTGGCTTTGGTAGATTCTTTGGTTATTGGAGTGGAATCCCTCAGTTTTTCCGCCAACAAGGCAATAGGCGAGGACGAGGAATTAAGCAAGACAGAAATTGTTTTGACTATTGGTTCTGCTTTTGCTTTAGCAATATTTCTTTTTATAATAGTACCTACCTGGGGGGCACATTTATTAAAAAGCCAAGTGCAGGGCAGCTTTTGGCAGAATTTGGTCGAAGGTTTTTTTAGAATGTCGGTTTTTTTGCTTTATGTAGCCTTAATTGGCAGGTTCCAGGATATTAAAAGGGTGTTCCAGTATCATGGAGCGGAACATAAAGTAATAAATGCATATGAAGCCGGAGTGGATTTGGAAGTAGCCAATGTCCAAAAATTCAGTACCTTCCACCCCCGTTGCGGCACCAGCTTTTTACTGATAGTATTGGTAATGAGTATTTTCTTGTTTGCTATGTTGGGACACCAGGTCCTCTGGTGGAGGATTACCTCCAGGGTTTTGCTAATGCCTGTTTTAGCCGGGATATCCTATGAAGTCCTTAAGCTTACGGCTAAAAATGTTGATAATTGGTTATGCCGGGTGTTTATACAGCCGGGTAAATGGCTGCAGGCTTTGACAACGGCAGAACCTGAAGACAGCCAAGTCGAAGTTGCCATTAAGGCATTAAAATCCGTTTTAGCAGAGAGCGAGGAACAGGTCAATGTTAGATAAACTGGCCAGCCTTGAAGAGAAATTTAATGAACTGGAAAAACAAATAAGCGATCCCGAGGTAATAGCCGATCAAAATTTATGGAAGCAGTTGGTCAAATCCCACTCGGAACTTAGTGAAGTTGTTTCAGTTTACCGGGAGTATAAAAAAGTTCTTGAGGATATAAATGAAGCCCAGGAAATACTTCAAGATGATACCGATCCCGATTTTAAAGAGATGGTAGAGCAGGAACTGAAGGAATTGACAGAAAAGGAAAAAGAGCTGAATAAAAAACTGATGATCTTGCTATTACCTAAAGACCCTAATGACGACAAAAACGTGTTTGTTGAAATCCGGGCGGGAACCGGCGGTGAGGAAGCCGCATTGTTTGCTGCGGATCTTTTCAAGATGTATACACGTTATGCAGAAAAACAAGGTTGGAAAACTGAGGTTATGAGCACCAATTATACCGACTTGGACGGTATAAAGGAAGTTATTTTCATGATTGAAGGGAAAGGGGCTTATAGCAAGCTCAAGTTTGAAAGCGGTGTCCACCGGGTGCAGAGAGTCCCCACCACTGAATCCGGAGGCCGGATTCACACCTCGGCTTCAACTGTGGCGGTGCTTCCTGAAGCAGAAGAGGTTGAAGTTGAGATAAATCCCAATGATATAAGGGTTGATTTGTTTTGTGCCACCGGGCCGGGTGGGCAATCTGTCAATACTACCCAGTCTGCTGTTAGGTTAACCCATATACCAACCGGGATTGTTGTGTCAATGCAGGACGAAAAGAGCCAGCACAAGAATAAAGATAAGGCTATGAGAGTATTGAGAGCCAGGATTAAAGACAAAATGGAGCAGGAACAAAGGGAAAAGATTGCCAGCGACCGTAAATCCCAAGTAGGCAGTGGAGATAGAAGTGAGCGGATTAGGACATATAATTTCCCCCAGAATAGGGTTACCGACCATCGGATAGGGCTTACATCCCATCGTTTGCAGGAAATATTGATGGGGGAACTTGACGAATTGATTGAGGCATTGGTGACTACTGATCAAGCCGCCAAACTTAGTGAAACGATTTAGTTAAATATCGATGATTGGATCAGGGGTCATGACAGGACAGTTTTTCAGGCATGCTCCTGATTTTTATTTATGTGGGGTTATGTATAGTTGAATATTGCGCAGTGGCTTAATTATGCAAGCAAATATCTTAAAAGCAATTGCCCGGGTGCGGGGCGTATTGATGCCGAGCTTTTATTGGCACATTGTCTTAATTGCGAGCGGACTGCACTTTACCGCAACAGTTTAGAAGAACTGACACCTGAAGAAGCAGGCAAGTACCGGTTAGTGCTGGACAGGAGGGCCAAAGGAGAACCTGTAGCATATATTACCGGCCGCAAGGAATTTATGGGTTTGGATTTTCAAGTTAAGCCCGGAGTCCTTATACCACGCCCGGAAACCGAATTACTGGTTGAAAAAGCGCTGGAACTTTTCCGACCAAAAATTAATGCCCCCCCCTTGCCGGTAATGATTGATGTGGGGACCGGTTCCGGAGCTATTGCCGTATCACTGGCAGTCTATAGCAAGTGGGAAAAAGTATATGCTGTTGATGTTTCCCCTGCTGCATTGGAAATAGCGCGGCAAAATGCTGTTAACCATGGAGTAGGAGAAAAGATCGAATTTATTCAAGGGGATTTGTTGCATCCGCTGCTGGCGATCCCGGGGCTTAAGGCCGATTTGATTACGGCTAACCTACCTTATATCCCATCCGGTGAAATTCCGGAACTTATGAGGGATGTCCGGGATTATGAGCCTCTGACAGCCTTGGATGGCGGGGAAGACGGGCTGGATTATTACCGGCGCCTGATTCCCCAGGCTTATAAATTGTTGCCAATAGGCGGTTTCTTAATGATGGAAATAGCCCCCGGCCAGGGTTCGATATTAAAAGGATTAATGGAAAATAGATGGAAAGTAGAAATAACTCCTGATTTGGCCGGGAGGGAAAGGCTTGTGCTTGCAAGCAGGCTGTAAATATCAGGAGCAGCTATTAGGTGTTTTAGGTTATGTGTTATAGGGTTATAGGTTTTAGGTTATAAGTTTTAGGTTTTAGGTTAACTGCGTTCAGCGGTCAGTAAGGATATAGGTAACACCCTTTAAAATAATATACCTGCCCCGAGGATGCCTCGTATGACTGGCGGAAATACTTAAACTTCTGGATTCTGACTCCTGACTTCTGACTTCTTACTTTTAAGAAATACCTGCCACGGGGATGTTTCTTATGGCTGGTGGAAATACTTAAACTTCTGAATTCTGACTCCTGAATTCTGACTTCTAACTTTTAAGTAATACCTGCTACGGAATCATTAAACTTCTGGATTCTGACTCCTGAATTCTGTCTTCTGACATTTAAGGAATACATATAAGCAGAAATATATGGTATACTACCCGTTATATGGAGTGATTGGCAGTGGATACAGGCGCCAAGAAAACAGTTCTCTGGCGAGTGGATAAAAAGAATCCCGACCCGGTTATAATCAAAGAGGCTGCAAGTATAATCAACCGGGGAGGATTAGTGGCTTTCCCTACCGAAACCGTTTATGGGCTTGGAGCCAACGGATTGGATGGCAAAGCTGTCGGCAATATTTTTGCGGCCAAAGGGCGCCCAAGGGATAATCCCTTGATTCTCCATGTTTCAGATATAGATATGGTTTATAGGTATGCCGGGAGTGTAAGCAAAAAGGCCCTTATGTTAATGGAAGAATTCTGGCCGGGCCCTTTGACGGTAGTGCTGCCAGGCAGCAGCAAAGTGCCCCGGGAGGTGTCTGCCGGTTTGGACAGCTTGGCTTTTCGAATGCCGGACCATCCGGTGGCTTTGGCTTTAATCCGTGAAGCAGGCGTGCCGGTGGCTGCCCCCAGTGCCAATATCTCCGGGAAACCCAGCCCTACAACAGCCGAGCATACATATCAGGATTTGAAAGGAAAAATAGATGCTGTTTTAGACGGTGGACAATCAGGGATGGGTGTGGAATCAACGGTTTTGGATCTTACTTCAAAAGTACCGGTAATACTTCGCCCCGGTGGTGTAACTCTTGAAGATATAAAAGAATTGGGTTGTGATGTTGTTTTAGACCCTTCCCTGGTTAATTATGAGGAGAAAGTTGACAAGCCGCGTTCGCCGGGCATGAAATACCGGCATTATGCGCCGTCTTCCCCGTTGATTCTGGTTGAAGGTGCCGGGGAGCAGGTTATTAGGGAAATACTAAAATTGGCATCAAACTACGCCGCCCAGGGGAAAAAAGTCGGTGTTTTGTGCCGTGACGGAAACCGGGAAAATTATACCGGTATATTGACTATAACAGCAGGAACAGCTTGGGATCATGCATCGGTGGCTGTTGCACTTTATAATGCATTGCGCAGCTTTGACGATACTGGTGTAGATATTATTTTGGCGGAAGGTGTGGAACCGGTGGGTTTAGGATTGGCTGTTGCCAACAGGCTCCGCCGGGCGGCAACGAAAATAATTAATGTTGGCAACTAGCTTTAAGCAGTCATAGCTTATGCGTTATAAGTTTTAGACGGCTGTCAGCTGGCAGCTGACCGCTGACCAAAAAAGAATACTCTTGAGCCTAAGCGAGGATTTACATGTCAATTTTAACTATTTTATTATTGGCGATAGCTTTGGGCGCCGATGCCTTTTCGGTATGCCTTGGCTTGGGAATGGCCGGTGTACGAAGAAAACAAGGCTCTTTTCTCTGCATAGTAAT
>CAYUXS010000029.1:8845-11832 GCA_964448915.1 uncultured Peptococcaceae bacterium
TTATTTTTCATGTAGTGTTGCCTTTAACCGGCTGGTATGTGGGCAACCTTGCCGGCAAGCTGGTAGGCCAGGCAGCAAGTATTATCGGCGCTTTGATTCTAATATTCCTGGGTATAAAGATGCTTTGGGAAACTTTTAAGTCCTCCCATAAAGACTCTGAAGCCCTTTCAATGAACGGTTTTAGCCTGGTTATTCTTGCTTTAAGTGTAAGCCTTGATGCCCTAAGTGTTGGCTTTACTTTAGGTGTCTACCAGTTTAATTTGCTTTCAACGGCAATAATTTTTGGTATTTTTGCCGGGCTGATGTCCTTCTCAGGTTTATGTGCCGGAAGGTTTTTGGGATCCTGGGTGGGAGAAAAGGCTCATTTAATCGGGGGAATAATTCTTATTGGAATCGGGATAAAACTGCTATTTTAGCTATTAACTGAAGGGTTCCTCTTGATCAGAATACAGAATTCAGAAGACATGAGAAAAGCTGATAGCTGATAGCTAACAGCTGACTGAAGAGGAATGCCAATTAGCTACGGGAGGTTATAGTTGTGATTATTTTATTTGTTTGTACAGGAAACACATGCCGGAGCAGTATGGCCCAGGCACTGGCTGAAAGAGAGCTGGAAAAAGCCGGTGTTTCCAATATTACAGTAAAATCAGCAGGTACGAGCACTGAAACAGGGCTGCCGGCATCAGAAAATGCAATCCTTGCTTTAAAGGATATGGGGCTTGATCTAACGGCACACCGTTCTACAGCTTTAGATAAAAAAATCCTGGAAGAGGCAGACCTTATTTTGGCCCTTACTGAAAGACACTTGAAAGAAATATTAAGAATTCTCCCTGAGGCAGCAGGTAAAGCGTATACTTTGCGGGATTATGTAGGTTTAGAGGGAGATGTAATCGACCCCTACGGGGGCGACCTGGAAGTTTACAGAAAAACTGCCGGAGAACTGGCAAATTTAGTAAGGTTGGCGATGGACAAACTGTTAAAGGAAACTAATGGGAATAAATAATGTAAAGGGTTTTGTAGATTGCTGTAGAATCTTATCTTGAAAAACAGCTAAAATGTTGAAGGGAAGATCTGATTTGCGATTGGCATTGGCTAGCGATCACGGTGGTTTCAGGCTGAAGGCAGAAATTATAGATTTCTTAAAAGATAATCAGATAGAATATGAAGATATGGGGACATATTCGGAAGATCCTGTAGATTATCCCGACTTTTCTTTGAAAGTTGCAGAGGCGGTAGCACAAGGTTTATTTGACCTTGGCATTATATGCTGTGGGACAGGCATTGGTGTTTCAATAGCTGCAAATAAAGTCCCCGGTGTCAGGGCTGCTCTTTGCCATGATACTTTTTCTGCCCGTATGGCAAGGGAACACAATAATGCCAATGTGCTTACTATGGGCCAACGGGTTATCGGACCCGGTTTGGCAATTGAGATTGTATCAACCTTTCTGAAGGCTGGTTTTCTAAAAGAAGGCAGGCATGGACGGCGGGTTGAAAAAATCACTGAAATTGAAAAAAAATATTTAATTTAAATATTTAAATCTTTTTTGTAATGGGAGGATAAAAATGTTTTTTAAACGCAGTCTTCGTGAGGTTGATCCGGAAATTTCCCGGGCTGTTGATTTAGAGCTGGAGCGCCAACGCAACACACTGGAATTAATTGCTTCTGAGAATATTGTAAGTGCTGCGGTTATGGAAGCTCAAGGCTCTGTCCTTACCAACAAATATGCCGAGGGTTACCCCGGACGCAGGTACTATGGGGGATGCCAGTATGTTGATATTGTTGAAGAACTGGCGATAAACAGGGCCAAGGAACTATTCGGCGCCGAGCATGCCAATGTGCAGCCCCACTCCGGTGCCCAGGCCAACTTGTCGGTATATTTTGCCCTTCTTAATCCGGGGGACACCATTTTAGGCATGAATTTGGCTCACGGCGGCCACCTCACTCATGGCCATCCTTTAAATATTTCCGGTAAATATTTTAATGTCAGTTTTTATGGAGTAGATAAAGACACCAACCTTATTGACTATGATCAGGTAAGGGCTATTGCTTTAAAAAACAAACCTAAAATGATAGTTGCAGGGTACAGTGCTTATCCCAGGAGCATAGATTTTAAAAAATTTAAAGAAATTGCACAAGAAGTTGGAGCTTACTTAATGGTCGATATGGCCCATATAGCCGGTTTGGTGGCTTCAGGCCAGCATATGAGCCCGGTGCCTTATGCTGATGTGGTAACCTCTACCACCCATAAGACTTTGCGTGGGCCCAGGGGAGGTTTAATCCTTTGCCGTTCAAAATATGCAAAAGCAATTGACAAGGCAGTATTCCCAGGTATTCAAGGCGGCCCGTTAATGCATGTTATTGCTGCGAAAGCAGTTTCTTTTGGGGAAGCGTTAAAGCCTGAATTCAAACAATATCAACAAAGGATAGTGAGCAATGCCAAAAAATTAGCTGATTGCTTGGCACAAAAAGGCTTTACGCTGGTAACGGGTGGTACTGATAACCACCTAATGCTGTTGGATTTGAGGAATAAAAATATAAGCGGGTTAGATGCCCAGGAAATCCTGGATGAAGTAGGCGTTACAGTCAATAAAAACTCTATTCCTTACGATCCCCAGCCTCCGGCTATTACCAGCGGGATCAGAATTGGTACTGCTGCTGTGACTTCCAGGGGATTGGATGAAGAAGATATGGTAAAATTGGCGGATATCATAGACCTGGCCTTGAGCAATAAGGATGATAAAGCTGCTTTAGCTAAGGCCAAGGAGTTGTCTTCTGAACTCTGTAAAAAACATCCAATATATTAAATACTAACATTTAACCGGGAGAAAAGAATATGAGCATTATACGTCCTTCTTTTGATGAAATATATATGGATGTAGTTGATACCATTGCCCGGCGTTCTACTTGCCTGCGCAAAAAAGTAGGGGCGGTAGTGGTAGTGGATCGAAGGATAATATCTCATGGGTACAACGGTGTAGTTAGCGGG
>CAYUXS010000030.1:0-3839 GCA_964448915.1 uncultured Peptococcaceae bacterium
GAACTGTGCCAAAGCAGTGACGCAATATTGCTGGGTGCAGTAGGCGGCCCCAAGTGGGATAACCTTCCTGTCCACCTGCGCCCGGAAGCCGGTGCACTTCTGCCTCTTAGGAAAGCCTTGGGCCTTTATGCCAATTTAAGGCCGGCAAAAGTATTTCCTTCCTTATCTAATGCTTCAACCTTAAAGCCTGAAGTTGTCGCCGGGCTTGATGTGTTGGTTGTCAGGGAATTGACAGGCGGGCTGTATTTTGGTGAAAAACGCAGGGAAAATCTTGAAAACGGTGGTATCAGGGTTATAGATACCTTGGAGTATACTACCGGGGAGATAGAGAGAATCGCCAGGCTGGGCTTCCAAATGGCTGAAAAAAGGCGCGGAAAGCTTACCTCGGTAGACAAGGCAAACGTTTTGGAGAGCTCACGCCTCTGGCGGAAAGTAGTAACCGGTTTAGCCGCCGAGTATCCCAATGTGGAACTTGATCACATGTATGTAGATAACTGTGCCATGCAGTTGGTGAAAAACCCCAGGCAATTTGATGTTATTGTTACTGAGAACATGTTTGGAGATATACTTAGTGACCAGGCTTCTATGCTGAGCGGTTCTTTGGGAATGCTTCCTTCAGCAAGCATAGGAGGGAAAACCGGGCTATATGAACCCAGCCATGGTTCCGCACCCAAATACGCAGGCCTTAACAGGGCCAACCCGATAGCTACGATTCTTTCCGGTTCGATGCTGCTCAAATTCTCATTGGGTCTTGACAATGAAAGTGAAGCTATCGAGCAAGCCGTGACAAAAGTACTGGATATGGGCTATCGTACCGCCGACTTAATGGAAGATGGCATGAAATTAGTCGGTACCGCTGAAATGGGTGATTTGATCGCTGAAAACATATAGTTGCTACCGCAAATTCTCGTCATATGCATTAAGTTATACGTTTTTAACAAAACTTTAACTTAAAACCTATAACCTAAAACCTATAACCTAAAACCTAAAACCTAAAACCTAAAACCTAAAACCTAAAACCTATAACCTATAACCATAACATGTAACTTAACACCTTACACGCAACTTATGACAATGTAGAAGTGGTGAATGATTATGAGGGCTGTTGAGATATACGATACCACCCTTAGGGATGGTTCCCAGGGGGAAGGCATCTCTTTTTCCGCCGAAGATAAAATAAAAATAGCGTTAAAATTGGATGAGATGGGCTTCCATTACATCGAGGGCGGTTGGCCGGGCTCAAATCCAAAGGATATGGAGTTTTACCGGAAAATTGCCGCGTATTCATTAAAGAATTCGATACTTACTGCTTTTGGCAGTACCAGGAAGCCCGGTACTAAGGCTGAAGAAGACAGCAACCTGCAAAGCATACTGGAATCCGGGGTTAAAGCAGCAACATTAGTCGGAAAAACCTGGGATTTTCATGTTACCCACGCCCTGAAAACCGATCTTGAGGAAAACCTCAAAATGATCCGGGAATCAATTGCATTCCTGCATGGCAAGGGCTTAAAAGTATTTTATGATGCCGAGCATTTCTTTGACGGGCTTAAGGCTAATCCGGAATATGCTTTGGCCACTTTGCAGGCAGCCATAGATGGCGGCGCTGCAGCCTTAGTGCTTTGTGATACCAATGGCGGCTCAATGCCCAATGACATACAAAGTGCGGTAAAAATGGTGGTTGAGAAATTTAAAACCCCAGTAGGCATTCATTGCCATAATGATTGTGAAATGGCGGTTGCCAATTCAATCGTTGCCGTACAAGCAGGCGCATCCCAGGTTCAAGGCACAATAAATGGTTATGGGGAGCGCTGCGGCAATGCCAATTTGTGTTCAGTGATTCCGAACTTGTCTTTAAAAATCAATATTCAAACATTGCCTGAAGAAAATATAAGGAAATTAACCCAGTTATCCCGTTATGTCAGTGAAGTGGCCAATCTTCATCCGGTATCCAGCCAGCCTTATGTAGGAAGCAGTGCATTTGCCCACAAGGGGGGCATTCATGTCAGTGCAATTCTTAAATCGCCCCGTACTTATGAGCATATTGAACCTGAAAAAGTCGGCAACAGCCGGCGGGTACTTGTTTCAGAATTAAGCGGGCTATCCAACCTTTTGTATAAATATAAAGAGTTGAATTTGGATCTTGAGATGCAAAAAGAGGAAAACCGCAAACTCCTTGAGCATATAAAGGAAATGGAGAATAAGGGTTACCAGTTTGAAGGTGCGGAAGGCTCCTTTGAACTGATGTTGAGGAAACTAAAAACTGGATACAAAGAACCATTTAAGCTTGAGGATTTACGCGTTATAATAGAAATGAAAGAAGACATGCCCGGCTATACTCAGGCTGTCATTAAAATGTCGGTTGGAGATCAGGTTGTGCACACGGCGGCTGAGGGTAATGGTCCGGTTAACGCTTTGGACAATGCTTTGAGAAAAGCGCTGGATAGATTTTACCCGGACATCGCCAAAATGCACCTTACAGACTATAAGGTGCGGGTACTGGATGAAAAGGACGGAACCGGCGCCCAGGTAAGGGTTCTTATTGAAACCAGCAACGGCAAAAAGACCTGGGGTACGGTAGGGGTTTCAGAGAACATTATTGATGCCAGCTGGGATGCACTGGTCGACAGTATTGCTTACGGACTGCTGCAAAATGAAATAGAAAAGAAAAATAACGGAAAACTTGAGTAAGGTTAATTGTTAAAGGCACTATTTTATTGATGACTGGGAGTGATACAAGTTTGCTCGATTGGTTCAAAGAACTGCCAAAGTTAAACCTGTTGGATACTTTTAGCCTCACCAGTATTATCGATATTTTAATAGTGGCCTTTGTATTATACCGTTTGATGCTGCTGATTAAAGGGACCAGGGCAGTTCAGCTGTTAAAGGGCTTGGCTGTATTAATAATTTTCTATGCAGCCAGCAGCCTTTTGCATTTATATACCCTGCAATGGCTTTTAAAGCAAGCCACCACCGCTTTGGTGGTGGCTCTGCCTATTGTATTCCAGCCCGAGCTCAGAAGGGCTTTGGAAAAAATTGGTGGAGGGACTTTTTTATCATCCCAGTTTTGGTCGGGTGAAGATGTAGATGTCGATAAAGTAGTGTCTTCAGTTGTACAAGCGGCAGTTCAAATGTCCAGGGACAGGATTGGAGCGCTTATTGTTTTTGAAAGATCAACCGGGCTGGAAGAAATTATTGATAACGGCGTAAAAATGGACTGCGTTGTTTCTACAGAACTGCTGGTCAATGTTTTTATTCCCAAGACACCGCTGCATGACGGGGCGGTTATTATCAGGGAAGACCGGATCATGTCGGCAGCCAGTGTCCTTCCTCTTTCCCAAAGGCTAAACTTAAGCAAAACCATGGGTACCCGCCACCGGGCAGGCATAGGGATTACTGAAGAATCCGATGCGGTGTCATTGATAGTTTCAGAAGAAACTGGTGTCATTTCTATTGCAGAGGAAGGCGTATTGACCAGGGGGCTTGATGAGGCCGCTCTGACCCACAGGCTGCGCAGTGCTTTAACCTGTAAGAGCAAAAGAAAAGCAAATGGGGTTGTTGCCCTGTGGCATCGGAGGTGATCCGTGGTGGCCGGGTTAGACTGGCATAAATTGGCATTGCGTATCTTTGCTGTATTCCTGGCTTTGCTCTTATGGGTTTATGCATCCGGGGAACAGAACCTTGCAAATACTGGGAACAGCCAGATTATGAGCATTCCTCTTCAACAAAGGGGCATCTCTGACAATTTGATGTTAAGCGGGTCTTTACCCACTAATGTCAGTATCAGGGTGGAAGCTTCCCGCGCAAAACTCGAATCCCTGACGGCAAATGATTTTGAGGCA